>NZ_JAVDVQ010000020.1:0-74689 GCF_031456935.1 Arthrobacter ginsengisoli | reverse complement strand
ACTCCCATCTTCATGACCACCGGAGGCTCCATGTCGCCTCCGGACACCCACACGCTGGCCCCGACCACAGGCAGGTCATCTCATTTTCGGACTAGTGCCTGTGACTACGCGTAGGCGGCGGGGGTGTGATTTCCAGCCGCAGGGACAGCGCCATGGCCGGATCAATCACCGACGGCGTGAAGGTTGCCCTGCGCTATCATGACGTCCTCCAGCATGTCCCGGCCGCCGCCGCGGAGGCAGCCCGCGCGGCGGCCGCTTCCCACAACGCCGACCTCCTGGTGGCAATCGGCGGCGGCTCCGCCATCGGCCTGGCTAAGGCCGTAGCGCTCACCACGGGACTGCCGATCATCGCCGTGCCCACCGGCTATGCAGGTTCCGAGGCCACGAATGTCTGGGGGATCACTGTGGACCACCGCAAGACCACCGGCGTCGACGACCGCGTCCTGCCGGCGTCGGTGATTTACGACGTCGGGCTGACGCTTTCGCTTCCGGTGGCACTGTCAGTGGCCTCCGGTTTGAACGCCTTGGCGTACTGCATCGATGCGCTCTGGGCACCCCGCGCCGATCCCGTGAACGCAGCACTCGCCAGTGAGGCCATGCGCCTGCTCGCCCGCGGACTGCCGGCTATCAAGGCAGACCCCCTCGGTGCGGCGGGCCGGGAACAGGCCCTGAGAGGAGCCTTCCTGGCCGCGACGGCACAAGATCTGCCACGTCCTGGGCGGAACCTTCAATCTTCCGCACGCCCAGACGCACGCCGTGATGCTTCCGCACGTTACTGCCTTCAACGTGGCCGCGGCGCCGGAAGCGGAAGCACGCATCGGGGCCGCGCTGGACAGCGCGGGCGCCGTCACCGGGCTGCAACGCCTTTACAAATCACTCGACGCCCCGCTTACCCTGCAGGAACTCGGACTTCGAGAAGACCGCATCGCCGAATCTGTGGACCTCATACTGCCCCATGTGCCGCCGTCGAACCCCCGCAGCATCGACGCCGCGGACCTGGAACGGCTGCTGCACTCCGCCTGGAAGGACGACACCCCATGATTTCACTGGTACACCACCTGGCACTGCTGTTCCACCTCAACCGCCAGCAGGACCTGGTCCTGTGGGACGAAGACCTGGCCACGCCCACGCTCAAGCTGACGTCATCGGCCTGGGTGGGCTGGCACGAAGAGGACCCCAGGCCTGACGAAATCGCCGATCGTTGGCGCAGGGGGAAATATCGCGGGCGCCAACTTCCTGCCGCTGACTCCGTTCGTTGTCGCGGATCATTTGCGCGGAGTGCAGCACATTGGCCTCTGTCCCTTGACTGAACAGGACACCTGTTGGTGGGTGGCGGCGGACTTTGACGGAGGCGCCGCAATGCTGGATGCGTTGGCGTAAGTTGGGCTGCTCGCTTTCGGGAATTGCTGCAGCGTTGGAAGTATCCCAATCGGGACGTGGCGCCCACGCGTGGATCTTCTTCAGTACAGCAATACCGGCATCCGCAGGACGCCAGCTTGGCACAGGTCTCATCCACGAGGCGATGGCATTACGTGGCAGCATGAGCCTCCACGTATATCTATCAACGCGACCGCGCATCCCGGATCGAGTAAATCTCTGAGGTGCGGGGTCTTTTTAGTTTTGGGCAAGAGAAAAGCCTCAGCCTTTCAGGACCAAGGCTAGTCCCATGATTCAGGCGCAGACAATACGCATATGATTGACGGCGAACCACCTTGGGGCCAATGCCAGACCGTCGTTGTAGGCCAAAACCCAATCCTCGTAGCGACGCTGGTTGCCGTTCCAAGTGGTCAGACTTTCTAGCGTCGGTTCCTCGAACTTAGAACTTGTTGTGAAAGAGGGCTTAGGTGCTGGTGACCAAGTTGAACGCTCACTCATCGGCTCTCTCCTCACTGTTTAGATATTCGGATATCTGCTGCGCAATCTCGTCGGTGATTCCCGTTTGCCAGTTGGTCTTGAAGAGCGGCTGAGCGGCATAGAAGTCAGTGTCATCATCGAGAATGGCATATCGCGTAACGTCCGGATGCTGGTCCAGCCACATCTTCACCTCCTCGCCACGAAAACCTGTGTCTGCTGTCGGAGTAACGTCAAAGGTCTTATAGACCTGTCGATCAACTTCTTCACGGCCGCCTTTGAAGATCCGCCATGTCGACGTAAGAACAATGGCTGCGTCAGTGTCGAGGATGATCTTGCTGACCTTGGACGCCAGGAAAGGATCGATGCCCATGAAGCCGCGAAAGCTCTGTCGCGTACCCACCCGGTTGACGACTCCATCGATGTCGAGGAATAGAACTTTCACTACTGCAATTCTCCTGCGTCATCTAATGCGCGTGCTGGTTTTAGGAGGGCTTTCTGAGGGGTATCTCCATATGGAGACACCCCTCAGCAGTGGCCGACTCCGATGTAGCTGGTGTCCAGAGCTGCGCGGTCTCATTCTGGGCAGCGGCTTGGCTATTCGCGTTGCTTTGGCGATCCCGGCGCAGCCTAGGTGGCCTTGCCCAAACCCAATTTTGGTACCTCTGGTTCCATTTCTCCATTGATCTAGCCATGCTCGGTGCTGGACACACGCTTTGTATCCTGAGTCTCGAACCACAGGAAGCGAGAGCTGGCATGGTCCCTAAGTTCGACGAGCCCATAGTGGCGGGTGTAAGCAACGGCTGTCCTTATGTTGTTGCCGGATAGTTTTCCGCGGCCGTTGTAGGGTCGTGGCTACCCGAGGGACGCGGGTATGGCTTTGTTGCTGTGGCCGGACGACTAACCTCGTTACGGCTCCGTAGGATTGGCCGCCCGCCACCCCGCGATGACCCGACAGCTCATTGAGAGACGCGACATGATCGCCGGATAAGGACACGACGGCGCGGTTATCTGCCGGGTTCCACCCCTGAGGGAAAACAGAGGCCGGCCCCTAACAAGGCCGGCCTCACCCGTCAACAAGGCTGCCCCACCTGCCAAGGCCCTTCCAGCCAACATGCAGCGACGCACCGGGTGGAAAGGTCCTCGCTGCGAAAAACGGCTACGAGCCATAGAGACAGGAAGATCTCCACCGGAACCCCGCCTGCCAGGGAGCGCAACGCGCACAATATGAACTAAGTCTGCTCAGGCCTCAGCCGGGGAAAAAGCGCCTCGGAATTGCCGCGGTCTATCGCCGCGCGCACGGAGGGGTCCAGCGGATAATTCTCATACTCCATATTCAGGAAATCGATCGCCGCAGAGGGTGCGAACGGGAAGTCAGTTCCGTAAGTGATGCGGCCCGGGTCAGCTACCTCGAGCAGGCTGGGCAGGGCCGCCGGGCTGGCGGATAGGGCCACGTCGTAATAAAACCGCCGCAAGATGGACTGCTTCTTATCTCCCAGCGCCGCCAGCGCGCTGAGGGCCAGGTCCTTATTGTTGAGCATCGTCAGCAGGATCCTGTAGGCGATGTAAGGCACGAAGCCGCCCGCGTGGGCCAGGATGAACCTGATTCCCGAGAACTTTTCCATCGCACCGGACAGGATAAGGCTGATAGCGGTGCGGGTGGTGTCGAGCAAGAAATCTGCGGCAAAGGCGGGTATGCCCGGAACCGCCGGAGCGGGCAGTTCAGCGGGGTGGATGAACACTACGGCCCGGCGGTGGTGCAGGAACTCCAACAGAGGCTCAAAGCCAGGATTGCCCAGATAGCGGCCGGCGTTGTTGGCCAGCAATACGATCCCGTCCGCGAGCAGGGTGTCCAGGGCGTACTGGGCCTCCGCCAGGGCGCCTTGCACGTCCGGCAGCGTGAGCGTCGCGAAGAACCCGAACCGCTCAGGCCGGGCCGCGACCACCTCTGCACTGTATTCGTTGATCTCCCGCGCCCGCCGCCGTGCCTCCGCAGCGTCCCCGAAGTACACGCCGGGCGTGGACAGGGACAAGATGCCGGTCTGCACGTCGTGCCTGTCCATGAACTTCAACGCTGAGCGCTCGGACCACGACGGCAGGCCAATGCCGCCGGGGCGGATGCCCTTTTCAAGCATCCAGCGCGCATACCCAGGCGGAACGATGTGCTGGTGAGTGTCAATGCGGTACGGCCGGCCCATCCGGATCCTTGTCCACGTGCTCGTTTCGCTGATACGAGGGACCCTCAGCGCATGTGAACAATCTACTCGCAAATCCGACTCATGAGCAGACCGCCGGACGGTGCCTGGGACTGAGCTCGACCGTCAGTGGGCGCTCTTCGAAATCGTGTGTACCAACCGCCGCGGGCGCTGGGAGCCGTTATCTTAGTCGCCCTGCTGGTTCTCCGTGGTCAGCGCGCGTCCGGGGGCGAGGTGACAGGTGACGGCAGAGGCTAGAGCGCGTATATGAACCTGCTTTGACTATCTCGGAGATGGACAGGTCCCGGTCGCGAAGGTAGGCGCCATAGCCGAGTTTCGCCGGATCGACCACAATAGGCCGGCCGATCCGCTCGCCTCTACTAGCAGCAACGGCATGGTGGGGGAGAAGGGACACCGATACAGGTGCCGCCCCGCCCCACGTGAGGAGGACACCCACCCAAAGAACATGCCGCCTCTACGCTTGTCGAGGTTGGGCAGTTGCAGGACGCCCATGGGTTGCGCCGCGTGGTGTTTGCTCACGGCCCAGGGCGGCGTATTGAAGTGCGGGTTCGGCGCCGGGCATGGTGGGTTCTGGGGCCAGGAGGGCCCGTTGCCCGCATCTGGTCCGGCACTGGGCGGGAATTTTCGGTCGGGGTCGGCGTTGGGTCTGAGTATGAAAGCAATCGTGTACCGTGCCACCGGTGATCCGTCTGTTCTCGAGCTCGTCGACCGCGAGATCCGCGACCCGGGGCGCGGGGAGGCGCGCGTGCGGATCATGGTCTCCGCGGTGAACCCCACCGACTGGAAGTCGCGCCGCGGCACCAAACCGGGCGAGCCCTTGCCCTTCGCGGAGGTCGTGCCGAACCAAGACGGCGCCGGAGTGGTGGACGCCGTCGGACCCGGCGTCGAGCATCTCAACGTCGGTGACAGGGTCTGGCTGGCCTTGGCCGCCTACCAGCGCGCCGACGGCGGGACAGCTCAGGAGTTCGCCGTGCTGCCGGCCGAGCGGGTCTTTCCGCTGCCGGAGAACGCCGGGTTCGACCTCGGCGCCAGCCTGGGCGTTCCTGCGGTCACCGCCCACCGGACCCTGACCATCGCCGAGGACGGCCCGCGGCGGCTGCACCCGGGAAGCCTGGACGGCAAGGTGGTTCTCGTCGCTGGAGGGGCCGGCGCTGTGGGCCATGCGGCGATCCAGCTCGCCAAGTGGGCCGGCGCCGTGGTGATCACGACCGTAAGCGGACCGGCGAAGGCTGCGCTGGTCTCGGCCGCCGGCGCTGATCATGTCATTAATTACCGGGAAACCCATGCGGCCGCGGCGATCCGCCGGATCGCTCCCAACGGCGTCGACCAGATCGTGGAGGTGGCGCCCGCTCAGAACGCGGAACTCGACCTGGCAGTGATCCGCAACCGCGGCTCCGTCGCCGTCTACGCCAACAACGGCGGCGATCAGCTGAGCCTGGACGTGCGCAGGCATTTCAGCCTCAACGTCCGCTACCAGTTCGTGCTGCTCTACACCGTTGGCATGGCGGCGGTGCAAGCCGCCGCCGAGGACATCAATGCGGCCATCGTCGACGGCGCCCTTCCGGTGGGAGAGGCTGCAGGTCTGCCGCTGCATCGCTTTGACCTGGCTGACACTGCTGCGGCCCACACGGCGGTGGAAGAGAGCATCGTCGGCAAGGTGCTAATCGATGTGTCAGCGGGCTAGCCGATAACGCATCGGGATCATCACGCCGTACAGCCACGGGACTGAGCGGGCCGAGCAGTCCGGACGGAACACCGGTAGCCCGGTACAGAGCGCCTCGGCCTCCGAGTTGAGGTCCAGGCCCCGGTTTCCTGCGCCGGCGATGACAATGATCCGGTAGTCAGGCGCGATTCTGGCGGTAGTGCGATCCACCAAGGCCGTCGACAGCAGTTGACCGCCGGGTGCCCCGGCGTCGTCAGGTTTCTGCAGCCGATCGAGGAGCAGGAACGCTGCAAAGGCCGCTTCGTCGGCAACTGGTTGGGCGACGGTGGTCAGGCCGAGCACCCAGCTCATCGGATGATCGTCAATGCCAATAATGGAGATGTCCTCCGGGCATGAGAACCACTGTTCCTTCAGGGCCATGAGCGCGCCAAGGCGACCTCATCGCACACGGCGAAGGCCGCTGAGGGAAGGTCGCCCCGGTGCCGGACAAAGGTCGTGCGGAGCTAGGAACCCCCCCCAAAAATCACCTGAATTCATTTACCCGTGTAAGCCTCGGACAGGGCCATGCGGGCACAAAATAGCGCCACGGAGTTTACTCCGTGGCGCTTGCTTGCTGATGAATTGCCTGACTTTATGAACTGCTCGATTGCAGGCGTTTGCGTTCCGAAATGTGCTCTACCAGTTCGCCCACACGCTCCTCCGAGTAGTTGCGCGCGATGTCACCCTGGCTGATTATGCCGACCAACTTGTGGTCAGCAATGACCGGGAGCCGCCGGACTTGGTACTTCTCCATCATTTCGATGGCGGCATCAACGTTCGCATCGGCGTCAATCCAGTGGGGCGCACCGGTGGCGAGGTCGCGGGCCATCATCTCGCGTGGATCACGGCCCAAGGCAACGCACCTGAGCACGATGTCTCGGTCAGTGATCATGCCCTTCAACTTGCCGTCGTCACCACAGATCGGCAACGATCCGCAGTCCAGATTCAGCATGATCCGTGCGGCATCTACGAGGGACTGGTTCTCCTTGATGCACTGTGCATCCGTACTCATGAATTCACGTACGGCACTCATTGGTCCTCCTTCATCGATTGAGGTATCGACGCAGAGTCACCGGGCACATGCGCCGATGCTGCCAGCCTACGCCGGGGCCAGCGCCGTTGTCGACGCCGGTTCCTCCTTTTTGGGAGCTTCCGTTAACCACGAGGGAGTCGGGCAGTTCTTCGTTCTTTCGGGCATGGCCGGGCCGGTCATCGGAAGGCCAGTCAGGATGGCATTTCCGGGCACCGTTGCACGGTCAGATGAAACCGGGTTCCTTCTTCCGGCGTCTTGTCCCTGTCGGCGCGGATGTGTATCGACGGGTCGAAGTCCAGGCTTCGTGCGTTGCCGCGTCTGTCATTCCTGCCAACGGGCGGGGCTGCTGCGCGGCGGGCAATTGCCGGGGTTGAACCGTTCGGGTCAGCTGCCGGTGCAATTCAGGACCGAACGCGATGGCTCAGGCCCGTGTTTCCCGGATAGTGCGGTCGTGGAGGGGCTGGATACCCCGGATGGCAGCGCGGGTCTCAACGCCGGTGCGGGCTTCGATTTCCGGAGCCAGCTGATGGGCAATGCCGCCCAGCCGCCGCCGGCCAAAGGTGTCCAACCCGCGCTCGGAGTGCCGTGATTCCATGCGCGATGGGGGTGCGCGTTCTCAGGGTCGGAGCTTGGCCGCCAGATGGCGGCATGCCGCAACTACGTGGTCAACGTCCCGTTGTGCCCAGTTGCAGGAGCTCACGGAGCCGCGTTCTGGATGCCGGCGTCCGCTACGACGGAGGTCAGTGTGTCGAGGGCGGCCGTGACGGGTCCGTTCAGGCGCGACAAGAGAATGTCGGCTTGGTTCTTGGTCCGGAAACCGACGATTCCTTCGAAGTCTCAGCAAATCCGTGCACCCGCGCCATCTGGCCTCGTGAACTGGTGCGGGCGACTCCTGAAAATGACACCGTGCTGGGCATACAAGCGGAAGGCCGGCCCCTTTTGGGCTGGCCTTCCGCGTCTAAAGAGCTGGCTCCTGGCAGGAATGCATCAAGGCAAGGACACAAACGAGCTGGCCATATCGTTGAATTCAAAGCGGCCAAGATCCGGGAACTCGACATACGGCAGCCCGATAAGGTACAGACGACGACCCCCGTACCACGTGTGCTGGAACAGGATGTTGCCGCCCCATGCCTTGGCCGACGACGCGGCGTCGTTGAACTTGTAGGGCCACCACTTGAAGTTCGGCCAAGTGACGGTAAAGAACTTCGACCCGCCGTGGAAGTCGCGATCGCGGTAGAGGAGCGCCGATCCGACCTCCGCATATCGGTGGTACTGGTCTACCCGGGCACGATGCTCCTCGGGGTCTAAATGCTCAAGGTCGTGGCTGAGAAGCTCACCTACACGGCTCTGCGCCCGCTGCATTAGGAAGTACTCCACGGTCATGTCGGGATCGCCCACCACCTCCGCACGGATAGCGTTCACCCGATCCTCTGCGGCCTTGAGACGCTGAGCGATACCTTCGTCAGCACGTGCGACGATATCGACGACTTCTTCCGTCGAGACACCGTCGTGGACCTCTGGCTCGCTGTCGCCGACCTGGATGACGACCGCAGCACTGTTCGCTTCAACTTCGGAGGACATCGCGTTGATCCTTTCGCTCTGGGGGGAGGGGGAGCCGTAAGCGGCTGCAGCAAGTACAGCAGTCACCCCGTTACCGAGCCGTTACTGGCATGCCCAGTGTGCCTGCGTCGCAACCTTGGTTGCATTGTCTGTCTTGGCGTGCCTCAGTCTGTCTGTGTGTCTTTCTGTACTGATGAAATTGCTTGTTTCGGCGTCTGCTGCCGGTGGGGGCCGGTGCGGGGGTGGGGTAGGCCCTGCCCGCTGGACTTGCTGCCGCCCGCTCCGAGCCCGTCAACGGAACCTCGGTGGCGGAGGGGCCTACGGTCTGAAAACTCCGTAGCGGCCCAATATTTACAGCTCGCTTTGGCGGTTCTAGGCGATGCCGGTGATGAGGGTAGAGCGGGCCATTTCGACGACGTCGTCGGTGATGGGGATCCTTATTGGGCCGATGGCCCCCGTATGCTCAGGGCTTCATTGACGGGGGCGAAGGCCACTCGATCCAGGACAAGTTCGATCTCGCGGATTTTGTCTGCGTTGATGGTGAGCAGCTCGATACACCTGATGGCGCCAGCAGCCGTATCGGTGATGAAGTCGTACACGACGCAGGCACGGTCCTGCGCGGTGAAGACCTCCCGGATGTCGTTGCGGACCAGCGCCGGGAGAAGGCGCTTGAGCGCCATGGTCCACCCGGCCTTGTCGAGCGTCGTACCGGCGAAGGTGGCTACGAGATCCTCACCGAGCAGGCTTCCAAGGGCGTCCATATCGTGGGAGCCAACGGCCTGGATGTAGGAGCGTGTGATCCCTTCGACGCTGGAGTCCGGCATAGGAAATCCTTTCTTGCGCAACGGAGGGGCCCGCCAGGGGCCATGAGCAAGCCAAGAACCCGCGGCTGGTCACATCGTTTCCCAGAAGCCTAGCGTCCGGGGAATAGGACGGGAAGCTCCGCTCACATGGGCTTTCGCCCGGGGCGAAGGGCCGGATTCCTTATGTTTCCGGGGAGTCCAGTGTTTGCAGAGGCTGGAATGCAGTTCGACTCCCACCTCGGGCGCAGTGTTTGCGATACGACTAAGACCCCTCGCGAGAGGGGGTCTTGGCTTTAACCTGTGTACGTTGGCCGGGTCCGGGTCTTTACTCCACACGCACGTTCACCGTCAGGGTGATAGGGGACTGCCATGGGTCGCCGGTCACGATGTCGAGGACTGCCCGCCCCGTCTCGACGGCGCGGAAAAGGACCGTGCCAGGGGCTCCGAGCGGGCTGAGCACCTGGCCGTTTGTCCCGACCACGCTGTCGTTAAGAATTCCGATGAGTTCGATGGCAGTTCCGGTCCGGAGGTGACCGCCCGTGGCTGCAAACTGGAGAACGTCACCGACCCCCACCACCAGTTCCGCGGGCAGGTCCTGCTGACGGGGCTGGATACTGATCAGCCGGCTCACGTCGCGGACTCGTGTCTGGAGGACGCGCCGCTTTCCGCCGGCGAGTCGGTCATGTCAGACGTTCACGTCCTCCGACGGGTCCCAGTCAATCCGACTGGACGCCGCCTTCGCCTGCCCGTTGTCCACCGTTGAGCGAAGGACCTTGGGGTAGATCAATGCGGCGAAAGCGGCGTCGGTGGCGTTGATGTCCAGCCCGCCGCGGATCGGTTGGCCGTCAAATGTGATCTCGCCGGGCAGTTGGTAGCACATGATCGAGTCTTGGTCCGGCTCTGTGCCGATGATTGAGTTGCCTCCCAGCGGAGTCAGGACCTGCTGGTCGACCATCGCCTGGTCCCAGCCCTGGGTCCTGAGGAAATATGGGTAGGCCTTCGCGGGATCGATGCGGTCCACGAGGGCCTTGCGCATGTGCTCGTGCGGAAACCCAAGCGTATGTCCGGCCTCGTGGCGGATCACCCTTTTGTACTCACTTTCCGGAGTGTTCATAGTGAAACCCTGCAGGTTCATGGTCTGCCTGTTGGGCGGGATGAACTTGATGTCGGTTCCGAGATAGGAGTAATACCCTCCAGAGCCCCGGGATATACGCACATCGCCGGTTCCGGAAGTCTGGGCGAATGAGATGCCTGCGCCTGCGGTGTTCGACCAGGCATTGAGATGGCTGACGATGCGGGTTCGCAGCTCTGACGGTGTGTTCTCCATGAAGCTCACCGACAACTGCTTTGGCTGCGGACCCCAGTATTTGCTTACGAAGAGGGTGAGCCGCATTGGTTCGAGGACGGGCGTGTCGCCGAGGGAGAGCATCTGCAGCGGCGCATTCACCGGATTTATCCGCATTGCCGCTTTGGCCGCTTTCTCCCACAGCCGATCGGGCAATGGCATGATCCGGCAGCCGGTATTTACGTCGACCTCGCCGTCACTGGAATATTCCGCGCCCGGGTCCGCTCCGGTGCCGGTGAAGCGCGCGGTTATGTTTGAAATTTCCCGTAGTGCATCCTGGAGCTGGTTTGCGTTGCTTGTCATCAGTTTTTCTCCGCTTCTGTTCCTGAATTCATCATTGGTGAGGGAAGTTCGTGAGCCTTTGTTTCGTTGGTTTCCTGTCATCTGCCGTCGACCGAAAACGTGCGGGCTGGGTGGCTACAAAAAGCGTAGGATTCCGGCGTTATTCTGCCGTTACAGGCAGGGCAGTCGCGTGGTATCAGCACACCGGTGATCTCTGCCCGTAGAACCGGTGCATACGCCAGGCCGTTAACCGTGCTCACTTGTCCCGGCGGCTCCGAAGCGGCCTTATTCGTGAAGAGATCGGAGAAGGTGCTTCCCCTCGGGTTCAGAATGCTGTCGACAAGGGCCCGGCCAGATCAACGAACCTCACGGAACCCTTTGGGTCATGCCAGTCTTATCAGCGCTCGGATGCCTTCGCGGCTTTGATGACGGCCTTGGCAGCCTGCTTGCTTGCTGGCGCGCACTTTCTGCAGCGACTCGGGGTCCACAATGTCGGCGACAGAAAGACGTCCGCAACGGACGTCGGTGTTTTTTGGTTCTTTTTCACCCGCATTGGGTGAAGACTGCCCCCACTGGAAGCGCTAGCTTGGAGAACATGTGATTGACCGGCCCGATAGCTTGTGCAAACTCACTGAAGGCTCCCGCCGTCCAGCGGACGGCCAGGAAGGAGAAGGGATGCTCAACTATTACCACGGGCGCACCGAACCCGCTCTCCCGCGGTGTGGCCGGTTGGGCAAGTCGACCCGATCTGGAAGAAGGACATTCGGAGTGACCCGAATCGTCATAGGCGAGGAGGGTTGCCGGGAATGAGCGAGCCTGCCGCGTCGCCGCCCAGTATCGATCCGGTCGCCGTGATTCGTTCCAGGCAGTACATCGCTGCGCTCGTGCTGGCAGCGGTCCTGGGCGTTCCCATCTCGATCATTGCGTACGGTTTTCTCGCTTTGGTCGCGGCACTCCAGCGGTTCGTCTTCGTCGGGCTGCCGAATCAACTCCTCGGGGGTCCTGTTCCCGCGTGGTGGCCGGTTCCGTGGTTGGTGCTGTGTGGGCTGTTGACGGCGTTGACCATCCGGTATCTGCCGGGAACCGGCGGCCACTCACCCGCTTTCGGATTCAAGACCGGCGGCGGTCCGGCCAGCGGTCGGGAGCTCGTGGGCATCGTTCTCGCGGCGCTGACCACGCTCAGCCTGGGTGCGGTGCTCGGGCCCGAGGGGCCGTTGATCGCGATCGGTGGCGGCCTCGGGGCGTTGGCGGTGCACCTGGTGAAGAAAGACGCTCCGCCCATGGCCCGGACGATCATGGCGTCGGCTGGCAGCTTCGCAGCGATCAGTACCCTGCTCGGGTCTCCCGTGCTCGGTGCATTCCTGATCATGGAGGCCGCCGGGATCGGGGGAATGACGCTGAGTCTGATGGCCCTGCCCGGGCTGCTCGCTTCTGGCGTAGGGGCGCTGGTCTTCGTCGGCTTGGACGGCTGGACCGGGTTGGGCACCTTCTCGCTGGCGCTGCCCGTAGTGCCGCCCGCGGTGCCTCCAACGTTGGCGACGTTGGGCTGGGCGGTGATTATGGGCGCGGTCGGCGCCCTGTTGGGATGGTTGATCCGCTGGGTCGCGCTGTCGCTTCGTCCGGTCGTGCATCTGAACCGGGTGTTGGTGACGTCAACGCTCGGCTTGCTGATCGGTCTCACCGCGATGGCGTACCAGTTGATCTCCGGGCGCAGCTTCACGCAGGTGTTGTTCTCGGGGCAGGACGCACTTCCGGAGCTGGTCGAAGACGCCGCGGGCTACTCGCTTGCTGTGCTGGTCCTGCTGATCGCTTGTAAGACCTTGGTCTACGGGCTCTCGCTGAGCGCATTTCGTGGTGGGCCGGTGTTCCCGTCGATGTTCATCGGCGCGGCGCTCGGCATTGCTGCCAGCGGGTTGCCCGGAATGAATCTCGCGGCAGCAATCGGCATGGGCATAGGCGCCATGTGCGCAACTATGCTGCGGCTGCCGTTGACATCGACGCTGCTGGCCACGCTGCTGCTGGGAGTGGACGGTGTGGCCGTAACACCCCAGGTGGTGGTGGCCGTGGCGGTGGCCTTCGTGATCACCAATGTGCTCCCGGTCCCGGGCCCGAAGGCCCCCGTGGCGCCCGACGATGTCGGCAGCGTCCAGCATCGGGCCCCTTCGAGGGCTGATCACCCAACTGAGATCCCGCGCGCGGGCCGTTCGACCGCACGGGGCCGGTGGACCGCCTGGTTGTTCATCATTGGTTCGAGTCTGTTCGCCTTGGGGGCGGTGCCGTCATACGCCGAGGCCGTGGGATTGCGCTTGAGTGCAGCCACATTCTTCGTCGGTTCGCTGTTCTTCACCTGCGCGGCGTTCCTGCAGTACCGCCAAGCCGTTGACGCGCTCCCGGACGCGGGTACCACGCGGCGCCATTCGTTTTGGGTGTGGGCGCCGCGGAATCTCGGCTGGCTCGCCGGCGCGGTTCAACTTGCCGGCACACTGTGGTTCAACTGGAGCACGGGAAATGCACTGCGGGACAATCTCAGTGCTGCGCTGACGGAGCAGCGGGTGTGGCGGCCCGACGCTCTGGGTTCAGTCGCCTTCCTCATTGCAAGCGGTGTCGCGTTGCGGGATGCCGGTCGCGGCGCCATTGCCGGCCGGCCCCGGTCTCGGACGTGGAAGATCGCCCTGATCAATGTGGCCGGCTCTGTTGCGTTCGGCGTCTCGGCTGTCGCGGCCTTTGTCATACCGTCGAGCGGCGATGTCTGGAACGCCGAGCTGTCCAATCTCGGCACACTCGTGGGAGCCCTGTGCTTCCTCACCGGCGCGATTCTGATGCTGAGTCCGGAATCCACCGACGCCTCGGTTCCCGCGGACCGGGGAACTCAAAAGTAACCCCTCTTTAACAGTCTCCGAAGGAGAAGTGATGTCTGTAAATTCCCAGCCGGCCGATGCCGACGTGGCGCTGTTCGGCAACCGATTCGTGACCCAGGAGGTTCCGAGCCGGGAGTTTCCGGAGACCGGTATTCCTGCTCAGGACGCTTTGCGGCTGGTATCGGAGGACCTGGCACTGGAGGGTGATCCAGCCCGGAACCTGGCGACCTTCGTGACGACCTGGATGGAGCCGCAGGCCCAGCAGATCATCGCCGCGAACCTGCACCGCAATTTCATCGACCACGCCGAATATCCCCGCACGGCCGAGATCGAGCAGCGCTGCATTCGGATGCTCGCCGACCTCTTCCACGCGCCCGGCGAGACGACGGGAGCCCGGACCCAGGGATCGTCCGAGGCGATCATGCTCGGCGGTCTGTCCCTGAAGTGGAACTGGCGCAAGCGCCGCGAGGCCGCCGGCGCGTCGACGTCGAGCCCGAACCTGGTGTTCGGCGGCGACGTGCATGTCGTGTGGGAGAAGTTCTGCCGCTACTTCGACGTCGAGCCGAGGATCGTGCCACTGCAGCCGGGGAAGTACACGATCGGCCCGGATGACGTGCAGGCCCATGTCGATGAGAACACCATCGGTGTCGCTGCCGTGCTGGGTACGACGTTCACCGGGCACAAGGACGACATCGTTGGCATCAACGACCTGCTGCTACGGATCAAGCGTGAGCGAGGCCTTGATGTGCCGTTGCATGTGGACGGGGCCAGTGGGGGGTTTGTCTGGCCCTTCCTCTACCCGGACTCTGAGTGGGACTTCCGGCTCGAGCAGGTCCGCTCGATCAATGTCTCCGGGCACAAGTTCGGACTGGTCTATCCCGGGATCGGCTGGCTGATCTTCCGGGAGAAGGCCGACCTGGCCAAGGACCTCGTCTTCGAGGAGAACTACCTCGGCAAGACCGACTCGACCTTCACCCTGAACTTCTCCACCGGCTCGTCGATGGTTCTCGCGCAGTACTACAACTTCGTGCGCTACGGTCGCGCCGGATACACCTACATCATGCAAAACATGCAGACCAATGCCCGCGTCCTCGCCGAGAAGTTGGACGCCATGGGCCGGTTCGAGATCATCGGCCCCGACGAGGAGCAACTTCCCCTGGTCGCGTTCCGGCTCGCCGCCGACACTGGGTACAACGAATTCGACATTGCCTGGCAGCTCTCGGCCGAGCGCGGCTGGATGGTGCCGGCCTACACCCTGCCGCCGAATGCCCAAGACGTGACGATCATGCGGGCCCTGGTCAAGGAAACGATGAGCCGCGAACACGTCGACACGCTCGCCCGAGACATCGAAGAGGCGTGCGCCACGCTGGCGAAGAAGGGCGGCGCGCACGAATCCGAACGAAAGAAGATCATTACGGGACCCGGCCATTGACCCAGGGCAACGGTGAAACACCGGGCCCGACACATCCGACCGGGCTGACGCGGGTACACCGCAACCGCAAGCCTTAGACGGACCCGACGGCGGATCGCTGGAGTGAGAGCGTGGCGACCGTCGACCGTCTCGCCGGACGGCACGACGGCGGTCGCCCAGGGGCCCCGTCAGTCATGGTCAGCGCGGTCTGGCGATCGGTCGATGCGGAGCAAATGCCATTGCCATGCGTCAAGTCCGATGAACAGCCCGTCGACGAGATCGTCACCGGCGCGGTCGAAACTCATGTCCCGGGTGGGGTCGGTCAGCTGCCACCGGTGACCACGCAGGTCCGGCCACGGTGCTTTCACGTGACCTGTGGCGGGCGCGTCGCTGAGATTCACGACGATCAGCCACCTGGTGGCGCCGTCCCAGCTCCAGGCGACGAGGTTTTCGAAGCTGTTCTCGCCCGGCCACCCGGACCGTTCACACGTTTGCCAGTGCCCGTCCCGAAAGGTCGGGTCGGCGACAGCCGCCAGAAGCCGGCGGTAGAATTCCGCGAGCTGGTCATCGACCGGCTCGGCGGGGAAACGACCGAGAAACACCGGAAGGCGTACCCGCCGCCCCGACAGTTGCCCGTGGTGAATGAGCCGTGCCCCGGTCTGGGTCAGTGCGGCCACCGCCGCTGCCCGTGTACGGCCGGGCCCGAACGCCGCGGCGGCCCGGGGCTCGTCGTGATTCTCCACGAACCGCACAAGGGCGTTCTGATACGGGCGCTCGGCCAGCAGGTGTAGCCGCACCTCGTCGGCACTACTACCGAGAAGACGGTCATACAAACGCTTGTCGTAGCAGTAATCGAAGCCTTGCTGCATCAAGGACCACTCAAGGTCCCAATAGGCTTCGGCGAGGAATTCGAAACCGGGGTGGGTTTCACGGACGGCGGTGATCAGCGTTGGCCAGTACTCCGTGCTCGGTGCAGGACCGACCCGAACACCCCACGTGCGGGCAAAAACGTCGTTCATGACCAACATCGCCATGTCGCATCGCACCCCGTCGCACTGATCGGCGATCGATCTCACTGTCTCCACGGCCGCCGATCGAAGGGCGGGGTCGAAGGCGTTGAGCTGAACGACATCCGGCCACGCCGGAAAGTAGGGGTCCCGCCCGTTGGCGAGCACTCGGCCGCCTACCTCGAGGAAGGACGTGGGATCCCGGTCCCGGTCCGCGGCCGTCCCCTGCACGAAGAGCTCGGGCGTCTCCATGGTCCACGGGTGGTCCGGTGCGACATGGTTGGGCACGAAGTCCAGGATCAACCGGATACCCCGCATCGCCAGCGCCTCCCGGGCGGCGGCAAGCCCGGCAGGGCCACCCAGGCGGTCATCGACCACATAGTCCCTGACGCAGTACGGCGACCCGACGACATCCTCGGAACGCCAATCGGGAAGAGCGGCCTGGAAGTCGGACCGCAGGGCCGGATTTGCCAGTGCGATCGCGATTCCGGCGGGGCTGCGACGCCAGACCCCCATCAACCAGACCGAGTCGAAACCCAGACCGGCAATCTGGTCCCAGTGCCGTTCCGGGACGGAGCCCAGATCGATTGGTTTGCCATCTTCCGCGCTGATTGATTCGAGCCATGCCCATGTGTTGATCTCGTAGATGAAGGGATGGGCTACCGGTGGCGACAGGCCCGGTGGCCGGGCCGCCGCTGCCCTCTCTTCCATCGCAGCGCCCTCGCTGATTATGACTCTCCGGACACGGGCCGGGTCCTTAGTCTCGTTGGACATGGGTTCCCGGCTCCGTTTCCTGTGGTCCTGGCATGGCACCTGGGTCCGCGTTGTCCTGGAACACCATCCTGTCGCTATGGCGGGGTGGGTCCAGGAGGAGCTCCGCGACCAGAGCGGTCCACCCGGTCTGGTGCATGGCACCGAGTCCGGCCCCGTTGTCGCCGTGGAAGTACTCATAGAACAGCAGGTTGTCCTTCCACGCTGGATCGTTTTGCAGCAGGTCCACGCCACCGTAGACCGGTCTGCGTCCGTCCGGCCCGGGGACCCAGATGCTCACCAGCCGATCGGCGAGGTCACCGGCAATCTCTCGCAGGGTCAGCTGCTGGCCGGATCGGGTGGGGTATTCGACGGTGAAGTCGGGGCCGAAGAACTGGTCGTACTGCAGCAGGGCACGGATGATGAGGTAGTTGACCGGCAACCACACCGGTCCACGCCAGTTGGAATTGCCGCCGTACATCGCGGTCCGCGATTCGGCTGGTTCGTACTGGATGGCAGCGGTGGGCAGCCCGGGAACTGTGTAGGGGGTGTTGTGCCGCTTGGAGAGCGACCGCAGGCCGTGCGGAGACAGGAATGCCTCCTCGTCGAACAGGGTGCCGAGCAGCCGGGCGAGCTTGTCCATCGGGACGACCGACAGCAGCGTCCGCCGGGACTCCCCGGTGCCACGGACCTGCCAATCGAGGATCTCGTGCCGATCGGTCTGTTCCAACCGGAGGGCGAACCGCTTCCGCAGCCGGCGGTTCCGGTCCGTGTCCTGGGTGGGAAGCGCGACCGCGGGCAGCGCCGGGATCAACCCGACGAGGGTTTGCACCTTGATCGGGACGCTGATCCCGGAGGGGCCGGTGAGCCGGTCGTAGAAGAAGCCGTCCTCGGCGTCGTAGCAGCCTGAATCCTCCAGTGCGTCCATGATCAGCACGGTCTGTTCGAGGAATTTCACGACCATGTCCTCGTAGGCGTCGTCGTGTTCGGCGAGTTTGGTGGCAAGGGTGAGCATAGCCACGGAGTAGTACGCCATCCACGCGGTGCCGTCGGCCTGGTCCAGCTTGAAGCCGGGCGGGAGATGCGAGCGGTCGATCGGGCTGATGTTGTCCAAACCCAAGAAGCCGCCACCGAACAGGTTGTTCCCGTCGGGGTCCTGCCGGTTGAGCCACCAGGTGAAATTCAGCAGCAGCTTGTGGAACACCCGTTTCAGGAAGCCTAAGTCGGTGCCGCCGTCGATGACGAACACGCGGAGGGCGGCCAGCGCATGGACCGGTGGATTGACGTCGTCGAAGCTCCACTCATAAGCCGGGAGCGCCCCGTTCGGATGCTGGAACCACTCCCGAAGGAGCACCAACAGCTGGTATTTGGCGAATGCGGGGTCCAGGTGCGCCCAGGTGACGGCGTGAAACGCCAGATCCCAGGCCGCGAACCACGGGTACTCCCACGGGTCGGGCATGGCAAGCACATCGAACGAGTCCAGATGCCGCCACCCCGTGTTCCGGCCGTTACGATGCCCGGCTGGCGGCGCCGGTTGGGCGGAGTCGCCATCCAACCACCGGTTGACCCGATACGGGTACATCTGCTTGCTCCAGACCAGCCCCGCGCAGGACTGGCGCAATACCCGCATTTGTTCGGCGCCGATTTCGGCCGGGGCGATTGCCGAGTAGAACTCGTCTGCTTCGCGCTCCCGGTCTGCCATGACGCCATCGAAATACGAGTCGAACCACGCGGGAGGGGGTGCAGTGTGGTCCGGGATCGGCCGGTGCAGCCGCAGCCGCAGCTCGACGCGGCCCCCGCCCGGCACGGTCACCTGATACCACCAGGCTGCCTTGGTACCCTGATGTTGCGGATTCACGGTGTCGGCGCCGGAGACCACATGGTCGTTGATACCGTCCTTCGGATAGGCGGTGACCGGCGCCGACCCGAACAGCCGCGCCGTGTTCGTCTCGTTGTCGCAGAACAACGCCTGTGGCCGCGCTCCCTCCTGAGTGGGAGCGGCGTCGAGCCGGTAGCCGGACAACCGTGGGTGCTCGACCGCCACCCCGTCCCCGTCCAGGAACAACGACGGCGCCTCACCGCCGGAGGCGCGCCACGTGTTGCGGAACCACATGGTGGGCAACACCGAAAGCACCGCTTCCTCGGAGGAATGGTTCTCGATGGTGATCCGGGCGAGTACCTCGGTCGGTGAGGCTTTCGCGTACGCGACATCCACGGACCAGTACCGGCCCCCGTCGAAGACACCGGTATCCATCAACTCAAACTCGGGTTCGTCCCGGGACCGGCGGGCGTTCTCCTCAATCAGCCGCTGATAAGGAAACGCTGCCTGCGGGTAGTGATACCGCCACCGCAGCCATGCATGGCTGGGCAAAGCGTCCGGGTACCACCAGTATTCCTTGACGTCCTCCCCGTGGTTGCCCTGCGGCCCCGTCAGCCCGAACATCCGCTCCTTCAGGATTGGATCGGCCCCGTTCCACAGCGCCAACCCCAGGCACAGGTCATGGTGAATATCGGACAGCCCCGCCATGCCGTCCTCGTTCCACCGGAACGCACGGGACCGGGCGTGATCGTGTGGGAAATATTCCCACGCGTCGCCACTGTCGCTGTAGTCCTCCCGAACCGTGCCCCAGGCCCGCTCCGACAGGTACGGCCCCCACTCGTACCAAGGATTCGCCTCGAACAGGACATCCTCCGCGGTACCCGTTGCCTCGGCCAGCCGGGCATGTTCAGCGGTCACAACCCGAGGGGCCGCGGGCGGAGTCGTATCGTCGGTCATGGGGGTCCTCCCAGGAAGCGGTGCCGGCCGAACCTCTCAAGACATGTCCCGGATGGCGGCCCCAATACCTGGTCCACCGACTCTCTGCGACGTCATGCGCCGCGCCGGGTGTGCCCTCTGGCATGACGATAGCAGGCGGCGCAATGCCCTAGTTGCCCCGCAGCAACAATTCACCTATCGTTCACGTCGGCGCGGCTCGTGGTCCGACTGGACGAGGAGCGAGGTCTGCAGCGATTCAAGGGCGGCAGCCGGAAGTAGCGCTGCCCGTCGAGTGCCTCCAGCGCGTTGGCGTGCGCTTTCTGGTAGTCGGCCCAAGCTCGAAATCAACCCGGCGGGTGACGGGGCCCATGAGCCAATTCTTGTTGCCGGGCCAGCGGAAGGTTGATCTTGGCCCCTTGATGCGGGCGGGCCAGGGGCGCATCGGGGGAGCGCCCCGTTGAGTGTGTGTACGAGCGTATCCTGATCTCATCCGCAACTCGTTGAGATCAATTCGATCCCGAACTCAACATGAATTAGGAGAATTTGGGCAGCAATGCATGGCTGCCCTGGCCGTTCACGTTGGAAGGCTTGTGCGCTGGAACATTTGGCCTGCTCTCGGCCGTCAACTTCCCGCAACTGCCGGGTCTTCAAACGTTCGGGGGACCAACAGCGGCTACGGCGGCTTCGAGCTGACCAAGGCCGGTCAACCGGCTACAGCCTGACCCGCCGGCACCCTGCCACCGAGGGGGCGCCATCACGACGACGGCGCCCCTCACCAGCACCGAAGGAGTGACCCGCCATGGGCGTGTACACGACCACCAATCCGGCCACCGGCGAAACGGTCAAAACGTTCCCGGAAATTTCGGACGCCGAGCTGCAGGACCTGATCACGCGCAGCGAAGCGGCGTACCGCTCCTGGCGAACCACCTCCCTGGACCATCGCCGTGCCGTTCTGACCCGGGCCGCCGAGATCCACCGGGAGCGGGGACAAGAGCTCGCCGCGCTGCTGACCTTGGAGATGGGCAAGCCCGCCGCCCAGGCGAAGGGCGAGGTCGCCCTGGTTGCCTCGATCTACCAGTACTACGCCGACCACGTTGAGGAGTTCATGGCCGATGAGCACCTCCAGATCTCCGGTCCGGGCACCGCCGTGGTCCGGACCGAACCGACCGGCCCGCTCGTGGGCATCATGCCGTGGAACTACCCCTACTACCAGGTGGCGCGCTTCGCTGCCCCGAACATCGCCCTGGGCAACACCATCATCCTCAAGCACGCCCGCAACTGCCCCCAGTCGGCCCTGGCCATTGAGCAGGTGTTGACCGAGGCCGGGCTGCCGGATGGGGTGTACCTCAACGCTTTCATCTCCTCCTCCCAGGTGGCCGACGCCATCGCCGATCCACGGATCCAGGGCGTCTCCCTGACGGGGTCGGAGAAGGCCGGCGCCGCCGTCGCCGAGGTGGCCGGACGCAACCTGACGAAGTGCGTGCTGGAACTGGGCGGCTCGGATCCGTTCATCGTCCTGGATGATGCGGACCTGGACACCGCAGCGAAGGCCGCCGCTGCCAGCCGGCTCACCAACGCGGGCCAGGCCTGCACCGCGTCCAAGCGCTTCCTGGTGCAGTCCGGCGTGTACGACGAGTTCGTCCGCAAGTTCGTTGAGCAGGCGGCCTCGTGGACTCCGGGAGACCCCACGAGCAGCGACACCAAACTCGGGCCCCTCTCCTCGGAGTCTGCGGCCGAGGAACTGGACGAGCTCGTGGCGGGTGCAGTTTCCCAGGGCGCCGAAGTCCTGCTCGGCGGCGGCAGGACGGATGAGGACGGCGCCTACTACCGGCCCACCATCCTGGGCGGTGTCACCCCCGGGATGCGCGTCTACAGCGAGGAACTCTTCGGCCCGGCCGGCGTCGTCTACCCCTTCGAGACCCTCGAGGACGCGGTCGAGCTGGCCAACGACTCCCCGTACGGGCTGTCCTCCAGCGTGTTCACCAGCGACGACGAGAAGGCCCAGCAGATCGCGGCGTCCCTGGAGACCGGCATGGTGTGGATCAACAGCACCAGCAAGACCGCCCCGGACCTGCCCTTCGGCGGTGTCAAGCGCTCCGGCTTCGGTCGGGAACTGGCCCGCTTCGGCTTCAACGAGTTCGCCAACAAGAAGCTTGTGCGGAACCCACGCGCCTGAGCTCAACGGCAGACGACACGAAACGGCGGAGCCGGTTCAACAACACCGATGCCCTGCCACTCGCGAACGCCTCTGCCCGGCCCGGAGAACTGGACGGCCGACCAATACTGGTGGAGGCGCTTGCATTCCCAGCGTGACGGCTATGGCACCCATTCGTTGCCGGAGCGGACGCCCGTGCAGCACGTCGTCACGTTATCGTTGGTCCAAACACATCTGACCAGGAGGACGCATGCCGTACATCGTTGACTTCGTGAACGTTTCTACCGTTGGGCTGGAATCGTCTCCTGTCGCCGGGGCGCTGGCCGGGTTGCGAGCCAACGAGGCCCGCTATTACCGGAACAAGTACGACCACGTCTTCACAGTGAGTCCTGCCAGCGAGGTTCCGGAAGTGGTTGACCGGGTGAGCCGCATCCTCAGGGAAGAGCGCGACATCGTCATCGGCTCCCGCCCGCTCGAATCGACCGCCTTCGAAGTGGACGGGTTGCGGATGGCCTACGTGTTCTACGAGTCGGGGCTGTCGATCAACGTCATGTACAGCATCGAGGACGGCGGGAAGCGGGCGGTCGGATTCAAACTGGCCGAAGGCATGGACATTCCGGACGAACTGGCCTCGCGCTTCAAGTTCGCCCGCCAGAAGTCGAAGCTCGCAGGCGTTATCCGCGGCTCCTACTTCGTGATCAAGGGCGAGTACTGACCAGTTGACGTTCCGCGCCCCGCGTTTGGTTCCGGACCGGGTCGGGGTTTCCGGGTGCGGGTCCTTCCCGGTGATAAATTGGTAACCGTGACCACTGCCGAGAACGAAGAATGGGCTGAACCTCGTCGTCAAGTGCCTGTTCCCCCGCGCACGCCAGCGCAAAGGCAGTCCCTGCGTGAGGTGCAAAAACAGGTCACCCGCGAGCGGCTGATCGAGTCGGCCGCGGAGGAATTCCGGAGCCGAGGCTTCAATGAGACGACGGCGGAGAACATTGCGAGCTCAGCCGGTGCCAGCCGCGCCACGTTCTACGTCTACTTCCGGACCAAGGCGGAAATCGTTGCCGAGCTGATGCGGCGCAGCCAGTCCGACGTGATGGCGGCCTATCGCCGGTTGGACGACATGGAAGCTCCGGACCAGGCGGGCATCCTCGACTGGCTGGACGAAACCATCATGCTGTGGCGGGAGCGTGCAAGCGATTTCAATACCATGGAGCAGGCGCTGGCAAACGATGACCTGGTGACCGAGACATGGTTGACCATCCTCGGCGACACCTACAAAGTCATGCCGAAGACCTTTGCCCGCTACACGGATCCCGTGCAGCACGAACGCGCGCGGCTGCATTTGCTGACGCTCCAGATGGCGTTGGACCGGACCATGTTCTTTACGATCCTTCGCGGCAGGCCGTTGGACATGGAGCTGCTCAAGGACGTGCTGGCCATGCAGTGGCTGGCTTTCGTCCGTGGTGACGCCGCCGCAGGCTAAGCAACAGAACCAACGCAGAGGCGCCGGACCATAGTGTCCGGCGCCTCTGCGTTGGCTCAACTGCAGTGACTCATGTCAGTGAAGGCGGCTGCCTCAGTGGCTGGCCACCTCGGTCAAGTGGACACGCTTGGAGAGGGCGAACGCCGCAATGATCGCCACTACCGAGACGATTGCCGCGGTCAGGAAGCCGGTGGCGTAGTTTTCGGCCGGCGGAAGCGGCGCCGCGGGCGTCGTGTTCAGGCCGATGATGGCGGCGTAGACCGCTGTTCCGATTGCTGATGCGGACAGCGCAATCCCCACGTAAATGGAGGCGGTGCCGGCGCCCTTCCCGGGCGGCGCTTCGGCGGCGATGATCGAGACGGCAATGGTCAGCACCGTGGTGTACGCGATGCCGTAGAACAGGATGCCGACGACGACGGCCCAGAGCTGGGTGTGCATGAAGTACAGCCAGACAAACGACAGCATCAGGAGGAACGCACCGGCGGCCAGGGGGCCGCGCGGCGGAACGCGGTGGAGCAGCCGCGGGATCACCGTGGAGACCACAATCCCGGCCACCGTCATCGGGATGAAGAGGAACCCGGCCGTCAGGGGATTCAGTCCGAACCCATAACCCGCCAGCTCGGCAGGGGTCAGGGCCCAGCCCATCACGAAGTTGAACATCATGATTCCTGCGATGCCAAGCGTGACGAAGACGGCGTACGCAGGCATCAGCCGCGTGCTGAGCAGCAGGGAGATGTCAACCAGCGGCTGCTTGCTGCGGGATTCGGCGAAGAGCGCCAGGCCAAGGCCCACAACGCCGGCGATTACCCAGGTCAGGGTGGCAGGGGAGGTGAAACCCCAGGCCGGGCTCTGGCTCAGGCCGATGCAGATGGCGGTCAGGGAGAAGCCGAGCAGGGTGACGCCGGCGACGTCGATGCGCTTGCTCTTGCCCCGGTTGCGCAGCGTGGCGTCGGAGTCCGAGCCCCACAGCAGCATTCCGATCATGCTCAGGACTGTCAGGGCGGCGCCGATCCAGAACGCATGGCGCCACGTCGCGCCGACGACCACCATGAGCCCGCCCACGCCAAAGCCCAGCGTGACGCCGACGGCCTGGCCGCCGGCGATGATGCCGATGGCCCTTTTGCGGTCGAAGTTGCTGAGGCGGTCGTTCATGATGCCGACCACCAGCGCCTGCCCGGCCATGATGCCGGTCAGTGCGCGGCCAATCACCAGGACGGTGAAATCGGTGGCGAGTGCTGACATTACGTAGCCCACGAAGATGCCCACGATGCAGATGATCATCACCTTGCGGTGGCCGAAAACGTCGCCGGCCTTCGACAGGAGCGCGATGGAGGCGGCCCCCATCAGGAGCGTGGCGAGGAGGGCCCAGGAGACCTGGGACGGAGTGAGGCCGAGGTCCATGCTCATGGACTTGTAGAGCGGGATTGCCATCATGGCGCCCACTTCGTTGAGCATCTGCAGGCCGGAGAACGTCACGGCCATCAGCATGCCGGCGCGCTTCCAGGGGAGCTTTCGCTGCGCATCCGGCAGTTCTGCAGGGGCCAGTTGGACGGCCGGGGAGCCCGTCATTGGAACTGTCATGCTTCTCCTTTGAAGAGAGGCCCGGGGGCCTCGAAAAGTTCTGTCTCTGCTGATTCCCCGCAGCCGCAGGCTCCAGGGCGAAGAGCCGGGAAGCGACATCGGAAGTGGACCGGCCATGTGACCGCGCTCACGGGGATGGAAGAAGCAGACCACATTGACTGGACAGTTGTCTACTAAATCCACAAATGCATTTTTTCTTTCATCATGTCCAGCCATTCGCTGGACATGTGTCCAGTGAACTGCAACACTGGTGTCCGACATCACAGTTCATCGGCCGCCCGCGGGCGGACAGCAGAAAGGCACAACGTCGTGACACTTGAAGGAAAAGTTGCATTCATTACCGGAGCTGCCTCCGGAATCGGCCTCGCCACCGCAAAGGCTTTCGCCGACGCAGGCGCCCGGGTGGTGGGCGCGGACATGTCCGACGAGGCGTTGTCCCGCGAGTTCTCCGCCATCCCCGGCTCACTCGCCATCGCGCTGGACGTCACCAGCAGCGCGGCGGTCAACGATGCCTTTGGCAAACTCGACGCAGAATTCGGCCGCCTGGACGTGGTCATCAACGCGGCCGGCATCAACGCGCCGTCCAAGGCCGCCAACGACAAACTCGTTGACACCAACGTCCAAGCCTTCCGGGCAGCACGCGACGGCGAGGAGTTCTTCCCCGACTTCCTCGGCGACATCACAGACGATGACTTCCGCCGGGTCCTGGAGGTCAACCTGTTCGGGCCCTTTTACGTCATGCGGGCGGCCGCGCCGCTGCTCAAGCGCACCGGCGGCGGCGCAATCGTCAACGTCTCCAGCTCGGCAGCCCTGCTCGGCGTCCCGATGCCGCTGTACTACCCGGCATCCAAGGCCGGCGTCCTCGGCATGACCAGGGCAGCGGCCGCCGAACTTGCCCCCTTCAACATCACGGTCAACGCGATCGCGCCCGGCGCGGTGGACACACCGCTGTTCCGCCAGCAGCCCGAGGAAATCACCGGAATGCTGATCGGCATGCAGCCCATCAAACGCCCCGCCACACCGGAGGAGATCGCCGCCACGATGGTGTTCCTCTCGAGTGCAGCAGGCGCCTACTACACCGGGCAGACCCTCTCGCCGTCGGGTGGCCTCCACATGTAGGACCGCCGCCGCGCACCGCAGCAGCCTGCCGCCGTCGTCCTCGAACGCACGACGGCGGGCTGCCGCCACCCCCTTCATCCCCCCTTACGCCAGGCATACAGGAGCAGGACCATGACCCACGGACTCAACGCCGAGACCATCGGCCTTCTAGAGCAGACCATCCGCAACGACATCAGCGCCGGCGACTACGACGGCGCCCGCATCATCGTGGCCCGCCACGGCGAAATCGCACTGGACGCCACGCTCGGCTGGGCGGACCGCGCCGCCGGCCGCGCCATGGAACCGGACAGCATCTTCCGCGTGCTGTCGCTGACCAAGGCCTTCACCAACGCCCTGGTGTACCAGGCCATCGGCGAAGGACGGCTCGCCCTGAGCACCCGGGTGGTGGACATCATTCCCGAGTTCTACGGCAGCGACCGGTTCCGCGCCGGGCGCAAGGACCGCGTCAACCTGGCCCACCTGATGACCCACCGCTCCGGGATGCCTGCCACGCCCGAACCGCTCCCGAACGCGCAGCTGGGCAACCTTAAAGACGTCATTGCCGCCATCTGCGAACTCGACGTGGTCCACGAGCCCGGCACCAACCTCACCTACTCGCCCGCGGTCAACCATGCCCTGATGGGCGAGATGCTCCGCAGGGTCTACGGCGCCGACTCCTTCCGGGACCTGGCCAACAAGAACCTCTTCGGGCCGCTCGGCCTCAAGGACACTCGGTTCGGACCGCTGGCGGACTGGAAGGACCGGATGGTCCCGCTCAAGGCCTACATCCCCGACTCCGGCTGGCTCTCGGCCAAGGACATTGAGGTCCTCGACGAGGTCATCAACGAGGATGCCGAGATGCCATGGGTGGGTTCCGCCAGCAGCGCTGCCGACGTCTTCACCTTCGCCGAAATGATCCGCCGCAACGGCGCCCATGAGGGCCGCCAGCTGATCGCGCCCGCCGTGCTGGACGCGGCCACCACCCTGCAGACCGGGGACATGACCAATGACCTGTACGCCATGATTGCCCGCATGCGCGGCTGGGAAGAACCGCCCGGAAACTTCGGCCTGGGCTTCTCCCTGAGCGGAACCGGTACCCACCCGTCCTTCTTCGGCCCCTTCACCAGCCCGCGGACCCACGGGAACTACGGTGCTGGATCCACGCTGTTCTGGATCGACCCGGAACGGGACATGACGTTTGTCTGCCTGACCGCCGGCGTAATGGACGAGGGCGACAACGTCCTGCGCTTCCAGAAGCTCTCCACCATCGCCGCCTCCGCGGTCCTCTAACACTTCTTCCTCCTGGAGCACACCATGTCCATCAACACCATCGCCCCTGCCCACCCCGGCCCGCTTGCCCCCGGCTTCGACGCCATGGGCGACGACTACTACCGCGACCCCGCCCGGCATTTCGCCGACGTCCGCGAGGGCCGGCCAGCCTTCTTCTATCCCTACCTCAACGCATGGATCATCACCCGGCGCGCCGATGCGGAAACCATCCTGCCCGACTGGCAGAAGTTCTCCAGCGCCAGCAACGGCGGACTGATCCCGGTACCCGAGGCCTACCAGGAGATCATGCCGGCGGAGCTGATCTCCCGGATTCTCGTAGGGTCTGATCCTGCCGGGCACACGATTGCCCGGCGCGTTGCGCAGAAAGCCTTCCTGCAGGACCGGATGGAAGCGCTGCGGCCCGAGATCGAAGACCGCGCACACCGCATCATCGACAGGTTCGAGGCGGAGGGGCAGGCCAACCTGATGGACGCCTACTGCCTGGAGCTCACCACGCAGACGCTCCTTGCGCTGATGGGGCTCGGCCCGGAATTCGATTCCATGATGCGCGGCCTGCGGGACGATTTCTTCCAGGTGCTCGCCAGCGCCCAGGAAAAGCTCGAAGAGCCGCGCCGCTCGGCAGTGTGGAACAGCTACGTCTCGGCTCAGCTGACCCTGCGGCATATTGTCCGCGAACGGCGTGACAGCCAGGCCGACGACCTCATTTCCGTGATGGCCCGGGACAAGGACCGGGACGGCAACTGGTCCCTTTCCGAGGAACAGATTGCCCTGCACCTGAGTGAATTTGCCGCTGCCGGCACCGACACCACCGCCCAGGCGATGGCAAATGCGGTGATCTTCCTCAACGAGACACCGGCCGCGCTCGCTGACGCGCTGGACGAGCCAGAGCTCTGGCAGCGCGTTTTTGACGAGACAGTCAGGCGACGCCCGTCATCGACGTTTGCTTCCCGCCGCGCCAACGTGGATGTGACCATCGGCGACGCCGACATCAAGGCCGGCGAGATGATCTGGATCGCCCTGGCCAGTGTTAACACGGACCCGGACTACTATGACCGGCCCTTCGAGTTCGACATCCACCGCGAAGACGCCCGCGACCACCTGGCGTTCACCAAGGGACGGCACACGTGCCTTGGCCAGCCGCTGGCCCGCGCCCAGGGGTCCACCGGCCTGAAAGTGCTCTTCGACCGGCTGCCCAGCCTGCGCCCGGCCAAGGACTGGGGCCTGGACTTCGTCCGGATGGCGCTGCTGCCGGTCCGCCGGAGCCTGGACGTGCAGTGGGACGTTGCACCCAAGGCGCCGCAGCACGCCGTCGAACTGCCCGAAGATCCGAACGCGACCCTGGAACTGACGGTGCGGGAGCGCCGGGAGGAGTCAGACGGCGTCGTGTCCCTGACGCTCGTTGACCCGGCCGGCCGGCCCCTCCCGGCCTGGCACCCCGGCGCGCATATCGACGTCCACGTTGACGGGCTGGTCCGGCAGTACTCCCTCTGTTCACCCGGAAGTGACCAGGGAAGCTGGCGCATCGGCGTGCTCAAGGAAGCCAACGGCCGCGGCGGGTCGCTGGCCATCCACAACACCGTGCAGACCGGGACGGCCCTCACCGTCAGCCAGCCGCGGAACAACTTTGTGCTCCAGCCTTCCCTGAACTACGTCTTTATCGCCGGTGGAATCGGCATCACACCCATCATGGCGATGGTGGAGCAGGCCGATCGCGAGGGTGCCGACTGGAGCCTTGTCTATGGCGGCCGCTCACGGGCAACGATGGCATTCCTGGAGGAGCTCGGGGACTTTGGTGACAGGGTCCGGTTCGTTCCGGAAGACACGGACGGCCGGGTGGACTTCACCTCCCTGCTGAAGGACGTCCGGCCCGACACCCTGATCTACTGCTGCGGCCCCGAACCGCTGCTGAACGTGGTCGAAGGTGCCTCGGCGCACTGGCCGTCCGGCAGCCTCCATGTGGAACGCTTCGTGCCGAAGCAGATCGACGCCAGCGGCGACGTCGCCTTCGAGGTCGAATTCGTGGACAGCGGCGTCACGCTGACCATCCCGGCGGACAAATCCATCCTCGAAGTTGCCCAGGCGGCGGGGCTGCCCGCTCTGTCCTCCTGCAGCGAGGGGACCTGCGGGACCTGCGAAACTCCGGTCATTTCGGGTACGCCCGACCACCGGGACTCCATCCTGACGGACGACGAGAAGGTCAGCTGCGACAGCATGTTCATCTGCGTCTCGCGCTCCCAGGGCGGCTGCCCGCTGAAGCTCGGACTCTGAGCCATGGACACGGAGCAGCTCCCGCTTGGTGCCCCGGTGCTACGCTGGGGCATCAAACGGAGCTTCATCAGCTATCTGTCCCGCCTTCCCGACGGCAGCGTCTCAGCGGAAGCGGGGGCATCGATCGTCAGCGGGAGCTACTTCCAGTTTGAGCCCGACGGCGGCGGGTCGGCAGATCTGGCACCGGCGGGCGTCCGCAAGTTCAAGGGCCAGGTGCGGCTCAGCGGCCACCACGGCATGATGAGCCTGTTTGTGGCCGATCCCTGGCTTGAATTCGGTGCCGACGGCGCCGTGCTGAGCGTGGAAGACCCGCAGCAGCCGCCCGGCAGCGGCGGCCGGCTGGAGCTGCTCCGGCTGGCCGTGCCAGGCGCGCTGGACGTTGCCGGGACGGAATGGACGGAACTGCCGACACAATTGGCACCCGCCGCCGTCGAGCTCTTCAACGGCCAGTACGCGGCCGGGGAGGAAATGGATCCCGTGTTCCTGGGACCGGCCGTGCCGGGCGGTTGATGTCAGGGCGCGTCAGTGCCCGTCCTGATGCGCACACCCTTGGCGCGGGGACCGAGGAGGACCTCCGCGAAGGTCGCGGCCACCTCGGTCAGCCCGCGCTGGGCGCTCCACATGGCGACGGCGTGCAGCGGCGGCAGCGGCGGCTCCAGCTGGCGGGTCACGACGGTGGTCTTGGCGATCTGTTGGATCTCCGGGGGCATGATGCTGATGCCCATGTCGGCCGCGACCAGCGGGAGCGTGGTCTGCAGGCTGGTGACGGTTTTCAGCCTCGGCAGAGACAAGCCGTTCGCCAGCCAGTAGTCCACCAGCAGCTCGGTGATGCCCGGCACCCGGATGTTCGGCGCCGGCAGCAGCCAGGTCTCATTCATCAAGTCTGCCAGGGCCACCGGCTTGGGTGCCTCCCGGAAGCGGGTGGGCAGCACCGAGGACAGCGACATCTTTGAGATCGGTTCAATCACCACATCGTCCTGGTACATGGTGCGCAGCCGGTCCGGCGCCCCGGTGGCCACAATGGCCACGTCAAGGGCTCCGGAGCGGATGCCCTCAATTACCGTGCCGGGTTCCACATCGCTCAGGGTGACATCCGCGTGGGGCGACAGCTCGCGGAAGCGTGCCAGGACCCGGGGCAGGTAGGCCCAGGCGAACGGCAGGATGACCGCGAGGTGAAGGGTGCCGCTGAGCCCTTTTCCCTGGCGGCTGAGCTCACGGGCGAGCTGGTCGGTTTCGTCCACCAGCCGGCTGCCTTTCTGCAGCAGGAGCTCGCCGGCCTTGGTGGGCACAATTCCGCGGGCGGTGCGTTCGAGGAGTTTCACGCCGAGTTCCTCTTCGAGGTTCTTCAGCGCCGCGCTGAGCGGGGGCTGGGTCATCTGCAGCACCTTGGCCGCCTTGGAGATGGATCCTTGCCGGGTGATCTCCAGAAAGTACCGGATGTGCCTAATGTCCATATCCAAAGTGTATATCTCGCCGTTGTGATTTCTGTGAAACATATGGCTAGCGTGCATTCGGCGCCCTACGGTGGTGACCAAGCAGTGATACCAATCACACGACGAAAGCAAGGAGGCTGCATCGTGAGCGTTGATGCCAATACTCGGATCCCCAGCGATGACTGGAACCCCATTAAGGTGACCGACTACCCGGCCGAGTACGACAGGCTGCGTGCCGAGCGGCCGCTGGCCTTCACCAGCGACTACGACGGCTTTTACGGATTCATGCGCTACACCGATGTCCAAAAGGGCTCCCGGGACTGGCGAACGTACACCAGCGGCCAGCCGTTCCTGGAGTTCCCTGAGTTCATGCGTTCCATCCCGATCCAGGAAAATCCGCCCACACACACCTTTTTCCGGAAGTTCCTGGCACAGTACTTCACCGCGGAGCGGGTGGCGATGCTGGTTCCCGATATCGAAGACCTGGTGGCCAGGAACCTGGACCCGCTGATCACCGCCGGTGAAGCAGACATGATCGAACAGTTTGGCATCATCGTTCCCCAGCAGGTTCTCGCCAAATTCATGCTGCTCCCGGACGACGCCTGGGAAACAATGGCCGATAGTTTGGCCAAGGCTGACGCCGTCCGCCACGACATCGCGGCGATGCGGGAAATCAACAAAAATCTTTGGAACCCCACCGTGGAAGCCCTCATCGAGGACCGGCGGGCCAACCCGCAGGACCCGGCCATCGACATCATGACCGGCGTGTTGGAACTCATGCCCGAAGGCCGGTCTGTGACGCAGGAGGAAGCCGTTGCCATCGGGGTGCAGATCTTCTCGGCAGGCGCGGACACCACCACGGCGGCGATCGGTTCCATCCTGTCCTACCTCGGCAGCCACCCGAAGGACCAGGCCGAGCTGCGACGCAGGCCCGAGCTCGTGGACAGTGCCATCGAAGAAATCCTGCGGCTGGCGCCGCCACTGCACCACACCGGCCGGAAGGCCACGAAGGACGTTGAGGCCTTCGGTACGGTCATCCCCGAAGGCGCCAAGGTGGGCCTCAACGTGTTTTCGGCCAACCGGGACGAGGACAAGTTCGTCCGGGGCAACGAGTACATCGCGGACCGCTCGCCCAACCCGCACCTGACGTTCGGGCACGGCCCGCACCAGTGCATGGGCTCACCGATTGCCCGCGCCGAACTCCAGGCCATGCTCCGGCAGATCCTGGCCAAGACCAGCAACTTTGTCCTGTCCGCCCAGCCCGTCTCCAACGGCCGGCCGCTGCGCACCGGCTGGACATCCGTGCCCATCCGCTTCGAGAAGTAAGGAAGACCACCATGACATCGGAAACGATGATCCGGCCGGCCGCAACGCTCACCCGACAGCCGCTCCAGGTCAGGGCGAAGCGCACGGCATCCGACGGCGTCGTCGAACTGGAACTGGTCCACCCGGACGGAGCAGCGCTCCCCGGCTGGCAGCCCGGTGCCCACATCGAGCTTCACCTGCCCTCCGGACTGTCCCGCCAGTACTCCCTCTGCGGGAACCCGGACGACACCTCAAGCTACCGCCTCGGGATCCTGAGCGCACCGGCAAGCCGCGGCGGATCCAGCTACGTACATGTTGGCCTGGCCGAGAACGACATCCTGGAGGTCTCCGGCCCACGGAACAACTTCGAGCTCGTTCTGGCTCCCGAATACCACTTCATCGCCGCCGGCATCGGTGTCACACCCATGATGCCCATGCTTGAGGAAGCCGAACGGCAGGGAGCCGGCTGGAAACTGACCTACATGGGGCGCTCGCGGTCCTCCATGGCCTTCTGGCAGGAACTCGCGGACAAGTACCCCGGCCGGATCGACATCCGCCCCGATGACGAGTTCGGTTTCCCGGACCTGGGCGCCCTTCTCGGGGATCCGCGGGACGGCGTCAAAATCTATGCCTGCGGCCCCGAAGGCCTGCTTCGCGCCCTCGAAGGAATCTGCGCGGCCTGGCCTGCCGGCACATTGCACCTGGAACGGTTCGCGCCCAAAGAACCTGCAGCGGCCCCGGCCCCGGCCATCTCCTTCCGGGTCAAACTCGCCCTCAGCGGTATGGAACTTGAGGTCCCGGCCGGCCGCAGCATCGTAGAGGTGGCCGAGCAAGCCGGCGCGCCGGTCATCTTCTCCTGCATGGAAGGCACCTGCGGCACCTGCGAAACCCGCATCCTGTGCGGCGAGGCCGACCACCGCGACTCCATCCTCAGCGACGAGGAAAAAGCCGCCAACGAGATGATGATGATCTGCGTCTCGCGGTCCAAGTCCGACGTCCTTGAACTCGAACTCTAGAAAGCCCGGAGACACACTGTGAGCACTGAACTGCAGAAACCTGAACAGCAGAAACCCGTCCTGATTGTCGGTGCCGGACCCGTGGGCATCCTCAACGCCCTGGGCCTGGCCCGGGCCGGCGTGCCGGTCCGCGTCTTCGAACGGGCCAGTACCGTGGCCAACGCGCCCCGCGCGATGGTCTACCACTGGTCCGTCCTGGACGGGCTGGAGCGGCTCGGGCTATTCGAGGACGCCGTGGCCCGCGGCTTCCTGAAGCAGGACTATACGTACAAGGTGCACAAGACCGGCGAAGAGATCAACTATGGACTCAAGTCGCTCGAAGGACGGGTCAAGCACCCCTACAACCTGCACCTCGGCCAGAACGCACTGGTTGAAATCGCCCTGGAACACCTGTCACGCTTTCCCCACGCCGAAGTGCTCTGGGACCACAAGTTCACCGGCGTGGACCAGGGCCCGGACTCCGTCACCGCACACTTCGCCACCCCGCAGGGAACCACCGCAGTTGACGGTTGCTGGCTGATCGGTGCCGACGGTGCCCGTAGCAGGGTCCGCGAAAGCCAGGGGATCGCCTTTGAAGGCATCACCTGGCCTGAACGCTTTGTGGCCACGAACATCCGCTACCCTTTCGAAGCGGCCGGCTACAGCCAGACCACCATGCTGATCGATGACCGCTTCGGCGCCATCATCACCAAAATCGACAACAGCGGCGACGCCGGGCTGTGGCGCTACACCTACTGCGAGGACGCAGCACTGCCCGAGGACGGCATCGAAGAACGCATGCCGGACTTCTTCGCCTCGATTGTGCGCGATCCCGAAAACGTGGTGGTGGACGCGTACTCGCCGTACAGCATGCACCAGCGCGCGGCAGCAACCTTCCGTGCCGGCCGGGTGCTGCTGGCCGGTGACGCGGCGCACGCCACCAACCCCACCGGCGGGCTCGGCCTGACCAGCGGGCTGTTCGACACCTACGTCCTCTCCGAGGCGCTCGCCGCCGTCGTCACGGGCGAAGCACCGGAAACGGTGTTGGACGAGTACGCCACAGAGCGCCGCCGTGTCTTCGTCGACATCGTGAATCCCGCCGCGAGCAACAACAAGCGGCTTGTGTACCACTCCTCTGATGAGGCCCGGCTGGAAGAAGACCTGACCGTGCTGCGGCGGCTGCCCGTGGATGAGGATGCCGTGGTCCAGCGCCTGATGTTCCCCAAGAGCCTGGAAACCCGTTCGCTGATCGGAGCGTGGTAACGATGGCGGGCATCACCGAATTCAGCGGCAAGACCGCCGTGGTTACTGGCGGCGCAAGCGGCATCGGCTTCGCCATGGCACGGCGCTTCCTGGAAGAAGGCATGCGGGTGGCCATTGCCGACGTCGAACAGTCCGCGCTGGACACCGCCGTGCGGGAGCTCTCCGCTTTCGGCGATGTGATGGGCAAGCGGACAGACGTCCGCAGCGTCGGGGACCTCGAGGCGCTCGCCGAGGCGGTGCTGGGCACCTACGGCCGGATCGACGTCGTCTGCAACAACGCCGGTGTGGAAACGGGCGGGAGCTTCCTGAGCATTCCGGAAGAGGCCTGGCGCTGGGTGATGAATGTGAACTTCTTCGGTGTCCTCAACGGCTGCCGGGTGTTCCTGCCGCTCCTGGAGGCCGGCGGCGGGGGACACATCGTCAACACCGCCTCGGTGGCCGCGTTCAGTTCAGGCACGGCAACCATGACGCCGTACTGTGCCTCCAAGTTCGCCGTCCTGGGCATGAGCGAATCACTCGAGGTGGAACTGCGGACCGCCGGCAGCCCCGTGGGTGTTTCGCTGCTGGCGCCGGGCCCGGTCAAGACAAGGATGGTCGACGCAGAGCGGAACCGCCCGGCCGACGTGCCCCTGGCCACCGAGCCCGGGAGGGTGGCGGTGATGGAGCGGCTGGCCGCTACCACCGCAGAGGTGGGGATGGACCCGGCCGAGGTGGCCGGGCAGGTGCTTGACGCGATCCGCACCAACACCTTCTTCGTCCTGACGCACCCGGAGATGGCCCAGGCCGGCGTGCAGCGGAGGCTGGACTGGATGGCCACAGGAACCCCGCCGCCCGCACGCCAAGCCGGAAAGTAATCCCCAACTACCGTTCAACGAGGAACAGACATGACTGAAACGAACATCCTCCCCGAGGTCATCGAGGCACCGGTTTCCGGCTACGATGCGTTCTCACTCGAAACGCTGCACGATGTGCACACCTTCGACGGCGAACAGCGCGAGATCGCCCCCGTGGTCTACATGGAGAAGTACGGCTACTACGCCATCACCCGGTACGCCGAGATCCAGAAGGCCCTGCGCGACTGGCGGACCTTTTCGTCCACGGACCGGCCGTTCTACGCGCCGTCGGCATTCCGGCCGCGCACCTTGATCCTGGAGGACCCGCCGGAGCACACGGCATCGAAATCGGCCGTGTTCAAGGTGTTCGACGCCGGGAACCTCGCCAAGATGTCCGCCTACTTCAAGGCCGAAGCCGAACGGCTCATCGACGACCTCCTGACGGATGGTCCGGCCGAGATCAATGCCTACAACGACCTCTCCGTGAAGTACGTCCTCAAGGTCTTCCCCGACGTCTTGGGCCTGCCGGAAGAAGGACGCGAGCTGCTGCTGAAGTTCGGCGACGCCGTCTTCAACGTCTTCGGCCCGCCCAGCGAACTGCAGGCCGCCAAGCTCGCCAGCGGCACCGAAGCGATGGAATGGGTGGAATCCAACACCGCCCGGAACGTGCAGTCCGAGGGCGGCATCGGCTGGCAGCTCTACGCCATGGCGGACGAGGGAAAGATCTCCGAGCACACCGCCCAGCAGATCCTCAAGTCCATCTTCGCCGCGGGTTTCGACACCACCACGGCGTCCATCGCCTCGATGATCCGCGCCTTCGCCGACAACCCCGGCGAATGGCAGAAGCTCCGCGAGAATCCGGACCTGGTGGATAACGCCTGGGAGGAGGCCATCCGCCTCTACCCGGCCTCACGCTACGGCGGACGCTGGGCCACCAAGGAGACGGTACTGGGCGGCGTTCGCATTCCCGAAGGCGCCAAGATCCTCACCATGTGGCTGGGTGCAGGACGCGATCCGCGCCAATACGACGCCCCGGACGAGTTCCGTGTTGATCGCGACCTCAAGAACGCGCACCTGTCCTTCGGGTTCGGGATCCACACCTGCGCGGGCAACCAGGTCGCCCGGCTCGAAGCCCGCACGCTGCTGCGGGCCATGGTGGAGCGGATCGAGAAGATCGAGCTCATCGGCGAACCGCGGAAGACCGTGAACTACCAGGCCTTCGGGCACGATTATGTGCCAGTGCGGCTGACGCCCGCCGTGTCGGCCTAGGTCACCGCATGCCCATCACGACGACGGCGGGTCCGGGTTCGCGTGCCGCCCCGCACTTCAGCGCCCCGCACCTTAACAACACGGCGCGGACGGTGCGGACCGGGGGGTTCTTTCTCCCGGGGGACCCCCAGCAGTCCGACGCCGGTCCGTGGCAGTTGGGGCCCGCCTGGGTCCAGTGGGAGGCGCCCGCGGATGGCGCGGCCAGGACGCCGTGGGTCTTGGTGCATGGCGGCGGCGGCCAGTCCACGGACTGGCTGGGGATCGAGGATGGGGCGCCGGGCTGGGCGCCGCGCCTGGTGGATGCCGGATTCCCGGCGTACCTCCTGGACCGGCCCGGCCACGGGCGGTCGCCGTACGATCCTGCACGCCTCGGCGGGCGCACCGGGTTTCCGGACTACGCCGGCGCGGGCGCGGTTTTTGCGCCGGAGCCGGCACCGGAGCATGCCGCGGAGTCTGGGCCAAGCAGCTCCCACGCTGTTCATTCAGCATGGCCGTGGGGCCGCCGGCCGGGTTCCCCGGAACTCGACCAGTTGGTGGCATCGTCGTCGGGCATGCTGACGGCGACCCCGCTCAGCCAGGACCTTGATGCCCGGCGCATCGTGGACCTGCTCGAACGGACGGGGCCGGCGGTCCTGGCTACGCATTCCGCCGGTGCTGCCGGCGGCTGGCTGGCTGCTGCACGTTCCCCCCACCGCGTCCGGGGCATCGTGACCTTCGAACCCCTCGGCCCGCCTTTCAGGGACCTGGGCCCGAGGGGCCGGCTCGACTGCGGGTTGACAGCCGTGCCGCTCGCGGCCGGAGCCTCCCGTCCCCTGGCCCGTCAGGAACCCCCGCTTGGCCCGGAGCCACTTGGCGGGCTGCCCGTGCTGGTCGTCTCAGGGCCGGCCTCCGGACGGGCGGGAGGCGACGCCGAAACGGTCGATTTCCTGAACCGGTGCGGTGCCAGGGCAACGCACCTGCGGCTGGAGGACCTGGGGATCCACGGCAACGGCCATGGCCTGATTTTCGAAAACAATCTCAACGAAATCCTCGAACCGGTGCTGGAATGGCTGGCGGGGAACAAGATCACTTAGGAGCACGCAATGACGCAGGCTACTCACTTGGCGGCACCATCCGGGAAGAGCCCGGCAGCCAACATCCGCATGTGGGGGCTGGACGCCCCCAAGATGGATATCGACGCGGCACATCTGGTGGTCGGTGCCGAGGGAACTGTCCGCATTCCCCTCCCTGCCTACCTGATTGAGCATGAGCAGGGCCTGGTCCTGTTCGATACCAGCATGAACCCGCTGGTGTGCGACGACCCCGCGTTGGTCTTCGGGGACCGGCCGGAGACCTCCATGATCGTGTCCAACCCGGAACAGCGGATCGACCGACAGCTCGCCAAACTGGGCTACCGCCCCGAGGACATCACCCACGTTGTCCTGTCCCACACGCACTCGGACCATGCCGGCGGCCTCTACCTTTTCCCGCAGGCCAAGTTTTTCGCCGGTCCCGGCGAGTTCCAGTGGGCCGCGAAGCCCGGCCCGGAATCGGCGCACCTCTTTAACCCCACGGATCTTGCGGGCGAGGTGAAGGAATTCGATTGGACCACCGTCCAGTCACCCAGCCAGGACCTGTTCGGGGACGGCGCCATCATCATCCACCACACTCCGGGACATACTCCCGGTGAGCTCAGCGCGCTGGTCCGGCTGCCCAGCCAGAACATCCTGCTGACCGGAGACACGGTGCACCTGCGCGAAGCCATGGAATGGGATGCCGTGGACGGCTCGGACTGGGACCACAACGAGGCCCGGCGCTCCATCACGTCCCTCAAGCGGATTCGTGACGAGGAGTCGGCGTCGGTGTGGATCGCCCACGATCCCCGGGACTGGGAAGACTTCGGCGGTCCCCTGAAAGAGCTGGTCTGATGGCGCGCCTGCTCTTCGACTACCGCTGCACCCGCTGCCGCGCCGACGTCGAGCTCTTTATGGACACGCCTGCCCCGGCAACCACGGTGTGTCCCGCCTGCGCGGGGGAGTCCCGGCGCCGCTACACGAGCCGTGGGCTGGCCCTGACTGGCCAAAGCCTGCGGGCGGTGGCCCCGGCGTCCGGCGGGATCGATTGCCGCGACAACCCGGACGTGCCGGGGCTGTGCCATGTTGCGCCATCGGCCCGGCGCCGGCTCATTGCCCGGCACCGGGGCGACACCGACACGTACGAGGCCGAGACGAAACGCCAGACGCGCGAATTCGAAGCCACGGGTCCGGCTCCACTCGATCAGGTGATCAGCCACGGCCACTGAGCCGAATCCGTTGGCGGCTTAAACCAAAGTGCCGCCCGGTGAGCGTAACGCTCGCCGGGCGGCACTCTGCTTTGCCGGACACTTCCGACGACGGCTGTCGCCTCAGGTCAGGACGCGTGTCCAGCCCAGCGGGCAATTTCCGTGTGGTCGGCACCGGGGTTCAGTTCGCCGTGGGCTTCGGCCCACAGTTCCACGGCGCGGCTCCCCAGCCTGCCGGGCCGTCCGAGGCCGCTCGCCAGGTCCGTGGCAATCTTCATGTCCTTGAGCATCAGGCCCAGGCCGAAGCCGGAGTCGTAGCCGCCGGGCAGGACGAAGTTCGGCCACTTGTTCTCGGTGGAGCCGCTGCGTCCGCTGGAGGCGTTGAAGACCTCCAACATGGTGGACGGATCCAGCCCGAACTCCTGTCCGGCCACCATCGCCTCCGAGGTCGCCAGCAGGTGCGTGGCGGACAGCAGGTTGTTCAGCGCCTTCAGCGCATGGCCTGATCCCACGGCACCGGTGTGGCGGACCCTGCCGAGCACGGCCAGCACGTCGGCGAGTTCCGCGATGGTGTCCGCCTCGCCGCCGGCCATGATGGTCAGCGTTCCCCTTTCCGCCCCGCCCACGCCGCCGGACACGGGCGCATCCACCAGGCGGGCCAGCCCGTCAGCCGCGAGTCTGCCGGCCAGGGCCCGCGTGCGCAGCGGCTCTGAGGAACTCATGTCCACGATCACTGCCGCAGCGGGCAGCGCAGCGGCCACCCCGCCGTCGAGCAGGACCGCTTCGACAACGTCGGAGTTGGGGAGCATCAGGATGAGGACATCGGAGCCTGCCGCCACCTCAGCCGCTGTCTCGACGGCGGTGCCGCCGGCCGCTTCCAGGCGCTGCCTGTTGGGGGCCGAGAGGTCTGTGCCTGCCACGGAGTAGCCGGCCTCCACCAGGCGCCGGGACATGGGCGTGCCCATGTTGCCCAGGCCGATGAAACCGACGCGGGGCTTATGCGGTGACATTCATTTCCTTCAGGGTTGCTTCGGCGATGCGGAATGATTCGAGTGCCGCCGGGACGCCGACGTAGATGGCCGTCTGCATCAGCACTTCCTGGATCTCCTCCGGCGTGACGCCGTTGTTGATGGCACCCTTCACATGTACCGAGAGCTCGTGGCCGCGGTTCAGTGCCGTGAGCATGGCCAGGTTGATCATGGACCGGGTCTTGCGTTCCAGGCCGTCGCGGCTCCAGACGGCTCCCCAGCAATACTCGGTGACCAGCTCCTGCATGGGCCGGCTGAACTCGCTGACGTTGGCGAGCGAACGTTCCACGTGGGCGGCGCCGAGCACCTCCTTGCGGATGGCCAGGCCGTCCTCAAAAGTCTCCTTATGCGTGTGCTGCATTTCCATGGTGGCTTCCTTTCTTGAAAGTTTCGGTGGTGCTGCGGCCTTCGGGCGGCAGGACGACGTCGAAGCGCGCCCTCGTCCACGATTGGTCGCCAAGGTCGCGGCCGTCCGGAGTGGGGGTCCCTGGCTGCTGGGTGGCGAAGTCCTTGATCAGGGACTCCTTCACGCCGAAGACCGAATCGTTGTCCAGGTGGGCGCACCCCCGGACGAAAATGTGGGTTACCAGGGTGTGCTTGTCCGGGGCGGAGACCATAAAGTGCAGGTGCGAGGCCCGGACGGGGGAGCGGCCGAAGTGCTCCAGCATCCCGCCGACGGGGCCGTCGTGCGGGATGGGGTAGGGCGTGGGGGTCAGTCCCCAGAACGCGTACTGCCCGTTTGCATCCGAGAAGAGGTGGGCACGCGCGGCGGTGCGGCCGTCGTTGTACTGGACGTCGTAGAAGCCGTCTTCGTCTGCCTCCCACACCTCAATCCGGGCGCCGGGAAGGGGGTTCCCCTCGGTGTCGGTCACCGTCCCTTCCACCCAGCACGGCTGGCCGGCAGCGCCGCCGGCAATGTCGCCGCCGATCCGGATCTGCGGCGCGTCGGCGACAAAAAACGGCCCAAAGACCGTGGCTTCGGTTGCCGCACCGTATGCCTCGTTGTTCACCGCGATGGTCTGCATCGACACGCCCAGGACATCCGAGAGAAGCACGAACTCCTGCCGGGACTCTGTGGTGATCCGGCCGACGCGGGTGAGGAAGTCGATTCCCGTGGTCCACTCCGCTTCCGTCAGCCGGACGTCCCGGACGAAGGAATGCAGGTGGCGGACCAGGGAACCCATCACTTCGCGTTCCCGTGCGCTGCCGCCGGTGAAGGAGCGGATTACCTCGTTGACGAGGCTTTCCTCCCGGGCGGATTGGGAGCTGACCCCGGGGCCGCCTGTGACCTCGCTGATAGTCACTTTGTTCCTCCGTTGAATCCGGTTCCGGCACCAACCAGTACGGCGGACCCGGTGGTGGGTTCGGTTCCGGCCAGGGCTGACCGAAGAAGCCCACCGATGTTTTCCGCGGTGGCTTCGGCAGGGTTCGACGGCGGGACTGCCTTGAGGATCCGCTCCACGGCCTCGGGGATATCGGCCTCCGTGAAGCCATGGTCGCGCAGTGCAGTGGGTGCGCCTAGGGTCCGCCGGAGGCTGTTCAACAGCGCCAGTGCTTCTTCAGCAGGTTCGGTGCCGGGCTCCTGGGCGGGGGCATTGGCTGGTCCGGCGCTGGCCAGCCCGGCGCGGAGGGCTCCGGCGATCCGAGCTGCCGCGCCCGGAGCCGCGGGTCCGTTGAAGGCCAGAACATAGGGGAGGACGGTCGCATGCGTCTCCGCGTGGGGCAGGTTGAAGGTTCCGCCCAGGACGTGGCAGATCTTGTGGTGCAGTCCTGAACCCGCGGAGGCGAAGGAGACGGCGGCAAGGTACGCCCCGTACAGTGCCGTCTCGCGGCCGGCCAGGTCCGAGGGGTCCGCGACGATGCGGGGCAACCCGTCGGCGAGGGCCCGGATTCCTTCCGCGGCGAGGGCCTGGTTGATGGGATCGGCGCGGGGCGCCCACAGTGAATCCACGCAGTGCGCCAGGGCGTTCAGGCCTGAGGCAACGGACAGGGAAACCGGCAGGCTGAGCGTCAGCTCGGCGTCGTACACAACGGCGACGGGCAGCACACGGTCATCAACGCCTGTTGTCTTCGTGGCGTTCTCCGTCAGGCCCCACACATTGGTCGCTTCGGAACCCGCGTAGGTGGTGGGCACAGCGACGATCGGGATGCCGGTGGTCAGCGCCACGGCCTTCGCCAGGCCGGTGGTCGATCCGCCGCCAACACAGACGATCAGGTCTATCCCGGCGTCGGACGCCGCTGTTCTTGCCCTCTCCGCGGTCTCCGCCGGGACGTGCTGGACAACATCCGTGTGCCAGAGGGCGACGTCGGCAAGGGACAGTGCAGTCTCGGCGAAGGGCCGCTCAAACTCGGACGTGATGCACATGATGTTACGCGCACCGAGGCGTGCGGCCTCCCGGGCGACGTGCTCGGCGGCGCGGCCTGCTCCGAAGAGCACCCGCTGGCCGAGGGTGATGTGTTCGAACTTCATGATTTCCTTTTCTTCGAAAGCGGTGGGGAGGGCCCGGCTAGCGGGCGGCAACCAGGGAAGGGCTCTCCGGCGAAGCCGATTCCTCGGCGGTCTTCCGTGCCTGGGCCAGGGCCGCGAGACGGAGCAGGCAGACGAGGGATACCGCCAGGGTGACCGCGACGAACACGGGAACGGCGTGGAGGTTTCCGGTGGAGTGCACCAGCCAGACGGCGATCATTGGGGTGAATCCGGAGCCGACGACATTGGCCAGCTGGTAGCCCAGCGACATGCCGGTGAAGCGGACCTCGGCCGGGAAGGCGTCTGCGAAGAGCGCGGGCTGGAGGCCATAGCAGATCGTGTACAGCCAGCCGAAGCCCAGGGCGTACGCCAGGCCCACCAGCCACGGCTGGGCGGTGGCGACCGCGCCGAACATCAGGAAGATGGATGCCACGGCGGCCAGGGTGCCAACGATGATGAGCGTGCGCCGGCCATGCCGGTCGGACAGGTGACCGGAAAGCAGGATCATGGGGATCTGGATGGCAAATGCAAGCATGGTGAAGGAGAGCATCGTCGAAGCCGGGATCCCCATGACGCTTTGGCTGTATCCCACCAGGTAGGTCATGACGATGACGGAGAAAGCGCCGAACCCGAGGAACCCGCCGGCCACCAGGAGCACTGCCTTCAGGTTGTTCTTCAGGACTGCTGCGATAGGCACCTTCACCTGCCGGCCCTCGGCCTTGGTGGCCTGGAATTCCGGTGATTCAGCGATCTTGAGCCGGATGAACATGCCCACGATGACCAGCACGAAGCTGAACAGGAAGGGAATACGCCAGCCCCAGGCGAGCAGGTCCTCCCTGGGAAGCAGCGTGACCAGCAGGAAGGCGGCATTGCCCAGCAGCGCCCCGGTGGCCGGCCCCACCTGGGGAATTGCTGCGAAAAGTCCGCGGCGGTTCTTCGGGGCGTATTCGAACGCCATCAAAATTGCGCCACCCCACTCGCCGCCGAAGGCGATGCCCTGGAGGAAGCGCAGGCAGGTAAGCATCACGGCCGCCCACACGCCCACCTGGTCGAACGTGGGAAGTATGCCGATGGCCAGGGTGGCTAAGCCCATCAGGAGCAAGGTGATGACCAGCATCGGCTTGCGGCCCACCTTGTCGCCGAAGTGCCCGAACACGATGGCGCCCAGCGGGCGTGAGATGTAGCCGACGGCGAGGGTACCGAAGGTGGCCAGGGTGGCTACAAAGGGGTCGCTCTGGGGAAAGAACAGTTGCGGGAACACCAGCGCCGCTGCGAGGCCGTAGATCGAAAAATCGTAGTACTCGATCGCGTTGCCGGCGAGGCTGGCGGCGGCAACCCGGCGCAGGGCGTTACGCGGTGCCGGTGGTTTTTGGCTCGGGAGCGACATTGCTTCCTCCGTGATGACAGTGGTCTGAGGGATGAACCCCGGCTGCGATGTGCAGCAGGTCACTGTGATCGTAAGATGTGAAACGCATACAGAACAAGTAATCCATGGCGGCAACATATACAACAAATGTATGGGCGCCGCCCAGGGGTCCGCTGCAGGGGAGTCCCCTTCGGGACCGGGACAGGTCCTCGGCGCGGCGATCATCGGCGTCGGCGAACCTGCCGTCCTGGCTGGCAACGAGGCAGCGGTTTTTGGTCCGGAAGGTGTCGTCCTCGGTGCCGCCGGCATCCTCAAATCTCCTCATGGCGTCGCCCTGCATGCCATCCAGGTGCTGCCCCTGCTCGGGTGGCACTGGCCAGGCGCAGTTCGCCCGCAGCCTCGGGACGCTCGCGGCAGCACTGGCGGGGGTCCTTCTCATCGTTGTGCCGTACGCCAAGGCAGGCGTCCAGTTACTCCTCTAAAGCAGGGACGCCGCCGCAGACCAAAGGCCGCGTCCACGCAGCTGAGCTGTCTGTGCAGGACAGGTGGGGCGACGATCAGGGGGCCGGCCGTGACTGCCCGATCTCCGGTGCGCTTGGTGTCCGGTGGGGCCGCACGGTCCAGGCGATTCCGTAACGGTAGCCACAAAGACTGCGAGCAGCAGCTTCAGGCTGTCGAAGCGGTCAATGGCGTGCACAACGCCGGCGGCGCCGTGGACGAGCAGCGCCTGGACCAGAGCGGCTCCCCCCGACTCCAGGTAGAAAGCGTGGAGCTGGCTCGCCGTGGCGGTTCCGCCCGGGTGGGACCGCCCTACGGCGAGGCCGGAGAACCACTCGACCTCCCCGACAAAAACCTATACAAGTAGTGTTTAAACTAGTGCTATTAGTTTTACAACGCTCTTACACCCCTGCCGCCTGCACTGCAGCCGGACTAGGATGGCCCCAAATCGAAGGGCGTCCCGAAACGAGCGGAGAACGAGCGGATGGATCAGCAAGCGACGGCAGCCCCCGAAACCGGGTACGCCCCCGTCAACGGAATGCAGTTGTACTACGAGCTGCATGGTGCCGGCGGCACGCCGCTGCTGTTATTACATGGTGGGCTGTTCGATATCGAGCAGCAATTTGGCGCCTTGCTCCCGGGTCTGTCAGCGGGCCGCCGGATTATCGCGACGGACTTCCAGGGTCACGGTCGAACCAACGACATCGATCGTCCACTGAACACCCGTGACCTCGCCTCTGACATCGTTGGTCTCCTTGGACATCTGGACGTCCGAGAGGTGGATATCTTCGGATTCAGCGTCGGCGGCGCGGTCGCACTGCATCTGGCAGTCAAGCGCCCGGACCTGATCCGCAAACTCATCGTCTCGTCCGTGTCATTCCGGCCCGACGGCGATCGCGGCGAAAACTCCGAAGCGGTCGCCGCAATGACTGTGGAGATGATCGCCGGCACCCCCATGGAAGAGCGCTATCTGACTGTGTCGCCGCACCCCGACCACCAGCATCTGCAAGGACTCCTGGACAAGCTCGGGCGCTACGACGAGGGCTCCACGGGATGGACTGATGACGAGATCCGGGGCATCGCGGCACCCACCCTGATCACCGTCGGCGATTGCGACATGGTCAAGCTCGAGCACGCGGTGAGGTTCCTGCAGCTGCGCGGGGGAGACGTGAACGGAGACTTTGAGGGCGTACCGGCGTCGCAGCTCGCGGTTTTTCCCGGCACGACACATTTTTTCGGGCTCGCGAGGACAGGCCTGGTGCAGGAAGTTGTGACCACCTTTCTGGACTCGCCGCTGCCTTCCGGGTGGCGGGACCGGTGACAGCTAGCGGCTGCTCACCTGACCGAACAGCTTCGCGATTGGTGCGAGCACGAGCGGGCGGGCGGCGGGGAGCAGGATGCTGATCAGATCCCGGCCGGGCCGGCTCCGCCGCTGTTCGATCAGGTCCAGGAAGTCCCCGGTCATCTCCAGATTGGTGACGTGGTCGTCCTCGTTCGCCGCACCGGTCCAGCACAGCCGGCGTCGCGTGCTCCCTCGCGCCGGCAACCGAAACCGGCGCAATCGACAGAGACTTCTAAACGAGCCGGCGGCTGGCGCCGGTTCGGGAATCGCCACATCGATTAGTCGGTGAGGAGTTGCTTGGATACGCCCATCGCCGCCATGCCTTTGGGAGGTGCGGACGTCGGTCCGATCTCCTGGACAACGCCGATGAACTCGTGCCTCGTGGACGTATCAGCACCTCCTAATGTGCCGTTCAGGCGTGCCGGATTTCGTTTATAGAACAGTTATAGTCCTGTCTCTGAAAGAGCTCCGACATTTCCGTCTAGTCTTTGACTAATGCCGCTGGTCCCGATATGAGGGCTGTTGAGGGGCAGACGCTGCGCTATTACGCGCCTTTCAGGGGGAACTAGAAACATGACGTCCAAACGCTTGAGACTCTGTAGTGCCGTGACTATGACCGGTCTTACTCTCAGCCTTATGCTTTCAGCCTGTGGTTCCCAGCCGGCAAAGAGTGCGGCCCCCAGCCTGAGCTCCTCTGCGACAACTTCTCCCACGACCCTTGCCACCCCGACAGCCACTCCCAGCACCGAGGTGCCTTCCACTGAAGTCCCCGCCCCGCCAGCGGCGCCTGCTGCGCCGGCCGCCCCGCCTGCTGCGCCTGCCGCCCCGCCCGCTGCGCCTGCCGCCCCGGTCCAGCCAGCTCTAAGAACCTTCACATTTCCCGATGGGCACATCTCCTTCTCCTACCCGGGTTCCTGGTCAGTCAGGACGCAGCGGGGGCCGGGCCAGGAGGGGCCGCCCTGGCAGCCCGTTGAAGCGATCGTCTCGGACCGCACCGGCGCCGACCTCTTCAGCGTCTCAAGCGGCGCAAATGGCATCGGCTGCTCGGCGGGACCCGTGAACCGTACGGTGATCGACAAGGCACCCGCTTCCGGACTGCGCGAAGTTGACGGCGCCACGCCGATGTTCGGATTTATTGTGGAAAGGAGTGGCGGCGATGACTCGTACTTCATGGCGGTCATGAACCCCCGCAACCTGGAGGAAGGGGACGTCTCGTCGCAATGCACGTTACTCAAAATGGGAAACGGCGCCGCGCAGAACCGGGTCATCTTCAACCAGTCGGTCTACCCCAACCCAGTGCCAGGTTTCCCGAGCCGCCAAGCGGCGAAATCGTGGATGGCCACCGCGCAGTACGCGCAACTCAAGGCCCTGATGCTGAGCCTGAAGTACTCCTAGCGGTCCTCTCAAAGGAACGACACCGCTGCTGACACGGAGGGGGCGGTCAAGGACTTCGCGGCGTCGGCAACGACCTGCGCGATGTGGCCTGGTGTTGTCAGGACCCAGGCCGTCCCGGCCACTCCTTGCCCGCCCAGGGGTCGTAATCAGCGATGAGCTCCTCCTGTGGCGGGCGCGCATTTTCGGGGACGTGCTGCAGGTTCACCCGCACCCGGTACCAGAGTGAACTCGATCCGCGCATTCCGTCGACGAGTATGTCGGCGGGATGCAGGGCCGGGACGAGGTCCGCATGCCGGCCCTTCCATTCGTCGAGCGCCGCGAGCGCCTCATGCTTGGTCTTGGTACGCGCCACTTCGATAAGCGGCATCACCGACTGCCGGCGGCCGGAGCCGTCGCCGCCCCGCGGCGGCTTTTCGGCGGGGCCAAGCTCGGCAGCCAGTGCGAGGAGCCCGTCGAGTGATCCGACTGCATCGTCGATGCCGGCGTGCGGGTCGCCGACTGCTGCGAAGCGCTCGAGCACCGTGGGCACCGTGAATTGTTCCGGCCGGGTGGAGGCAACCTCGTCCCAGGTGAGCGGAGTCGAGACCCGGGCGTCGGGCAGGGGCCGGATCGAGTACGCCGACGCCACGGTGCGGTCCTTTGCGTTCTGGTTGAAGTCCACGAACACGCTCTCGCCGCGCTCCTCCTTCCACCACCGCGCTGTGGCCAGGCCCGGAGCGCGGTTCTCGACCTCGCGGGCGAGCGACTCGGCGGCGAGCCGCACGTCGCGGTACGACCAATGGGGGGCGATGCGCACCAGGATGTGGAGTCCCCGCGACCCGCTCGTCTTCGGCCACCCCACCAGTCCCACGTCGTCGAGCATCTCCCGCACGACATAGGCGACGTCGACGATCTGCGACCAGTCGACCCCCGGCATCGGGTCGAGGTCGACCCGGAGCTCATCGGGGTGCTCGAGGTCCTCGGCGCGCACGGGGTGCGGGTTGAGGTCCAGGCATCCAAGATTCACGACCCATGCCAAGCCTGCAGCATCCCGGATGACAGCCTCTTCGGCTGATGTCCCCGACGCGTAGTGCAGCGTCGTCGTGTCGATGAAGTCGGGGTGGTTTTCAGGCACGCGCTTCTGAAAGAACGGCTCAGCGCCGATCCCCTTCGGGAAGCGCTTGAGCACCATGGGGCGCCCACCTGCGCCCCGCAGCGCGCCATCCGCGACGGCGAGGTAGTAGCGAACGAGGTCGAGCTTCGTCAGCCCCGGCTCAGGGAACACCACCTTGTCCGGACTCGAGATGCGAACCTCGGTGCCGGCGATGTTGAGGATCTCGGCCGGGGTCTTCGACGGGTTCATTCCGCCACGCTAGCAATGATCGGATGTCCCAGCCAGACCAGCTGTGTGGCCGGCGAAATTGGACCCGAGGCATTCCTTATGTTTTTACGCGTTGAGTATTGATGAATTGCGTCTGTGGGATGCGCCCTGCTCGCAGAGTCGGGTCATAGACAGAATTCACCTTCATTGAACTCTGTATTTCGACTTCATTTCCGTCACAAGACACAATTTCAACGCTAGCTCCGCTGCGTTATTACCATACAGGCAAGACGTGCCTCATTGGGGGGACAGCGGCCCACCCAAGGACGAGACCAACAAAAAGCCGCGGCCCAGTTTCTCGCTACGGAGAATATTGTCACAAAGGCCTGGGACCGGTATGTTGGGGGGAAAGCGACATTGCTGTAATCGATTTTCATAGCCAGCGCGGTCCATAAGCTCATACCATTTAGCGTCACAGAACGGCCAAATTCCGCCGGGCATTGACGTCCCATATCAAACTGCGGATGCTGCTGGCTAGAGCTGTTCCGGATCGCACCAGCTGGGAAGTGCCGGCCATTTCCCAGCTGAGCCTGTTGCAGTGTACGAATCTTTGTCGGGACTCGTACATCGTGCCGCCGGTCCGCCGCCTTCGCCATGGTCATCGCGGATTGGCGGAGATGGGCTAGACCGCCGGCAGCTCACCAAGCCATTCTCGCACCGCAGCGACCACACCCTCCGCATCAATTGCATATTGGATCGATGGCTCAGCGCTCACACCATGATCCGAAAAAATCCGCGCCCGAAATGAATGGGGACTTTCCAGTTCCCGCCAGACACTGATTACCAATGTGGCGGGCAGCCTTGACTCAAAGTTGCCGTCGGACATCTCACCATCCATCAGGAACCCCAGATATTCTTAGGCACTTTGCGACCAACTCATTCTCCTTCAGTCTGAGGTGTGATGGTTGTTGCATAATCAAAACCGTAGTCGATAGGCGCAGTCTTTTCCTCCATATCGAGGAGAATCACTAGCCGTACCTCCGATTTCCAAGAAAAGCTCAAGGTTCGGAAAGCCTCGACCCTGTTACCGGCCTGCAACCCGTAGTGGCAGCGCTTCAAGGGCTGCGGACACCGTCTTAGCGGGGCTCTCCAAAGTCGTGGAAACGCGGATCATGGAAATCATCGGGCGGAGATTTCTGCAAAGCCTAAGGCTGGATTTTAGTGCGCTTAGCCACCTGGTCAAGCCAATGGAAAGGCCCCCGGAAAACGCAGTTGGCGGGGGAGGGAAGCTCCCGATCGTGAATATTTGAACGCTGAGGCCGGAGGAGGCATTGACAGCGTTCAATGAAGGGGACTTCGGGCGTGGCCCGCGGCCGTCCGGGCCGCTGGCGTGCCAGATGCATGCACCTCCCCGAGCGGGCGAGGGGGCAGTGACCCCAAGGACCTATTTGTCAGCATTAAGGATACGAAAATTAGCGGTATTAGCGCGCCGAATCTTGACAGGCTGCGCATCTATTGAGAAATGTCGCCGGTAGGGCCTTTTGACCCTGATTGAGTGAACAAATTCTAATGGCTGTCATTATTTTGCATTAGTTGTCAAGTGCCCCTCCGACGGTATTTCCCTTCACAAAATTGCCCGACACGGCGGGGCATTGACATCGCCGACCAAAATGCGGATCCTCATTGCTAGAACTACTCCAGCTCGCGGTCACGCTGGATTTAGGGGTACCAATGGGAAACGGCAACCTATGCCATTTTCAGCTGAGCCTTTTCCAATCGTGGAAACTCCTCAGGGACTCGTGCCTTATGCGTGTTGCGGGGCGTCAACAGCGGCTCATCACTGCCCTTGCCATCCACGGTCCCCGCCCCCGAAGCTACCTGGTCGGGCTACTGTGGCCGGAGAGCCGTGAGAGTCTGGCCATGGAAAGTCTGCGTGCGAGCATTCACCTGGTCACACGGCAGGTCCCGGGCCTGCTGGTCAACTCGGGCGCTGAGCTTTCCCTCAACGATTTGGTGGACGTCGACTTGCATCGGGTCCGGTCCTGCATTCGGGAGCTAAGGCAAACCGGGCTCAACGGGAACGCCGTGTCGTCCCTTAACCTGTTGCGCGATGCCGAGCTTCTCCCGGGCTGGTATGAGGATTGGGTGCTCTTTGAACAGAGCAGATTGCGGCAGGACCGGCTCCGCGCGTTCGACATCATTGGCCGCGAGTCGCTGGCGCGCCGCGACCTAGAGGTTGCCTTGGAGGCCTCGGAGGCAGCACTCGAACTTGAACCGCTCTATGAAAGTGCCGTTGGACTTCTCATCCAGGCTCAAAGGCAGCAGGGCAACAATGCCTCCGCCCTTCGGGCCTTCGAAAAGTACCGAACAAAGCTGCACGAGGACATGGGCCTTGCCCCGTCGGAGGGCCTTCGGCGCCTCGTCGCTGATGTTTTGTGAGCAACAGCTCGCGTTCGATCCGCGCCGCGGTTGAAAATTGTCGAATGGTGGGCTACTCCGCGGACGGCCGCTGCCGTTGCCGTTTCGTCGCCGCCCGCTGTTCCTTTGCGGCCAGGCGCCGACGGTTCGACCCCCGGGTGGGTTTGGTCGCCCGGCGGCGGGCAGCTTCGGGAGCAAGGCCCTCGGCCACCAGGGCCGAGAGCTTGGCCAGGGCGATCTCACGGTTGCGCAGCTGGGAGCGCCGCTCGGAGGCGGTAACGGTGACCACTCCGGCGACAAGACGTCGCCCGAGGCGCGTGACCAGCATCAGGCGCTGGCCATCCGAAAGCACCGCCGACTCGGCGACGTTCCATGAGAGTTCGACCCGGCTGTCCGAAGTGTTGACATGTTGACCGCCCGGCCCGGACGAACGCGAGAACCGCCAGCCGAGTTCCGACGCGGGAATCGTGAGCGCGGGCGATACGTCCAGATCCATGCACCTAGCGTTGCACGATCGGCGCCGGTCCGGTGGATCCGCGGACCGTGAGGTGGGTGGGCATCAGGGACCGGCTGCGGATGCCGCCGCCCGCCAGCGGGTTGAGCTGGGCCAGCAGCATGGACACGGCCACCCGGCCTGCCTGCTCAATCGGCGAGGCCATGGTGGTCAGCGGGGGATTGCAGAAGTCGGCGCCGAAGATATCGTCGCAGCCCACAATGCTCATGTCCTCCGGAACGCGGATGCCGCGTTCGCGGAGCCGCTGAAGCATGCCGATGGCGATGAGGTCGTTGAACGCAATGCACGCTGTCACTCCGCTGTGCACGGCGGCGTCCGCGGCTGCTGCCCCGGACTGTTTCTTGGGCGCGAACGGCCCCAGACTGCGCACATCCACGCCGCGCTCTTCGGCCGCTCCGGCCAGGGTGGACCAGCGGCGTGTGCTGGACTGGGACGTGACGGGCCCGGCCATGTAGGCAATCCGGGTGTGGCCCAGCGAGATGAGATGGTCGAGGGCCTGGCTGGTGGCGGACGGGGTGTCGATGAGGACGGCGGGCACGCCGGAAACGTCACTGTTGATCGTGACCATGGGCATCTTCTTCGCCGCGGCAAGCAGTGCGTCGTCGCTGAGCCGGGATGCGGCAACGATGATGCCGTCCGCACTCTTTCGCAGCTGCTCCACGGCACTGGCCTCCACCTCGTCGGATTCCTCCGTGTCCACCAGCAACTGTGTGTAGCCGGCCGCCTTGAGCTGGAGCTGGGTACCCCGGATGAGGTCGAAGTAGAACGGGTTCGTGATGTCCGGTACCAGGACTCCCACCGCGCCCGTGCGGCCGGAACTCAGCGCCTTGGCCTGGCTGTTCGGGATGTAGTGCAGCTGGGCAGCAGCTGCTTCAATCCGCTGCCGGGTCCGGATATTGACCCGGTCCGGTGTGGACAGGGCCCGCGACACAGTTGAGGCCGCCACGCCGCACAGCGCGGCGATGTCATGGATTGTGGCCGGGCGGTCCACTGCTGCTGGTTGCGTCGTAGCCACGGCGCTCCTCTCTGAACGTGTGGCAGGGCCGGGTCGGCCGGGTCGGATGGCAGGTCCGTGACTGCCGCCACAGATGCGCTGAGCCAAGAATGCCACAAAGTGTATAAATTTGGCAATCGGTTGTCATCGACTAGGGCGGTGGCTAAGCTGGTGTGGACAATAATTGTGAACCGCGTCACTGCGCTGGAGCCAAAAAGCGAGTTGCCCGCGCGGTGGCCGCGACATCCAGGAGATCCGCGTGAGCAAAGCATCAACCACAGTCTGGCCACTCTCCGGCTTCGGCGATGAGATAGACCCCGATCCGGCAGTGCAGGCCGCGGTGCTTCTTGCCCTCGGCGCCAGCCACATCGAGGTGCGCAGCGCCTGGGGCACCAACGTCTCCGAACTCGAGCCGGAGCAGCTTGCCCGGCTCAAGGAAATCATCGATGCGAAGGGCCTCAAGGTTTCGGCCGTGGCCAGCCCCATCGGCAAAGTGGACGTCAGCCTGCCGGTGGAACACGAGCTGGAACGCCTCCGCCGAATCATCTCCGCCGCCAAGGCGCTGGACACCCGGTACATCCGAATCTTCTCGTTCTACCGGGGGGAGGGCCGAAGCGCGGAGGACATCCGTGACGACGTTATGGTCCGCCTCGGTGCGCTGGCCGCCCTCGCCGCGGAATCCGGCGTCGTGCTTCTGCATGAAAACGAAAAGGGCATTTTCGGCGACACCCCCGAGCGTGTTCTGGACATCATGCAGACCGTGGACTCGCCGGCCCTGCGCATCGCCTGGGACAACGCCAACTTCGTGCAGGTGGGAGTCAAGCCCTACACCGAGGGCTATGCCATGCTGCGCCCGTACCTGGAGTACTTCCAGGTCAAGGATGCCGTCGCCGCGACCGGCGAAGTGGTCCCCGCCGGCGAGGGCGACGGCGAACTGGATGCCACCATTGCCGCCCTCAAGGCGGACGGCTTTGCCGGTTTCGCCTCCCTGGAGCCGCACCTGGCGAGTGCCCACGAGCTGGGCGGCTTCTCCGGCCCCGTTGCCTTCGGCACCGCGGCCCGCGCCTTCGCCGCACTCGCCGCGAAAAACGGGGTTGAGCTCTCTTGAGTACGACGGCGGCGGTCATCGGCTGCGGCGATGTTTCCGCCGTGCACTTCGAGGCGATTGCAAAACTCGACGGCGCCACACTGGTTGCGGTCTGCGACTCGGACCCGCGGCGGCTGGCCGCGGCGGTGGCCGCCCACGGCGTCCCTGGCTTTGCGGATCACCTGAGCCTGGTCGAGGCGGTCCGCCCGGACGTGGTTCACATCTGCACCCCGCACGACCAGCACGCCTCCGTGGCGGCGGACTTCCTCGAGCGGGGAGTCCATGTCATCGTGGAGAAGCCGCTGGCTCACACCCTGGCGGCGGGGCAGAGGCTGGTTGCCGCTGCAGCTGCAGGGGAGGCGAAGATCGCCGTCTGCTTCCAGAACAGGTACAACGCAACGTCCCAGGCGATGTCCTCGCTGCTGTCGTCCGGCGCGCTGGGTGCCGTCCTGGGGGCATCGGCAACAGTGATGTGGCAGCGTTCCGCGGAGTACTACGACAGCCGGCCGTGGCGTGGGACCTGGGCTGGCGGCGGCGGTGGGCTGATGATGAACCAGGCCATCCACACCGTGGACCTGCTCCAATGGCTCGTGGGTGACATCGTGAAAGTCAGCGGCCACGCCGCAACGCGTTTCCTGGGCGACACCATCGAGGTGGAAGACACGGCCGAATTCGTGGCAGAACATGCCAACGGCGCCCGAAGCGTGTTCTTTGCCACGCTGGCCAATGCCTTCAATGCACCGGTCACCCTGGATGTGGTCACCGAGAAGGCCGTTTTGAGCCTGCGGGGCGATCTCACTGTTACCCATTCGGACGGACGCGTCGAGGTCATCCCGGAACGCACAAGCGCGTCCGGTGGCCGGTCCTACTGGGGGGTCTCCCACGAGCTGCTGATCAACGACTTCTATGCCCGGCTGGACGATGCGGAGCCGTTCTGGATCAGCCCCGCCGAGGCGGAGAAATCGCTGCGAACCATCAAGGATGTCTACCGGCAAAGCTACCCTGAATCGGCCCATAAGGTCTCCTGAAGCGAACCCGAAGCAACCGGTCGACGGTCTACGGCCCTCTTTTAGGGTCGTCCTCTCCCCGGCATTGATCGTCAAAGTTGCAACACTTTTGACAATCGGTTGCCAACTGAGGCAACAATGCGTACTGTGATTCTCACAAGGCCGGTGTGGCCTGCGCCACACCGGTCCCTGCATGGAGTCTTCCGTTTCACGTCTTCAAGGAGCCAACAATGAAGTTAGGTCCCCAGGCAGCAGCAGCTGCCCTTATCCTCAGCGCATCCCTGGCGCTGACAGCCTGCGGCGGCGGTGCTTCAGGCGCCGCCAACGGCAACAACGCATCCGCGCCCAAGACAACCACGCTGACGCTGGGCGCCGTTCAGGAAATCCGTTCCTGGGACCCGGCGCAGGCCCACGTCGGCCACTTCCTCCAGCCCTACCAGGCTGCCTACGACTCCCTGCTCCTGCGGGAACCGGACGGCAAGCTCAGCCCCATGCTGGCTACCGCCTGGAAGTACAACGCGGCGAACACGGTGCTCACCGTTGACCTGCGCACCGACGTGACGTTCAGCGACGGCGCCAAATTCGACGCCGAAGCGGCCAAGGCCAACCTGGACCACTTCAAGAAGGCCAACGGCCCGCAGATGGCACAGCTGACCGCCGTCTCGGACATCAAAGTCGTGGATGCTGACACCGTGGAGCTGAACCTGTCGGCGCCCGATCCCTCGTTGGAGTTCTACCTCAGCCAGGCCGCAGGCCTGATGGGCAGCCCCAAGGTGCTGGGCACCGAGGGCATCAAGACCGAGCCCGTCGGCAGCGGCGCGTACGTTATGGACAAGGCCGCCACGGTCAAGGACTCACAGTCGGTGTTCACAGCCCGCCAGGACTACTGGAACAAGGACATCCAGAAGTTCCAGAAGATTACCTTCAAGACCCTGGTGGACCTCACCGCCAGGACGAATGCCCTCGTTTCGGGACAGGTCGATGCCACGCTGCTGGATCCCAAGACCGGCAAGCAGGCAGAAGGCGCAAAGATGATCCTGGCTGCGAACGAAGTGGACTGGCAGGGCCTGACCCTGTTCGACCGCGACGGCACCAAGAACCCGGGCCTGAAGGACGTCCGCGTCCGCCAGGCCATCAACTACGCCTTTGACCGCAAGACCATCCTGGACCAGGTCCTGCTCGGTCAGGGCACTCCCACCTCCCAGCCATTCGGCAAGACCAGCGGCGCCTGGGTTGAAGAGCTCGAGAACAAGTACCCGTACGATCCGGCGAAGGCCAAGGCACTGTTGAAGGAAGCTGGTTATGAGACCGGACTGGTACTCCAGGTCCCGAGTGTCCCCGGGTTTGAAACGCAGCTGGCAGTGATCAAGCAGCAGCTGGCCGACGTCGGGGTCACCCTCGAAGTAGGCTCGGCGATCACCAACACCTACACCACCGACATCGCGGCACAGAAGTTCACCACCATGTACTTCTCGCTCTTCCAGGGGGAACCGTGGGTGGCCATCAACCAGATCGTCTCCACGAAGGCCCTGTACAACCCGTTCAAGAGCACCAGCCCCGAGCTGCAGGCCAAGATTGATGCCGTCCAGGGCGGCGGCAAGGATGCAGCCAAGCTGGCCCAGGAAGTGAACAAGTACGTGGTTGAGCAGGCCTGGTTCGCTCCGCTGTTCCGCGTGAACCAGATGTACTACCACAACTCGAAAATCAACGTGACGCCTCAGGTCCAGCAGGCTGTCCCGTCGATCTACAACTACTCGCCCGCCTCCTAGCAGCGGGCAAGCAGCCTCAAACCGGCGCAGGTCCGGCGGTCCGCCTCAGGCGGGCCGCCGGACCAGGCACTCTAACCATGCCCGTTCAATGGAGCCAGCAATGATCACATTCATCCTCAAACGCCTCGGCAGCGGACTAGTGGTCCTGTTCGCCGTCTCGATCCTTACCTTTTCCCTGCTTTACGTATCGAGCGGCAGCATTGCACGGAACATCCTGGGAGACCAGGCAACACCGGAGCAGCTCGCCGTCAAGGAAGCCGAATTGGGGCTCGACCAGCCCATCATCACGCGCTACTTCAGCTGGCTCACGGGCGCACTGAGCGGGGACCTGGGTACATCCTGGTTCACGTCCGAACCCGTGGCAGACGCCCTCTCCACACGCATCCCCGTCACCATGACCATGGTGTTCTCGGCCATGCTGCTCATCGCCATCATCGCGACCCTCATCGGCGTTGCCGCTGCAGTGAAGCGCGGCTGGGTGGACAGGGTGGTGCAGCTCGGCGCCATCATCGGCGACTCCGTTCCGGGGTTCGTCATCGGCATCATCCTGGTGACCGTACTTGCCATCCAGCTGGGCCTTTTCCCCGCCACCAGCACCATCTCCCCGGGTGAACCCGCCTCGGCCTGGGTGCTGTCCCTGACACTTCCCGTGATCGCCCTGCTGATCAACGGAGTCACCGGCGGCGCGCAGCAGATCCGCAGCGCCGTCATCAAGCAGCTCGAACGCGATTATGTCCGCACCCTGCGCAGCCGCGGCATCGGCGAGCGCGAGGTCCTGTTCAAGCATGTCCTGCGCAGCGCCGCTCCGGCGGGCCTGACTGTGCTCAGCCTGCAGCTGATCGGAATGCTCGGCGGCGTGGTCATCATCGAGCAGATCTTTGCCCTTCCCGGCATGGGACCGCTCGCCGTGGCCGCCACCAGCCAGAGCGATCAACCAGTGGTCATGGGCGTTGTTATGTACACCGTCGCCGTTGTTATTTTGGTCAACCTCATCGTTGACCTGCTCAACGGTTGGCTCAACCCGAAGGTGCGTACCTCGTGACCGAGTCCGTCGAAACCTCAGCCCTGACGCCCGTCCCCGGAACGTCCGGCCAGACCGGAACGGTAGTCCGGTCAACAGTCCTCAAACGCCTGCTGAAGAATCCGATGGGCAGCATCGCCATCGTTATTCTGATGGGGATGGCCGTCCTGGCCATGTTTGCCGATGTCCTGGCCCCGTTCGACGAGAATTTCGCGAACATTTCCAAGACCCTCGCGGCCCCGGACCCGGTCAACATTCTGGGCACAGACAGCTCAGGGCGCGACGTTTGGAGCCGGCTGCTGTTTGGGGCGCAGCTCACTCTCCTCTCCTCGCTGCTGTGCGCCGTCGTCGCCATCGTGATCGGCCTCCCCGCCGGCCTGGTCGCGGGCTACTACGCGGGCAGGTTCGAAGCCCTCTCCAACTGGATTGTCAGCATCCTGATGAGCCTCCCCGGCCTGATCGTGCTGCTGACCATCCGTGCGGCGTTCGGTCCGTCGGTATGGATTGCCATGATCGCGTTCGGCGTCCTGATCAGCCCGTCCTACTTCCGCCTGACCCGCTCGGCGGTGCAGTCTGTCCGCAACGAGCTGTACGTGGATGCCGCCCGCGTGTCCGGGCTCTCCGACCTGAGGATCATCACGCGCCACATCTTTTCCGTGGTTCGCGCCCCGATCATCATCCAGACCGCTGCCATCGCCGGAGTGGCGATCGCCATCCAGTCCGGACTCGAGTTCCTGGGACTGGGCGATCCGGCCAAAGCGACCTGGGGCGTGATGCTCAGCGAAGGATTCAAGAACGTCTACCTCACACCGACGCTGCTCTTCTGGCCCGCGTTCGCCATGGCTCTGACCATTGGTGCCCTGGTCCTGCTGGGGAACGCCCTCCGCGATGCCCTGGAGGACGGCGAAAAAATCAAACACCGCAAACGCACGACGGCGGCACCAGCCCCCGGGTCCGCCGCCACGCGCGCGGCACGCAAGACCCCTGCCGCCGTCGACGCCGGCACCGAACACCACCTCGTGAAGGTAACCAACCTCGGCGTCGGCTACCCGCAGGCAGACGGCTCCGTCAAGAAGGTGGTGGACGACGTTTCCTTCCACGTGGACCGCGGCGAGATCCTGGGCATCGTGGGTGAATCCGGGTCGGGCAAGTCCCAGACGGCGTTCTCCATCCTGGGACTGCTTCCGGACAACGCCCGGATCGTGGCCGGTTCCATCCAGTTCGACGGCAACTACACCGTGGCTCCGGGCGAGGAACACGTCAGCCAGGACCGGCTGTCCAAGCTGCGGGGCAGGAGGATTTCCTACATTCCGCAGGAGCCCATGAGCAACCTCGATCCGGCCTTCACCATCGGCTACCAACTGGTGACCCCCATGGTGCGGGTGCTCGGGATCTCCAAGGGCGAGGCGACAGCGCGGGCGCTAAAGCTCCTGACGGACGTCGGAATCGTCAACCCGAAGCGGACCTTCGACGCCTACCCGCACGAAGTTTCCGGCGGCATGGCCCAGCGCGTGCTGATTGCCGGTGCGATCAGCTGCGAACCGGACCTGGTGATCGCCGACGAACCCACCACGGCCCTGGACGTCACCGTGCAGGCTGAGGTGCTGGACCTGATCCGGGACCTCCAGAAGCGGCTGAACATCGGGGTGATTCTGGTGACCCACAACTTCGGCGTGGTGGCGGACCTCTGCGACCGCGTCGTGGTGATGCAGAACGGCCGTCTTGTGGAAGAAGGGCCGGTGCGCGGCATCCTCAGGAATCCGCAGGAGACGTACACCCGGACCCTGCTGGGGTCCATGCTGGAAGGCAAGGAACCCATGACCATGCTCGTTTCATCAACCTCCCAGGGGGCGGCATCATGACTGCAACCTTAGACTCCGGCGCCGCTCCCGCGGCCCGGGACCGTGCCGAACTGCTGCGCGTGGATGACCTCGTGGTGGAATATCCCGGCAAGGGCTTCCGGGCCAAGCCGTTCCGTGCGCTCACGGACATCAACATCTCCATCGGCCAGGGCGAGACCCTCGGCCTGGTGGGGGAGTCCGGGTCCGGCAAGACGACCCTGGGCCGCGCCGTGCTGGGGCTCGCGCCCGTCACGGCAGGAAGGATCACCTTCGAAGGCAAGGACATCAGCCACGCCGGCCGCAAGGACAGGCGCACCCTGAGCCGGGACCTGCAGGTGGTCTTCCAGGATCCGTACACCTCGTTGAACCCGGCCCTGGAAATCGGCGACATCCTCGCCGAGCCCCTCGCCGTGCAGGGCACGTCGCCCACCGCGGCCATGACCCGGGTCCGGGAACTCCTGGACCAGGTGGGCCTTCCCTCCGATGCCATCCACCGCCTGCCAAGGGAATTCAGCGGCGGCCAGCGTCAGCGCGTGGCCATAGCCCGCGCCCTGGCCCTGTCACCGAAACTGATCGTCTGCGACGAGCCCGTGAGCGCCCTGGACTTGTCGACGCAGGCCCGTGTGCTGGACCTGTTCCTCCAGATCCAGCGGGACACCGGAGTGTCCTACCTCTTCGTCTCCCATGACCTCGACGTTGTCCGGCACATCAGCCACCGCGTGGCCGTGATGTACCACGGCGAGATTGTGGAGCAGGGCCCGGCCGACGTCGTCACCCGGGACCCGGAACACCCCTACACGCAGCGGCTGCTGCTGGCCTCGCCGGTCCCGGATCCGGACCGCCAGGAACAGCGCAGGGCGGACCGGCACCGGCTGCTGGATCTCCAGCGCCAGCAGAACGAGCAGGCGGGTGTCCCCGCCTGAGGGCGGGCACCAGATTTACACCACAGGTATAGCAACGGAGGAACCAGAATGCCCAAAATCGGGGTTCAAGCCATGATGTTGAAGGACAGCTTCGCGGAGATCGGGCCGTTTGAAACGCTCCGTAAGGTCAGCGCGCTCGGGTACAACGCCGTCGAAATTTCGCAGATCCCCATGACGGCCGAGAACGTGGCCGAACTCGACCGGTCACGCGCCGAGCTTGGCATGGAGATGGCTGCCCTCTCGGTGGCCATGGAAAAGCCGGTGGGCCGGCCGGGCGACTCGCTGCGGGATGACTTCGACAAGATCGTGGACGATGCCAAACGCCTCGATTCCAAGCTCCTTCGGATCGGAATGCTGCCGTTCCCGGCGATGCAGTCCCTTGGCGCGGTCATTGAGTTCGCCAAGGAAGCCAACGGCTACGCCGAGCGGCTCCGGGAAAACGGGATCGGCCTCTATTACCACAACCACCACATTGAATTCGCGAAATTCGACGGAAAATACATGCTGGACATCATCGCGGACAATTCCCCCTCAATGGGGATGGAGATCGACGTGCACTGGGTCCAGCGCGGCGGCCTTGACCCCGTCCGGACCATCAACAAATACGCCGACCGTACGGCCATGGTGCACCTCAAGGACTACCGGATCGGTGAGATGCCCGAGGCGGCCTTCGGTATGCTGCAGGCCGGCGATTTCCCGGGCTTCATGCAGGAATTCAAAAACGTCGTCCAGTTCGCCGAAGTGGGCGAAGGAAACCTCGATTTCCCTTCTATCATCGACGCCTCGCAGGCCGCCGGAGCAGAGTACATGCTGGTGGAACAGGACGAACTCTACGGGCGCACCGTGTGGGAAGCCCTGCAGACGTCCTATGACAACCTTGTGGCCATGGGCTACGCGGACCTCTTCTGATTCCGGCTTCAGCCACCCCTAACCACTGCAACACGACAGGAAGCATCAGCACATGAGCAAGAAAGTACGCCTTGGCATTATCGGCCTGGGCCAGCAGGGCGGCGCCTACGCCAAATTCATCACGGACGGACTGGTCCCCAACATGGAGATCGGTGCGCTCTGCGATACAGATCCTGCGAAGAAGGACCTGGCGGCATCCCAGTACCCTGGCACACCCTTCTACGACGACTACATCACCATGCTTGAGAGCGGCGACGTGGACGCTGTCGTGACCTGCGTTCCGCACTTCCTGCACCCCGAGATGGGCATCGAAACCCTCAAGCGCAACATCCATGCCCTCGTCGAGAAGCCGGCCGGCGTCTACACCAAGCAGGTCAAGGAACTGAACGAGTTTGCCGCGAGCAAACCCGAACTGTCCTTCGCGATCATGTTCAACCAGCGCAACAACCCGCTGTACCAGAAGCTCAAGGAGATCGTGGACAGCGGGGAGATCGGCAAGATCCGCCGCACCAACTGGATCATCACCACATGGTGGCGTCCGCAGGGCTACTACAACTCCAGCGAATGGCGCGCCACGTGGGGCGGCGAAGGCGGCGGTGTCCTGGTTAACCAGGCACCACACCAGCTGGACCTGTGGCAGTGGATCTGCGGCGTGCCCAAGTCGGTGTACGCGAAGGTGGCCTATGGCTTCCGCCGGGACATCGCCGTCGAGGATGAGGTCACCGCAGTGGTGGACTACGGCGACGGCGCGACCGGCGTCTTCGTCACCGCCACCCACGACCTGACCGGCACCGACCGCTTCGAGATCCTGGGCGACCAGGGGAAGATCGTGGTGGAGGACAGCAAGACCGCCACTGTGACCCGGATGATCAAGCCGGAGCGCGAACTCAGCGAGGGCATGGGCATGGACGATGTCCGGAGGCTCTTTATGGGGGAACTGAACCCCGAGGAGTACTACAGCACCGAGGTCATCGAGTTTGAGTCGGCCTGGGGGGCCCAGCACTCCGGCGTCCTGGAGAACTTCGCGGCCAATATCCTGGACGGCACCCCGCTGCTGGCCCCGGGATCGGACGGCATCAAGGGTGTCCGCCTGGCCAACGCCATCCACCTCTCCAGCTGGACCGGCACGGAGGTGGGCCTGGACTTCGACGAGGACGAGTTCCTCGCCGAGCTGAACAAGCGCATCGCGGACGAAGGCAAGTTTCCCGAGCGCTCGTAGGCTGTCCCGGCTTCCCCGCCCGCTGAGCAGCAGTTGCGGCCGTTTTAAGCGCACAAACGGCCGCAACTGCGCCCCGGTTGAGTGGTTCCTCGTTAGGATGGGGCGGTGAGTGAACCCAAGACGCCGGACGCCGCCGCACCAAGAGGTCCGGTCAAAAAGCACGCCCGGAACGGAAAATCCAGCGCCACCATCTACGACATTGCCAAGGTCGCCGGCGTCAATCCGTCCACGGTGTCCCGGGCGCTCAGCAAGCCGGGCCGCGTCAGCGCCAAGACGCAGAAACTCATCGAGGATGCCGCCGCCGAGCTGAACTACCACGTGAACCCCTTCGCGCGTGCCCTGCCCACCGGCCGGACCAGCACGTTCGGGCTGATCGTCGCGGACATTACCAACCCCACGTTCTTCGACATCATCCGCGGAGCGGAAACCACCGCCACGGCGCGGGACTACACCCTGGTGCTCGCCGAGTCGGCGGAGTCCGCCGTCACCGAGCTGAAGGCAGCCCGCCGGATGATGGCCACCGTTGATGGCCTCATCCTTGCCAGCCCGCGCATGGATGACGACGAGATCCGGGCGCTTGCCCGCGACAAGCCCGTGGTGGTCATCAACCGCGAGGTCGACGGCGTGCCGTCCGTGGTTCCGGACGTGAACAAGGGCATCAGCGAGGCGGTCCGCAGCCTGGCTGCCAACGGCCACACGAAGGTCGCCTTCGTTGCCGGCCCGCCGCAGTCCTGGATGTCCGCCCGCCGCTGGGAAGGTGTGCAGGCTGCGTGCGAGTGGTCCCGGGTTGATGCCGTGCGGCTCGAATCCACCAAGCCCACGGTCGACGGCGGCCGGCAGGTGGCCCGCGACGTCCGTGCCAGCGGTGCCACCGCCGTGCTGACCTACAACGACCTCCTGGCCATCGGACTCATGCAGGAACTCCAGGCCGCGGGCATGGTGGTGCCGGACCAGATCAGCATTGTGGGCTTCGACGATATCTTCGGGGCGGATTTCACCACACCTCCGCTCACCACCGTGCGCTCGCCGCTGGGGGAGTGCGGCTCGGTTGCCGCAACGCTGCTGCTTGGCCTCCTGCACGACTCGGGGGAGCCTGCCAGCACCGTGCGCGTCGAGACGGAGCTGGTGCTCCGGGGCTCGAGCGGACGGCTCCTGCCCGCTGGCTAGTTCCACCGGTATAACCCCAGCAACTTAATGGCAATTATTGGCAACCGGTTGACAAGCGGCTATGGCAGGCCGGACCATTGATTTATGTCACAGTCGATTGCCGCCAACCCCGACCGGCTCCTGCCCGCGGATCCCGGAACGCGCAGTATTGCGCGCGACCTCCTGCAGCGCGTCCAGGATCTCCCCATCCTTTCCCCGCACGGGCACGTTGACGCCGCCGTCATCGAACACAACACCCCGTTCCCGGACCCGGCAGCGCTGCTGGTCAGCCCGGACCACTACGTCACCCGGCTGATCCACGCCAGCGGTGTTCCGCTGGACCGGCTGCGCCCCTCCAAAACCGCTGAACCGGACTCCCGCGCTGTCTGGCACGAGTTCTGCAAGGCGTGGCCGTTGTTGGAGGGCACGGCCTCCGGTTACTGGCTCCGCACCCAGTTCGAGAGCGTCTTCGGCCTCCAGCAGGAGATCAGCCCCGAGACGGCCGATGCCAGCTACGATGCGATTTCGGCCAGGTTGCTCGAGCCCGGATTCCGACCCCGCCAGCTCTTCAAGGACTTCAATATCGAGGTGCTGGCCACCACGGACGACCCCCTCGACAATCTGGCCAGCCACAAGGCGATCGCCCAGGACCCCACGTTCCACGGACGTGTCCTGCCCACCTTCCGTCCGGACGCCTACCTGAACATTGCGCATCCCGACTGGTCCGCAAACGTGGACCGGCTCATCGCGGCTGCGGGCGACGGCGCCACCGGCTATGCCGGCTACCTCACCGCCCTGGAAAACCGGCGCCGTTACTTCGTGGAACACGGCGCGGTCTCTGCTGACCACGGCGTCCGCACCCCCGCAACGCTCAAGCTCGACGCCGGCGCGGCAGCGAAACTGTTCGACCGTGCCCGCACGGGCCAGGCCACGGCGCAGGACCGCGACGACTTCGAAGCCCACATGATGTACCAGATGGCGCGGATGTCCGTGGAGGACGGCCTGGTCATGACCATCCACCCCGGGTCCTACCGCAACCACCACGAACCCACGTTCGACGCCTACGGCGCCGACACAGGCCACGACATCCCGTTCGCGGTCAACTACACGGAGGCGATCCGCCCCCTGCTGCAGGACTTCGGCACCGCCAAGGACTTCCACCTGGTGCTGTTCACACTGGATGAGACCGTGTTCTCCCGGGAACTCGCGCCGCTGGCCGGCTTCTACCCCTCGGTCTACCTTGGTGCCCCGTGGTGGTTCCTGGACGCGCCGGATGCCATGCTGCGCTTCCGCTCCGCCGTCACCGAAACCGCTGGCTTCTCCCGCTCATCCGGCTTCATCGACGATACGCGCGCGTTCTGCTCCATCCCGGCCCGGCACGATGCCTCCCGCCGGATCGAGGCGTCCTTCCTGGCCCGCCTCGTCGCGGAGCACCGCGTCAGCGAGGACCGCGCCCACGAAATCATCGTCGACCTCGTCGACGCCTCCCCACGAAGGGTCTTCAAGCTGTGAGCATCGAACTGCAATCCCAGGCGGCACCCGCCGTGGAACTTCCCCGGCTGAACCGCAGCCTTCGCCCGTCCGCCAAGGCGCCGGTGCGGATTGTGCACCTGGGGCTGGGTGCGTTCCACCGCTCCCACCAGGCCTGGTACACGCACCAGGCCGGCGACGCCGCGGACTGGGGCATTGCCTCCTTCACCGGCCGCCGCCCCGACGCCGCCCTGGCCCTGGCCGAACAGGACGGCCTCTACACCGTGGTGGAACGTGCCGACAGCGGGGACTCGTTCGCGGTGGTCAGCAGCATCGTCGAAGCCGTGGACGGCGCTGACATGCAGCGGCTCGCGGCGCTGGTTGCCGCTCCGGCCACCGCCGTCATCTCCCTGACCATCACCGAAGCCGCCTACCGGCTCGGCACCGACGGGCACCTGGACAGCACCGCGCCTGACGTCGCCGCCGACCTTGCGCTGCTGGCCTCCGGCAGCGGAAGCCCGACGACGCCGCTGGGCCGGCTTGTGCTGGCCCTCGCCGCCCGCCGGGCAGCCGTGGCCGGACCGCTCGCCGTCGTCTGCTGCGACAACCTTTCCAACAACGGCACCGTGGCGCACAACGCCGTGGTGGGCCTGGCCGGGGCGTGGGACGCTGACCTGGCAGGCTGGATTGATGCCAACGTCAGTTTCGTCAGCACCTCGGTGGACCGCATCACTCCGCGCACAACTGACGCGGACGTTGCCGCCGTCCAGGCCGCCTGCGGTTACCGCGACACTTCCCCTGTGGTGGCGGAGCCCTTCTCCAACTGGGTACTGAGCGGGGACTTCCCCGCCGGGCGGCCGCGCTGGGAAGATGCCGGCGCCGTGTTCGTGGCAGACATTGAGCCCTACGAGAACCGCAAGCTGTGGCTCCTGAACGGCGCCCACTCGCTGCTGGCCTACGCCGGCCAGCTTCGCGGCCACACCACTGTCGCCCAGGCCCTGGCGGACCCGCTGTGTTTGCGGGCCGTTGAAAGTTTCTGGGACGAGGCGGAAGCGAACCTTTCCGGCGCCGACCTGCAGATCCCGGCCTACCGCGCAGCGCTGCTGGCACGCTTTAGCAACGCCCGGATTGCCCATCACCTCGCGCAGATCGCGATGGATGGCAGCACCAAGCTGCGGATGCGCGCCGTTCCGGTGTTGCGGGCCGAGCGTGCCGCGGGCAGGTCTGGCGCGGCCGCCGCGCTCATGATTGCCGCTTGGATGGACTACAGCGCTGCCGCTGCCGCCTTCCACGATCCGCTGGCCGAAGAGGCGGCCGCAGCCAACCGGCTCAGCGGCACCGAGCGGATCCGCGCCCTGCTGGGCCTGGTGGATCCCGCCCTCGCCGGCGACGCCGCCGTCGTGGGCCTGCTTGAAGGCCTGTGCGGAACCTTCGGGGAGCTGGCTGTCGCGCCGTAACGTCCCCCGCGCAACACTGCTGCCCGGCTCCCGGATCACGGGGACCGGGCAGCAGTGTTTCAATGAACTTTCAACAAAAACTTATGGCAACCGCTTGCCAACGGATTGCCAAGTGACTAGGATTACAGCAAGAGCAAACCCGGCGCCACCGCCCCCAAATCCTCCTCCCGGCACAGACCGCAACGACGCGATAGGACCCCCCAATGCTCAAGCCCCAGGCCAGCGAAACACGCGAACTCGTCAACCTTGACGGCCTCTACAGCTTCAAAGTGGACTTCGACCGTGCCGGTCACGAGGAAGAGTGGTTCAGGGCGCCCCTGGACACGGGGCTGGAAATGGGCGTTCCCGCCAGCTACAACGACGTCTTTCCGGACAAGGCCGTCCGCGACCACGTCGGCTACGTCTGGTACCAGCGCCAAGTCCGCGTCCCGCGCGGCTGGGCCGGGGAACGGATCCACGTCCGCCTCGACTCGGCAACGCACGAGGGCATGGTGTGGGTGGACGAGGTCCTGGTCGCCCAGCACGCGGGCGGCTACATGCCCTTCAGCGCGGACATCACCGACCACGTGACGCCGGGCAAGACGTTCCGGCTGACGGTCTCGGTCAACAACGAACTCACCCAGGCCACCATCCCGCCCGGCAGCATCACCGTCACCGAGGACGGCCGCCGGCAGCAGAGCTACCTGCACGACTTCTACAACTACGCGGGCCTGCACCGCAGCCTGTGGCTCTACAGCACGCCCGCGGTCACCGTGGATGACATCACCGTCGTCACCGGCTTCGACGGCCCCACCGGCAGTGTGGACTACACTATCGCGACGGCGGGCGGCGCCGGCAGCGAAACCGTGTCCGTTTCGCTCAAGGATGCCGACGGCATCGAGGTGGCCCGCGCGGACGGCGCCCAGGGCGCGCTGGTGATCAACGACGTCGTGCTCTGGAAGCCCGGCGCAGCCTACCTCTACAGCCTGACCGCCGAAATCCACGACGGCGGCCGGCTGCTGGACAGCTACACGCTCCCCATCGGCATTCGAACCGTCGAGGTCAGTGGCAAGGAATTCCGCATCAACGGGGAGCCGTTCTACTTCACCGGCTTCGGCATGCACGAGGACCACGTCACCGTCGGCAAGGGCCACAGCGACGCCCAGATGGTCAACGATTTCCAGCTCCTGGACTGGGTGGGCGCCAACTCGTTCCGGACCTCGCACTACCCCTACGCCGAAGAGGTCATGGAGTTCGCGGACCGCCACGGGATCGTGGTGATCGACGAAACCGCCGCCGTCGGGCTGCACCTGGGCTTCGGCGCCGTCTTCGGCGGCATCTCCAAGAAGACCTACGTCGACGGCGGCGTGGACGCCAACACCGCCGCCAGCCACCGCCAGGCCATCACCGAGCTCGTGGCCCGGGACAAGAACCACCCGTCGGTGGTGATCTGGTCCATCGCCAACGAACCCAACGGATCCGAGGAAGGCGCCCGGGAGTACTTCGAGCCGTTGGTGGAACTCACCCGCGAGCTGGACCCCACCCGTCCCGTGGGCTACGTCAACGTCATGTTCGACACTCCGGACAAGGAACTGCTGGGCGACCTCTTCGACGTCATCATGCTCAACCGCTACTACGGCTGGTATCTGAACAACGGGGACCTGGAATCAGCCGAGGCCGTGCTGGAGAAGGAACTCCGCGAATGGGAAGCCAAGTACGGCAAGCCGATGATCATGACCGAGTACGGACCGGACACCATGCCCGGCTTCCACTCCATTTATGAACAGCCCTGGAGCGAGGAATACCAGGCCGCCTTCCTGGCCATGTACCACCGCGTCTTTGACCGCGTGGACGCCATGGTGGGCGAGCAGGTCTGGAACTTCGCCGACTTCCAGACGTCCAATGGCATCATGCGCGTGGACGGCAATAAGAAGGGCGTCTTTACCCGCGACCGCCGGCCCAAGCCTGCCGCGTTCGCCCTGCGCCGGCGCTGGACCGCGCTGGCCGGCACGAAGAACATCAGCAACCCTTAGCGTTTTCACCATTTTCGCCGGCCCCTGGGACGGCACCGGGTAAAGGAGCCCACATATGAAAAAGCTCGGCAAATTAAGCATCATCGGCTATGGCGCCGGCGATGCCGCCAACAACCTCGCCTTCACCACCGCCACCATGTTCCTGCTGGTGTACTACACGGACGTGGCCGGGATCTCCGCTGCCGCAGCCGGCACCCTGCTGCTCACGGTCAGGATCTTCGACGCCTTCGCCGACGTGTTCGCCGGCCGCGTGGTCGACCGGAGTTTCAGCAAGCGGTTTGGCAAGTTCCGCCCGTTCATCATGTTCGGGTCCATCCCGCTGCTCCTGCTCAGCGTGGCAACCTTCTCCATTCCGCAGCTGGGTGAGTCGGGCACCCTCCTCTACGCCTACGTCACGTATGCCGCCCTTGGCCTGGCCTACAGCCTGGTCAACATCCCCTACGGTTCCCTGGCCGGCGCCATGACGCAGGATCCGGGGGACCGGGCGAAGCTCGGCTCCGCCCGCATGATCGGCGCGCTGCTGGTGGGTTCCGCCCTCGGCATCTTCGTGGCACCGCTCATCAAGCCGGGGGCCGACCTCCAGGCGACCTTTACCACGATCACCCTGGCGTTCGTCGTGATCGGCGCGGCCCTCTACTTCTTCACCGTGCTGACCGCGAAGGAACGGGTGCACCGCGCCGTCCCGAACGTCACGTTCAAACAGAGCATGGACACGCTCAAGGGCAACAAGCCGCTCCTGATGCTCTGCCTGAGCTCCTTCTTCTTCCTCTCGGGCTACCTCGCCCTGACCTCTGTCCAGCTGTTCTACCTGCGCGACGTCCTGGGAAGGCTGGACCTGTACCCGGTCCTGTCCATCATTCAGCTGGTCCTCGCCTTCGTGCTGGCCGCGGTCATGCCCAGGCTGGTCCGGAGCATCGGCAAGAAGCGTGTCTACATCTATTCGTCGCTGGTGACCGTGATCGGCGGAATCACGATCTTCCTTACCCCGGCCAGCCAGGTCTGGCTCGGTTTCGCGGGCCTCGTGCTGAGCCTCGTGGGCGTTCTTGCCGTCAACATCGTGGTCTGGGCCCTGGAAGCCGACACCGTGGAGTACGGCGAATGGAAGACCGGCGTCCGTACCGAAGGCATCACCTACGCACTCTTCTCCTTCACCCGCAAAACAGGCCAAGCCGTCGGTGGAGCACTCGCCGCGTACGCCCTGGCTCTGGGCGGCTACAAAGCCGGTGCCGCACAGACCGCAGAAGCCGTGTTCGGAATCCAACTCGCCGCCGGTGCCATCCCGGCCGTGTTGACCATTGTGGCGGTCGCGGTCATTTCCAAGTACAAGCTCACCGACGCCCGGCACGCGGAAATCCTCGCGGATATCCGGTCCCGCCGCGAAAGCGGAGCTGACGCATCGGGCGACAGCCCGGACGGCGCTGCCGGCGGAAATTCGGACGGCACGTCCGACGACGCCGCGCCGGCCGCCGCCAAGCCGGCGGCGTCCACCACCAACTGAACCCCCACCCAGCCAAGATAAGGACCTGCTGTGAAAATCATTGCTGCTGAAGTCTTCGTGACCAGCCCCTCCCGGAACTTCGTGACCCTGCGGATCACGACGGACGACGGCGTGACCGGGATCGGTGACGCGACGCTGAACGGGCGTGAGCTTGCCGTGGCCGCGTATTTGAAGGAACACGTGGCGCAGTTGCTGATCGGGAAGGACCCGCACCGGATCGAGGACACCTGGCAGTTCCTGTACCGGTCCTCGTACTGGCGCCGGGGTCCGGTCACGATGGCGGCGATCGCCGCGGTGGACATGGCGCTGTGGGACATCAAGGGCAAGGTCGCGAACATGCCGGTGTACCAGTTGCTGGGCGGGGCGTCGCGGAACGGGCTGCGCGCGTACGGCCACGCCTCGGGCGCGGACCTGGAGTCGTTGTTTGATTCGGTCCGGGAGCACCTGGAGCTCGGCTACAAGTCGGTGCGGATCCAGACCGCGGTCCCCGGGATCAAGGCCGTGTACGGGGTTGCTGCGCAGGCGCAGGCCTCGGGTGAACGCTATGACTACGAGCCCGCCGGGCGCGGCGCGTTCCCGGTCGAGGAGGACTGGGACACCCGGGCGTACCTGCGGCACCTGCCCAGCGTGTTTGAGGCGGTCCGGAACGAGTTCGGCCCGGAGCTGCCGCTGCTGCATGACGGGCACCACCGGATGACGCCGATCCAGGCCGCGAAGCTGGGCAAGGCGCTGGAACCCTATGACCTGTTCTGGCTGGAGGACTGCACCCCGGCGGAGAACCAGGAGGCGCTGCGCCTGGTCCGGCAGCACACCACCACGCCGCTGGCGATCGGTGAAATCTTCAACACCGTGTATGACTACCAGACCATCATCAAGGAACAGCTGATCGACTATGTCCGGGCCGCGTCCACGCACTTCGGCGGGATCAGCCCGCTGAAGAAGGTGATGGACTTCGCCGCGCAGTACCAGATCAAGTCCGGCTTCCACGGCCCCACCGACATCTCCCCGGTCGGGTTCGCCGCGCAGCTGCACGTGGGCCTGGCGATCCACAACTACGGCATCCAGGAATACATGCAGCACTCGGACGCGACCAACGAGGTCTTCGAGCAGTCCATGACCTTCGTCGACGGCTACCTGCACCCGGGCAACAAACCCGGCATCGGCGTCGAATTCAACGAGGAAGCCGCCGCGGCGTTCCCGTACCAGCAGGCCTACCTGCCCTACAACCGCCTCGTCGACGGAACGGTCCACGACTGGTGACGGACATTACCTCCACACCCGTCGCTACGGCGCCCATCCCCGCACGCGCCCGCCGCCGCATCGTCGTCATGGGCGTCTCCGGCTGCGGCAAGACCACCATCGGCGACCTCGTCGCCCGCGAACTCGGCCTACCGTTTCTCGACGGCGACGCCCTCCACCCCGTGGAAAACGTCGCCAAAATGGCAGCCGGCACACCGCTGACGGACGACGACCGCTGGCCCTGGCTCGCCACCGTCGGCAGCACGCTGGCCAACGCCGGCGACGGCGGACTGGTCCTTGCCTGTTCCGCGCTCAAGCGCAGCTACCGGGACGCCATCCGCGCCCTGGCGCCGGACACCGTATTCCTGCACCTGCACGGCAGCAAAGAGGTCCTTGGGTCACGGCTCGAAGGCCGTTCCGGCCACTTCATGCCGGCCGCGCTGCTGGATTCCCAGCTCGCTACACTGGAACCGCTCGTCGGCGACGAAGCCGGGATCGTGGTGGACATCGCCGCCCCGGTCAACCAGGTGCTGAATGAGGCGCTGGCCGGCGTTGCCGCCGTCGACGGCTCCACGGTTACCGCTGGCGACAGCCCCGGTGCCGCCGGCAGCCAACCCCGCCAGTTCGACGTCGACCTTCAGGCCGCGCCGTTCAACCTCGATGACGACGCGATCGCGTGGGTGGATTCCACGATCGCCGGGATGAGCCTCGGGGAAAAAATCGGGCAACTGTTCATCAACCACAACAACGATTACTCCCCGGAGTACCTGGACGGCGTGCTGGACACGTTCCACGTGGGCGGCATGCGCTACCGGCCGGGGCCCTCCGCCGCGGTGCAGGAACACATCCGCTATGCGCAGTCGAAGACCAGCATCCCGCTTCTGGTGGCATCCAACCCGGAAATGGGCGGAGCCGGAAGCTGCGACGACGGAACGTTTGTGTCGACGCACCTGCAGGCCGGCTCGCACCCGGACAAGGCCATCGCCCGGCAGATGGGGCAGGTTGCCGGCGTCGAAACGGCGGCGCTGGGCTGCAACTGGGCATTCGCACCGATCGTGGACATCCACTACAACTGGCGGAACACAGTCATCTCCACCCGGGCCTTCGGCAACACCCCGGAGATCGTGGTGGAGCGGGCCAAAGAGTACTTCGACGGGATCAGCGAGTCACCCACCGCCTGCGCCATGAAGCACTTCCCGGGGGACGGCATGGACGAACGCGACCAGCACGTGGTCACGTCCTACAACACGCTGGGCTATGAGGAATGGAACCGGACGTACGGGCACGTGTACCGCGAGATGATCGGGCACGGCGTGCAGTCCATCATGATCGGGCACATCGGAGCGCCGGAACTTTCCCGGCACTTCCGGCCCGGCCTGCCGGACAGGGACATCCTGCCCGCGACGCTGGCGCCGGAACTGCTCCAGGACCTGCTCCGCGGTGAACTCGGCTTCAACGGGCTGATCCTTACCGACGCGTCTCAGATGATCGGCCTGACGCAGGCCATGAGGCGCAAGGACCTGGTGCCGGCCACCATCGCCGCCGGCTGCGACATGTTCCTGTTCTTCCGCAACCCCGAGGAAGACTTCCAGTACATGCTGGACGGCTACAAGTCCGGCATCATCACCGAGCAGCGCCTGCACGACGCGCTGCGCCGGATCCTGGCGCTCAAGGCCAGCCTCGGCCTGCACCGGAAACCCAGCGCAGAGCTTGTCCCGCCGGCAGAATCCCTCGGGGTGATCGGCAGCGACGCACACCGTGCCGTGGCAGCGGCGATCGCGGACAAGACTGTCACCCTGGTCAAGGACACCGCCGGCAACCTGCCGATCACGCCGGAAACGCACAAACGGATCCGCCTGTACGGCATCTCCGGCGGTGCGGACTTCACCCGCGCCGACCCGCTGGCGTACCTGGACACCGTCAAGGCCGAACTCGAAAACGCCGGCTTCGAGGTGCACCTGTTCAAGACGGCGGACCAGCGTGAGGCAGCGGGGGAGACCGGCGTGAATTTCATGTCTGTCATCTCCGAGGAGGCTACCGGCGACTACGCGGACAAGTACGACGCCGCTTTTGTATTTGCCAACGTGAAGGGTTTCGCCCAGGAGGCTGCGATCCGGATCAAGTGGTCCACACCGATGGCCGCGGAGATCCCGTGGTACGTCACGGAGGTCCCCACCGTGTTCGTCTCGCTCAACCAGCCCAACCACCTGATTGACGTGCCGATGGTGAAGACCGCGATCCATGCCCACGCAGGGTCGCCGGAGGCCATTCGGGCGACGATCGAGAAGATCATGGGCAAGTCGGAGTTCCAGGGAACGTTCAACGAGAACGTTTTCTGCGATTCCTTCGACACCCGGCTCTAACCGAAGATCCTTGTGTTCTGGAGGACCGCATCAGCAACCCTGGTGCGGTCCTCTGCTGTGGGCCACAAATGCGCGTGTGTATCCAAGGATGTCGTGGCCGACGGCAGCCTTGACCGTCTTGCGTATCAGCCGCCGACTGTGTTTTGAGCCGGCAGGGGACGTCCGCGTCCTGGCTGAGCGCGGTGATCTTCGGTATTCGAGCTTCGCATTTCGGACTGTCAGCGACAGCAGGGCCGACCACAGCCAGGGATGCGCACCTACCGCCCGCGTCCGCGAGGGTAATCCCACCCGCGCGGACGGCGGATGGGATTACGTTTAACTCATCGATTCATCCCAGCAGGCCTTGCTATCGGAGCGAGAGGCACCCCGGGTTCGGCCCTCGGTTACAGTGAAGATGCGGTTGTGGCGCTCACAAGTAACTTGAAACAGTAGCGCGCAACGCCACGGTGTGCTCGTAGATCTCTTCCAGGGAGTCGATGGGCACTCTGGTTTCCTCCTTGTCGGCGCCGAAGATCCCGATGTACTTCTCTGTGCGGTTAAAGTGCAGCCGCGCGATCGGCTTCCGGTTGTTGTCGTCCAGCAATACCGCAAAGTAGGACTTGGAATCTCGCTGAGCAACGCGAGAGGGCTTGACCTCGCTGCAAACGATGGCGCGGACGATCTGATAGCCCTCGAGTTCCTCCAGCGTTGTCACGATGCCGTCGGCTGCCGCCAGGTCGGCATCGGCGACGGGAGCGCTGGTGACCGATGCCGCGAGAGCAGCTTCATCATTTTGTGCAAAACTGGGAGCCCCCAGAGCTTTCTTGAGGCGCTCATTGACCTGGTCATTCAGGAACTGCTTCGACGCCTTGGTCACCAATGTGGTGAATTGTTCGCGTACCTTTTGCGTGTACGCCCCGGAGTACACTCGGGCAGTCAGAAACTTGATCCATTCGTCTTCCGGCTCATGAAACTGTGCGGCCAGAGTCCTCTTGAGTTCACCGATGTACTTTAGTTCTCCGGCGGCACTGATGATGGAGTCCAGATCGAAGACGTCTTTGGACAATTTCCGCAGCTCCGGGATGAGCGAGTCGTCGATGTCGTTCAGGTCCAGGACCAAGAACGGTTTCGCGTCCATTTTGTTTGGGGCGTCAAGATCCGTGAAGAACTGGTACATCTCGCCGTTAGTGAGGATCGCGATCTTGGCGTTTGTCACAGCGAAGTAGCGAAAAAGCTGGGAAGCATGTTCGATCTTTACCGGCTCAGTCGACTTCTTGCATTCGATCAGAATCTGGACTTCACCGTCCTTGACGATGGCGTAGTCGACCTTTTCACCCTTCTTAAGGCCCACGTCCGCAATGAATTCTGGGACAACCTCCATCGGATTGAAGACGTCGTAACCGAGAATGGTGGAAATGAAGGGCATGACGAACGCATTCTTCGTGGCCTCTTCGGTCTCAATCACTCCACGCTGCTGGCGCACCTTTGCTGCCAACGCTGCTTTCATGGGGTCGACGTTTTACATTCGAAAACCGTAGGTGACTGTGAGGATTGTGGTGGCTGGTCTGGGACTGGCTGGCAGAGTGGTATTGGTCGTTCTGTCCCGTGGATGTGACTCAGTAAGTGA
>NZ_JAVDVQ010000019.1:0-76126 GCF_031456935.1 Arthrobacter ginsengisoli | reverse complement strand
CTTATAAGCGAGGGCTTTCTTCTTTGTCACAGCCTGACGCTGGTCCATCGTTAGCTCCATGAAAACGGGCATAGCCCCGATCCGCTGCCCCCGCCGGAAACCACGCCGCTACGCGGAGGTTTTCAAATGAGGCAACGTATCCGGCTACGCGGAGGTTTTCTACGAGTCAACGCGGGGCCTTCACCTGCAACGCTACCGCGCAGTATCATGGCCATCGAGTTGAGTAATGGCCCCGGGACCCGCCATCTACTTGAACGACTGCAAGCCCCAAGCGAAAGGATCCGCGATTATAGGCTTCGGTGGTGTTCGATGAGCCAGCGGGCCATTTGCTGCGCACGTTTGGAGGCCAGGATGTCCCCTTCGGTCGCCGAGATGATGGAGCCCTTCATCAGAATGTGCCAGGACCGGGCGAATTCTTCGGGCCGATTTAGCCCGGCTTCCTCGGCCAGGGCCTGGATGTGGCCCCTGATCCTGCTGAGGTACCCGATGCTTGCCTGACCCAGTGGGTGGCCGGGTCCCATCTCCAGCAGGACGTTGATGAATGTGCACGCCTCGAAGTCTGTGCGTTGGAACCAGTCCCCGAACACGTCGAAGACGGCGAGCAGCCTTTCCTCGGCGGTGTTGCCGCGGCTTATGGCGTCGGAGACGATCTTGTCCACAGTCCACACCTGCTCGCGGAGCTCCAGGAAGGCAAGGACCAGGGCGTTCTTGGACGGAAAATGCCTGTAGAACGTTGCTTTGGAGACTCCGGCAGAGTTGATCAGCTCGTTCACCCCGACATCGCGGATACCACGGCGGGAAAACAGTTCGTATGCCGTGGCGAGAATACGGTCCACTGGATCATCGCGGCCTGCCATCGCCGTGGCGGGCAACAACGTGGGACGGGCGGCTTCGTCGGGGGTCATCGTGGAAGAAACTTTACACGGGTACGCGGTGGCAGGACTTTTCCGTCCGGATCGTGATTCCACCTCTCGCGCAGGGTACGGCTAAAGCGGTGGATCGTGGCGGATGCGCGCCAGTCGGTGAACCGACCGCGCCAACGCGGGTCCCGTCAAGTGGGAACCCCCGGTCTCCCAATGTCCGGGGGTTCACCCTTGACCGGAAAGAAGGGGCCGCCCAGCGTCATGGGGGCCGCGTGCGCGGTCGGCCGATTCTGTACCTGGAGAGTCCTTCTGCGGATCGATGACGAAGCATTCGGGGACATGTGGCCCCGGACGCCCGATCTCCTCGGATGTGAGCAGAGCAGGTTCAGCACGGGCTCAATCCTCCCGGGGTTCCCGCCCCGGGAGTTTGCGCCCACCGCGTGTTCGACTGTTGATTCCGGGTACCGGTCCGTCCGCCAAGGAAATTCGCTGCCGAAGGAAGGGGAAAGCGTGGCAGCCGGTCAGGTGCCCCCAAGCTCCGCTACCGACTGATCCCTGCCGCGCACTTCTGTGCTGGGCGCCGGCCCCGGGAATAACGTGGACGGCAAGGGATTGGCACGCATCATCCTCCGGTACCGAAAATTTCAGTGACCAGTCCCATGCCGGCGTACTCGCGGACCGCGGCGATCCCGGCCACCGCGGATGGCTTATCGGGGAAAGCCTTGGAAAGGGCCATCACCGTCCCGTCCGGGGCAGTCAGCCGAAATCTATAGGAAGCGTCGGAGCCGGTGAACAGTTCGAACATGCCTGTCATTGAACCCTCCTGGAAGCCGGGATCATGCTGTCCCGGTGACAACAGTGTCGCCGGGAGAGCATGATTGCAGCTGTAGCAGCCGGCCATTCGCATACAGCCGGGTTGGATTGATGAATTCATGAAAGTCTGAACTACAACTCCTGCATCCGCAAGGGGGTCCAGCGCTCCCGCCAGCTCAGGCGACACGATAGCGGTGCGGCGCTACGATACCTCTGCGATCCGGCACACCGGGAGGCCACCGAGACAGACTATTCTGTCTCTCGTGTGCTAATTTCCTCGGGACGGGTTTGGCACATCCCCAGGCTGTGAATATCGATGTGAAGGAGAAGACACCATGGCGGATGATCTGCCGGCAGGTCTTGTCCTGAGTGACGTGACGGCCGAACTTTTCAAGGCAATGGGCCACCCTGCCAGGATCCAGCTCCTGGAAATGCTCGCGGACGGCCCCGTCGCTGTGAGCAGACTGCGCGACAGCACGGGCCTGGAGCCCTCCAACCTGTCCCAGCATCTGAGTGTGCTGCGCCGCCAACACCTGATCTTCCCGACACGACGCGACGGACGGCTCTTTTATGAACTGGCCTGCCCGGAGGTAAGCGTCACGCTGGACGCCGCACGCTCCCTCCTCGGAACGCTCCTCCACACGGCCCGCTTGACCCTCGCGCATGGCGAAGCCACACGGGAAAACGCAATCGGGTAAGTAGCGGCGCCTTTTGTGTGGACGGGAGACCGACCGGTCTGCCCCCGCCATGCTGGCAGAAACTAAAACTGGGGCAGAAAGAGGACGGCGGATAGAACCCGTGTTTCCGGGTTCTAGCCGCCGTCCACCTGCGCAGTGGTGAACTTGGTGGCTTAGGTTAGCGGGTAGCGGTTGCGAGTTCCGCAGGATGTTCCGAGGAGTCCTTTTTGCCCGTCTGCCCCAGATCCTTCTCCTTCGACTCCTTGGCCAAGTATGTTGCGACGATACTGACCAGGCACATGCCTGCCGTAAAGAGCGCGACCATGGGGTAGTTATTGCCGTCGCCGGTAGCGAGAATTGAGATTGCGATCAGCGGAGCAAAGCCTGAGCCGATTGTCGAACCGAGCTGGTAGCCCAATGAGGCCCCTGAGTACCGGTTTCCAGTCCCGAACATCTCCGCAATGAATGATGCCAGGGGCCCGAAGATGGCCGAGTGAACCAGCGCATTTCCTACGAGCAGCGCTACGAGGCAGAGCCATGTGTCGCCGGTACTGAAGGCATAAAGCATTGGGTACGCGAACACCAGTCCGACGGCCGAGCCCCCCAGAATCACGGCGCGGCGGCCCACTTTGTCCGAGAGTGCGCCGAAGAATGGCATCGAGACCACATGGACAATAGCGGCGACTGCCTGGACCATCAGCGCGTCTTGAATTGGGACGCCGTTCTTGGTCATCATGGAGAGTGCGAAAGTACCCATCAGTGCCAGGTAGACGAAGGCACCCACGGAACTGAACGCCGAGATGGCAACGGCCTTCGGATACTTCGTCACAACGACCCACAACGGAGAGCGGGTTTTCTCGCCCTTATTCTTAGCCGCTTCGTCCATCATTTCTTTGAACAGCGGTGATTCCTGGACGGAGAGGCGAACCCATAGTCCAACAGCCACGAGCAGTGCACTGAACAGGAAGGGAATGCGCCAGCCCCAGGCGAAAAACTGTTCGTCCGTCATGATTGTCCGGACGCCGAGGACGATCGTGGTTGAGAGCAGGGTGCCAGTGGCGGCGCCAACGTTGGCGATGCTCGAGGCGAAACCCCGCCGCCCCTTCGGTGCGTGTTCCAAAGCGAGCAGTGCTGCCCCGCCCCACTCGCCGCCCACTGCAATGCCTTGCAGGATCCGGAGAGTCACAAGAAGAATGGGGGCGGCGATGCCGATCATTTCCGCCGGCGGAATCAGTCCGATGAGCACACTGACGCCGCCCATGAGGGACATGGTGATCACGAGCATGGACTTGCGGCCCATCTTGTCGCCAAAGTGACCGAAGATCATTCCGCCTATAGGGCGGGCGATGTAGCCCACGGCCAGCGTCGCGAAGGATGCGAGGAGTCCGCCCAGGTCTCCCGCGCCGACAAAGAATACTTTCGAAAAAACGCCCAAACTTGCAATGACGCCATAGAGAAGGAAGTCGTAGTATTCGATCGAACTTCCCAAATAGCCGGAAAGTATTACTTTCTTCAGCTGGGGAGAAAGTTTCTTTTTATCTACTGATTGCGTACTGGTGGCCACGAGTCGGCTCCTAGGGTGCATTGAAGGTATTAGGGAGGAGCCTCGGTGCTTTTCCCTAAAGAAATGTGAGCCTCGCGCAGTGACGGGCACCCGGGGCCTATACATAGTAGGAGCATTATTGTGACTAAACAAATACCTATTGGCTCGCGATTAGGATGAATTGGATACTAATGTCGCTACGCCTGAGTCATCCGCGGTGTCCGCGGGCTGCTCGAGGCGGTCAGCCGGTGCGGGATTCAGAACAGCCCGCCCGGGTCGGCTTTGCATGCCCTCCAGCCAGGGGCAAACCTTACGCAGGAACAGATGACCCACGCAGTCGCCGTGGAGATCGGTGACGTGCTGTCCCGGCGCAGACTCGCCATCAACGACCTCGGCGCACAGATCGCCGGCCGGGTTGCCCTCAGGCTGACGAAGCGACACCGCGGCATCTGCGAGGCAGAAGGTCCCCTGGAATCTACCGGGCGCTTTCGTCGAAGTCCGGAAAACCATGAGTTCTTCAGGGTGTTCCCTTCCGGGCAAGTCGGTCAGCCCGTCGAACCCCGCACCACCAGCGAGCTGTCAAGCGTCACGTGCGGTTCCTCCAGCTCAATTCCTTCCATGAGCCCGCGGAGCTGCTGACCGGCTTTGCGCCCAAGCGGCACGGCCGGCAGATGCACACTGGTCAGGCTGGGGTTGCTGGTTGCCGAATAGGGCAAGTCGTCGAAGCCCGCCACGGCCAGATCCTGCGGCATGCGGACGCCCGCCACACGCGCTTCCTGCAGCACACCGTACGCCTGCGTGTCGGTACCGCATACGACAGCGGTGACTCCTTGCCGCTGCCACCGCGGCCAGGCCCCGGCGAACGCCTCCGCGGCCGCCCCGAGGTCGATTCTGGTGCTCATGATGCAGTCGGGCGGGACCGAGATCCCGCGCGCCCCGGCCTCCTTGAGGAACGCGTTGCGCCGCAACTCGAAGGTAGCCGTGCCGGTCACGCTGTCGATATAGGCCGCACGCGTGTGCCCCGAATCGGCCAGGTGCGCCGCCAGTTCACGTGCGCCGTGCGCGACGTCCAGGTTGACCGTGGGGGCGTAGGACTCCAGGCCGGGTGCATCCAGCAGCACAAGCGGCCCGGCAGCGGACAGTTCTTCGAGAAAGTCGGAGTTGGGGGCATCCACCAGGAGGCCGGCGGGCCGGAACGCCATGAGCTTCCGGACGTCGGCGGCCTGCGGAAACTCGCCGGCGTCGGTGACGGACAGCAGCAGCTGGTAGTCGGCGCGAAGGGACTCCCGCACTCCGGCGATCACCTTGGCGAAAAACGGGTTGGAAATGTCCGGTGCCACCAGGATGACGATCGAACTCACGCCCTTGGCCAGGGAGCTTCCAATGCCGTCCACCACGTAGCCCAGCTCGGAGATGGCCTCCCGCACACGCGAAATGTTGTCCTTGGACACGCGTCCTTGGGTTTTCCCGTTGGCCACCAAGGACACGGTGGCGGTGGAAACGCCTGCGCGCTCGGCCACCATCGCGGCCGTGACGCGGGGCCCACGGGCGTTGGGCCGGTCGAGGGTGTCCATGTATCGAGCGTAGCGGCGGTTTCAAAATTTCGTGCATCGCGTGGCATCAAACGCTTGACGTATTCAACGTTAAGCGTTTGACGTACTCCATGGAACGATGCCAAGATTCATTGAATGCTTAGCGCCCTGCTCGGGCAGGCCCCAATGACGTGGAGACAACGATGGAAACCCAGCCCCTGACACCGGCACCCAAGAAGATCATTCTTGACTGCGATCCTGGCCATGACGACGCAGTGGCACTGCTGCTGGCCCACGGCAACCCGGATATCGAACTGCTCGCCGTCACAACGGTAGTGGGCAACCAGACCCTCGAAAAGGTCACCCGCAACGCACTCTCGGTAGCCACGATCGCGGGCATCACAGGCGTCCCGTTCGCCGCAGGCTGCGACCGCCCCTTGGTCCGCACCATCGAAACCGCCCCCAGCATCCACGGCGAAACCGGCATGGACGGCCCCGACCAGCCCGAGTCCACCATCGTGCTGGACCCGCGCCACGCCGTCGACCTCATCATCGAAACCGTCATGGCGCACGAGCCGGGCACGGTCACCCTGGTCCCCACCGCCGGGCTGACCAACATCGCCATGGCAGTGCGCAAGGAACCGCGCATCGTGGAACGCGTCAAGGAAGTCGTCCTCATGGGTGGCGGCTACCACGTGGGCAACTGGAGCGCCGTGGCCGAATTCAACATCATCATCGACCCCGAAGCCGCGCACATCGTGTTCAACGAAAAGTGGCCAGTCGTGATGGTTGGCCTCGACCTCACACATCAGGCATTGGCCACTCCGGAGATTGTTGACCGGATCGCAGCCATCGGCACCAAGCCGGCCAAGTTCGTCATAGAACTGATGGAGTTCTTCACCAAGACTTACAAGGACGCGCAGGGCTTCGAATACCCGCCGGTCCACGATCCGTGCGCAGTTGCCTACGTCATCGACGCCACCGTGATGACCACCCGCAAGGTCCCGGTGGACATCGAGCTACAGGGCAAGCTGACGCTCGGCATGACCGTGGCCGACTTCCGAACGCCGGCCCCGGACGACTGCCACACTTCTGTTGCAGTGGACCTCGACCATAAGAAGTTCTGGGATCTCGTCACCGATGCGATCGTCCGGATCGGAGAGCCCGACGCCGGCGCTCCCGCCACCATGGCAGCAGGCCTCACCGCTGCAGGAGGGGCCAAGTAAATGACCACCGCCGTCTTGGACACCAAGTCCACCCGCAGCAACGTCACCGCGCTCATGGTCGCGCTGCTGGCCGCCTGCGTGGCCTTCCAGCTCAACGCCTCCATGCTCAGCCCGGCCCTGGTCACCATGGGCAACGAGCTGCACACCGACCAGGCCGCGATCGGACTGTCCCAGACCTGGTTCTTCACAGCCGCGGCCTTGTTCTCGCTCTTCCTGCCACGCCTCAGTGACATCGTGGGGCGCAAGAAGATCCTTCTCGGCATGATGCTGATGATGGCCGTCGGCTCAGTCATCGCCGCCCTCGCACCCGACGTCACGTGGCTTTTTGTGGGCCGCATCATCCAGGGCGTCAGTGGCCCGACCGTTCCCCTCTGCCTCATCATGCTCCGCTCTGCAGTCAGCAACCCGCGTCAATACGGTGCGCTCATGGGCCTCATCACGGCGTTCAATGGCGGCGTGGCCGGTATCGACTCCTTCGTTGGCGGCTACTTTGCCGAGAACTTCGGGTTCCGCAGCATCTTCTGGCTCATGGTTGTCCTGGCTCTGGCAGCAACGGTCCTGATTGCCATACTCGCCAGGGAGAGCAAGCCGGCGGCGGGCACCACCATGGACTGGCTGGGCGTGTTCTTCATCGTGGTCGCCGTGGGAGCACTACTGACCGCACTGAACGAAGGCTCCAAGCTTGCCACGGCCTTCTCTGCAAGCACCCTCTTGCTCGCCGTCGGCCTGATTGCGGTGGCCGGCGCCGCGTTCTTCGCATTCTGGACGGTCGAGAAACGTGCCAAGGCGCCCATGGTGGAAACCAAGCACCTTCGCCAGCGCTCCACCTGGGCACCGCTGTTGACCACCACGCTCACCATGACCGGCATTTTTGCCGTCATCAACGGCATCGTCCCGGCATACGTCCAGGCTGCCGACCCGGGCTTCGGCGTCGGGCCCACCGAAATGTCCCTCATCATCCTCACGCCGTACGCCCTGCTGGGTTGGCTCTTCGGCCCGATCACTGGCCGTCTGGCCCCTGTCCTGGGCTACACCAAGGTCCTGCGGATCGGCCTGCTGGGCAGCCTTGCTGCCTTGCTGATCATCGCGTTCCTCGGCCTCAACAACCTGCCGATGATGATCGTGGGCACAGCCTTGCTGGGGATCATGTACGCCGGTACGGTCAACATCATGCTGAACGGGCTGGGTGTGGTCCTCTCCCCGCATGGCAACCCCGGCTTCCTGCCTGGCATGAACGCGGGCGCCTTCAACCTCGGCGCCGGGCTGAGCTTCCTCATCCTCCCGGCGGTCCTCGTCGCGACGTCTTCCATGGGGGACGCGAAGGCGTCGTACCTGACCGTCGTGCTTGTGGGCCTCGCCATCACCACGGCCGCCTTCGCCGCGTCCCTCCTGATCCCCAAGCCCGTCGACGCCGAGGTCACCGAATGAGTACCGAAGCCAGCGCGCCGGCGTCGAGGATTGTCGTCGTTGGTTCCCTTAACGCCGACCTCACCATCTACTGCGACCGTCTCCCCCTGCCGGGCGAGACGCTCCACGGCCACGGCTTCGCCGTCAATCCCGGCGGCAAGAGCGCCAACCAGGCGGTGGCTGCCAGCAAACTGGGCGGCCGGGTCAGCCTGGTGGGCGCCATCGGCGACGACCCGAACGGCACCATGCTCCTCGATTCGACGGCACACGCCGGGGTGGACGTCTCGCGCGTCCGCCGCGCTGCCGATGCCGCCACCGGTGTCGCCATCATCTCAGTGGATGCCGCGGGCGAGAACAGCATCATCATCTCGGCCGGCGCCAACGGCACCCTGGCCCCGGCCGACGTTGACGCTGCCGTGGACCTTTTCGATGACGCCGCGGTGGCCTGTCTGTGCCTGGAGGTCGGCCTCGACACGGTTATGGCCGCCGCCCAAGCAGCCCGCAACGCCGGCGCAACGGTCCTGCTGAATCTCTCGCCCTACGCCGAGGTACCGCAGGCCCTTGTCCGGCTGAGCGATGTCTTGCTGGTCAACGCGCATGAGGCCTCCTTGTTCCTAGGAAAGGAGGCCATTCCCGGAACCGACTTCGACGCCGCCGAATGGGAGCCCCTGCGTAAGCAGTTTGCTGACCGTGGCTTGCAGCGGGTGCTGGTGACGCTGGGCGCCCACGGGTCCGTCGTACTGGATTCCAACGCAGCCGGCGCACAACCAATCACTTTCATTGCACCCACCAAAGTCGCAGCGGTGGACACCACCGGGGCCGGCGATGCCTTCACAGGCGCCGTGGCTGTGCGGCTGGCTGCCGGGGAATCCTTGGCAGAGGCGGCTGCGTTTGCTTCTGTGGCGGCGGCCTTGGCTACCACCAAGAAGGGCACCCAGGCTGCATATCCCGACGCGGCCGAGGTGAGGCTCGTGCGCAGCAGCCATGCCCGAAGGAGCTAATGCTGCGAGCAGCGGATGAGCATGCCGCTAATAGGGGTCCCCGCCGCGCCAGTTTCCACCAACGCGGGGGCCTACGGCGCCTCGGAGATGTTGAGTCCGCCGGCCGCCCTGGATCCAGTCGTCGGCGATGCTGTTGCCTGCCGAGGCCGTCATCGCGGTGGCTATGAGTCCCGGGCGGACCTCGTGGACGGTGGATGCCGTATTCCGCCAGTCGCTTGGCAAATAGCTTGGTGACCATGCTGAGGGCGGATTTGGTCACGTTGTATTGGGATCGGTCTGTGCTTACGAGCTCCGCGGCGATGGAGCTGACGATGATGATGCTCTTGTAGGCCTGAACGTCCGGGGCGGCGGAACGCGCAAAGGTGTCGATTAGCAAATTGGCGAAGGCCTGGGTAAGGAGGACCCCTGCCCAGCAGTCCCGACGTTCAGGACCATGCAGCCATAATCACCGGCGCGGCCGGAGGAATCGGATCGGCCACCGCCCGCATGCCCGCGTCCCGGGGTGTCAGCATCGTCTGCGTGGATCTTGATCCTGACGCGGCAGCTAACATCGTCAATTCAATTACGGAAGCCGGCGGGCACGCCGTCGCACTGGCCGGTGACGTGACCGATCCAGGTCTCTCCACCGCCGCCGTCGATCTCGCACAACGGGCCTTTGGACGGATCGACATCCTCGTCAACAACGCCGGCATGGGCAGTCCAACATTGTCATCGCTTTCCCGCCTTCATGCGACAGCTCGGCAGACGGGCCCGCGCTTCCCTGAACAACCAATCAGCGGAACAATCATTGACCAGCGATAGTTACCGACATATCGTTAACTATCGCCGATGGTCGGCGCCGGTCAGAGAGAAACGCAATTGATGGAAGGACGATGCCGATATGAAAGGCGACGATAAATTCACAGACAGCGGGCCCACCCTGGGACGCTTCGGCCGCGGCAGGAGCCGTCGCGGACCCCACGGACACGGCGGATTCGGACCGGGCCGAGGGTTTGGACCAGAATTCGGCCCGGGCTTTGGTCCTGGGTTTGGCCCCGGCGGTTCGCGCCGGGCCAACAGGGGCGACGTTCGTTCGGCCATACTTTCCCTCCTGGCCGAATCACCCTCCAACGGCTACGGCCTGATCAAGACAATCGCAGAAAAGACTTCTGGGTCCTGGCGTCCGAGCCCGGGCTCCGTATACCCAACACTGCAGCAGCTCGTTGACGAAGAGCTCATCGAGCCGGTGGGTGAAGGCCGGCGCACTGAATTCACGCTCACCGATGCGGGTAAGGCCTATGTGTCCGATCACGCCGAAGAGCTGGGGAACGCGTGGAACACCGACCCGCAAGGATCCGGCCCGGCGTTCCATCAGAGTGTTGGCAAGCTGATGGGGGTCATCCACCAGTTCCGCTTCTCGGCCACCGAGGAGCAACGAAGGGCCGCGATGGAAAAAATCGACGAAACCCGCCGCGCGCTCTACCACATACTCGCGGACTAACACCGCCGCCCCAGTGCTCGGGCAGCCGTCGACAAGCGGCCGCAGGAGTAGCGATTCATGCGTTCTGGTCAGGAAGGGAGCGACGGCGTCACCAACCGCCGCGCGTCGGCGTATGTCCCTTTCGGGCATCGTCGGGCATTGCCATTTCGGCCCGCAGGCCCAGGAGCCGGACCGGACGGCCGGCTTCGATTCCGGCTGCGAGGTCCAAGGCCCGTGCGAGGATTTCGTTCCGGTCGAAGGTCTCGGGAATCTTCCTCGCGTGGGTCTTGGTGAAGAACGGCGCGTACCGAATCTTGAGGGTCAGCCCAACCACGGGCCGTCCTTCGGCCACAACATCCTCAAGGACACGCGCTGTCAGCTCCCTCACGGCGCCGTCCATCTGGGCGGGCTCGGTCAGGTCGCGCTGGAAGGTGGTCTCCCGGCTATGCCCGCGGGCAACCCACGGGGTGTCGTCCACAACGCTGGCGCCGTCCCCGCGTCCGAGTTCCGCGTACCAAGGACCCATCCTGGGGCCGAACTCCGGGACCAGGTCCTGGGGGTCGGACGCGGCGAGCTCGGCGACTGTGTTGATGCCGAGTTTGGCCAGCCGGCCCGACACTTTGGTTCCGATGCCCCACAGCTCCTGGGTGGGCAGACTGCCCATGACATCGAGCCAGTTCCCGGCAGTGAGACGGAAGACGCCGGCCGGCTTGCCGAAACCGGTGGCGACCTTGGCCCGGACCAGCGTGTCGCCGATGCCCACGCTGCAATGCAGCTGCGTTTGCTCCAGGACAGCGGCCTGCACTTGCCGGGCGTAGGCTTCCGGATTCTCTGTCTCAATGCCTACAAAGGCTTCATCCCAGCCCAGCACCTGCACGGTGGCGCCGGGCTGCTCGCGCAGGGTGGCCATAACCGTTTCAGACGCCGCGAGGTAAGCCTCCTGATCGACGGGCAGGATCACAGCGTCGGGCACTTTCCGGGCCGCAATGCGCAAAGGCATTCCGGAACCCACGCCGAACGCCCTGGCCTCGTAGGAGGCGGTCGACACCACAGCTCGTTCCGTGGGATCGCCCCGACCGCCGACAATGATCGGCTTGCCCGCCAGCTCCGGCCGCCGGAGCACTTCGACCGCCGCGATGAACTGGTCGAGATCGACGTGCAGCACCCACCGGATTCCGCTCACGCCACCAGTCTGCCCTAGGTGGGCCCTTCGGGATAAGCACCGCCAAGGACGAAAACTAGGTACTCAAATTCACGACACGGGCTCTGTCCGCCAGGACGGGCCGGACTTTCGTAGACTCGATGGAGCTTTGACATGTCTGCCCTCCGGAGACAAGCCCGCCACAGGAAGAGCCATCGATGAAGATTATCGTCCTAGTAAAGGAGGTCCCCGACACGTACGGGGACCGAAAACTGAACCTTGAAACAGGCCTCGCCGATCGAGCAGCCAGTGAGGCAGTCATTGATGAGATCGGTGAGCGGGCCCTGGAGCTGGCACTGTCGCACGCCGACGCGAACGAGGGCACTGAGGTCGCAGTCCTCTCCCTCGCTCCCGGGAGTGCGACGGCATCGATACGCAAGGGGCTCGCGATGGGCGCAGGGAGCGCCACCCACGTCTCTGACGAGGCGCTCCGGGGTGCGGATCTTGGACTTACCGCTGAAACCCTCGCAGCAGCGATCCGTCGCATGGAGTTTGACCTTGTGATCACTGGCAACGTCTCCACCGATGGATCCGGCGGCATGATCCCCGCGATGCTTGCAGAACTGCTGGACGTGCCGCATGCTACCGGCCTCAGCTCCGTAGAGATCAGCGACGGCGCAGTATCCGGCACCAGGGGCGTTGAATCCGGCGTGCAAAAGGTGTCAGCGAACCTGCCCGCGGTGATTTCCATTACCGAGGCGCTTCCCGGGCCGCGCTTCCCGAACTTCAAAGGAATCATGGCCGCGAAGAAGAAGCCCCTTGAGACCATTACCCTCGCAGACCTCGGGATCACGGCCGAGAACCCGGACGCCGCGCGTTCGATCATGCTGACCGTCGCAGAGAAGCCGCCGCGGACGGCGGGGGTCAAGATCATTGACGAGGGTGATGCCGGCGAGAAGCTCGCCGGCTTCCTCATCGAAAACCGACTGGCGTAAGGAGCAACGACATGACTGAATTCCCTCGTGACGCAATCCTCGTCGTCGTGGAGACCCAGGCTTCCGGTGAACTCGAGAAAGCTGCCCCCGGACTCTTCGGCGCTGCCGCTGCCGTTGGCACGCCAATTGCCTTGGTGCTCGCCTCACCCGGCGCCGGGAGCGCCGCCGCGGCGGAGGCCGCGGTCCTAGGTGCCGCGCACGTCCTGATCGCGGAGACTCCGGATCCGTCCGCGCTCGGCGTGCCGGGGGTTGACGCGCTTGCCGCCGCGGCGGAGCGGGTTCAGCCAGACGCGATCCTGATTTCGCATTCCCTGAATGGGCGCGACCTTGCCGGCCGTTACGCTGCTCGTTCGCGTGCAGCGGTTTCTGCCGATGCGATCGGTGTGTCACGTGATGACGAGGGCGTCGTGGCTCACCACTCCGTCTACGGCGGTGCCTACAACGTGACCTCAACGTCCACGTTCGGGGCGCCGGTGATTACGGTTCGCCAGGGCTCCATCGAGGCGCGTGCGACGGCTCAGCCGGAAGCGTCGGAGACCTTGGCAGTGACGCCCTCCGGGAAGCCGGCCGCGCGAATCGACTCTTTCGAGGAGGAAGTTGCCGCCACCTCGCGGCCGGAGCTTCGTGGTGCCGCGAAGGTTGTCGCGGGTGGCCGCGGACTCGGGTCGGAGGAACAGTTCGCCCTCGTTGGACAGCTCGCCGATGCACTCGGTGCTGCCGTTGGTGCTTCGCGTGCCGCGGTGGATGCAGGCTACGTCCCGCAGTCGCATCAGGTCGGACAGACCGGGGTTTCCGTGTCATCACAGTTGTATATTGCGCTGGGCATTTCCGGCGCGATTCAGCACCGGGCCGGCATGCAGACCGCGAAGACGATCGTCGCCATCAACAAGGATTCAGACGCGCCAATCTTCGAGATCGCCGACTTCGGTGTGGTCGGCGACCTCTTCAAGGTCGTTCCCCAGCTGATCAGCGCACTTGAAGCTCGGAAGAAGTAACGATGGCGCCTCTGTCTCGGTCCATTCGACGGGGCCTGCCGCGCGTCGCGGGCGGTGACCCCTGGCCTGCAGCGGGCCTGGTGCCAGTGCGCATTGTCACGGCGGAAGCGGCACCGCGTACGACGGCGGTGTCCGCTCCGGTCCCTGCGGTGAACGCCGGCGCCTCGGTACCGCGGCCGCTGCGCCGTGGCCTGCCGCGCGTGCCGGGCGGCGATCCTTGGCCGCCAGCTGGCCAGGTTTCGGTATCAGTGGCGGCTCTGTCCGGGGCTCCCGCCGCAGGCGCCGCGCCAGCGCCGGCCGCGGCTGCTGCTGCTGCTGCTGCTGCTGAGAAAACAGTGCCGGCAGCGACGCCGGCTGCAGCTGCTCCGGCCACCGCGCCGGCCACACCGACGACGGGAGCCACCCCGCTTCGCCGCGGGCTCCCCCGCGTCCCCGATGGTGAACCGTGGCCGCCAGCTGGCCTTGCTCCGGCGGTCGCCGCCGCCCCTGTGGGGCTGCCAGCTCCCGAACACATCGCCCCGGCCCCTGCCCGCGCTGCCAGCGTGGTGGAGACCGTTGCCGAGGCGGAACCGCCAGCTCCAGCGAGTGCACCCGCGGTCCCTGCGCTGGCGTCGGCGGCAACGTCCGTCGCCGCCGAAAAGCCGGTCAGGCCACAGGCCGAGGCGAGGCTATACGGTTCGCGTACCCTGGGCCAGTGGATCAAGCGCGTCGTGCTCCTCGCGGTCGGGGCCGTGGCCGCCGCAGCGATTCTTGTGCTCGCCGCTCGAGGTGTGACCACATTGCCGGGCGTGCCGGAGTTCCTTGAGCGGTACCCTGGGGAGTATCACCTGCCCGAGACGGCCGAGCCGGGCTTCCCGTGGTGGGCGCAGTGGACACACTTCCTGAATTTCTTCCTGATGGTGCTCATCATTCGCTCCGGCTATCAGGTGCGCACCCAGCAGAAGCCTCCGGCGTTCTGGACGCCGAAGGGCGGTGGCAAGAAGATCAGCATCAACCTGTGGCTGCACCAGTCGCTCGACATTTTATGGCTGGCCAACGGACTCATCTTTGTGGTGCTGCTGTTTGCCTCGGGCCACTGGATGCGAATCGTGCCGACCAGCTGGGAGGTGTTCCCGAATGCGCTCTCCGCGCTCCTGCAGTACATGACCCTCGACTGGCCCGTTGAGAACGGCTGGGTGAATTACAACAGCCTGCAACAGCTCATGTACTTCCTCGTGGTGTTCATCGCGGCCCCGCTGGCGGCGATCACGGGTGTGCGCATGAGCGAATTCTGGCCGAAGAACGCGAAGGCGTTGAACAAGATCTACCCGGTGGAGGCCGCTCGCGCGGTTCACTTCCCGACGATGCTGTTTTTCGTGCTGTTCATCCTCATCCACGTGTTCCTGGTGTTCGCGACCGGTGCGCTGCGCAACCTGAACCACATGTTCGGCGGCACCGACGCGGTGAACTGGACCGGGTTCTGGCTCTTCGCGGCCGCAATCGGCATCACGGTGGCTGGATGGTACGCCGCCCGCCCGCTCGTGCTCGCACCCATCGCGAAGCTGTTCGGTCAGGTGAGCAGCCGCTAGATTCCGCCGCGGGATCGTTCAAGTCGCCCAAGGCGTCCGACGGCGGGACATCCCGCCGTCGGACGCAAGGCTGGCTCACTTGACGTTGGTGCTGTTGCCGTCCACAGGCATAGGCTAAAAGCACAACGTTCCAACAACGCCGGGGAGCTCATCATGGACATTGAAACCGCCGATGTCACCGGCCATGATGTCACCACCATCACCTGCGTATGCGGCAACACTGTCAGCCAAAGCGGATTGATCCAGTGCAACTCACAGGGCATCCCGGTTTACATCGGAGCGAACACCGCCATCCCCGCCGGGCTGGCCAAATGGCCTGAGGATGAGGACCTCTACACGCTGTGCCCATCATGCGGCCGCGTGTACAGTGACGCGGTCGTCGAAGAGACCGCGACCGCACCCGTTGCCTTCCGGGTCGATGTCGCCGCTAGCCGAATTGCGGAGGCAATCCGAGCCCATTGGCAGCTCAGCACCTAGGCCCGGCCAGGACCAGCCAGGTGCTGTAGGCGTAAGACGTGCCCCTGGTCATCTTGGGGCGTTAGGACCTTGGTCCGCGCGCTCCAGCAGCCGGGACACCGTGCAGCCGATGACGAGGCCCCAGAACGCCGGGTGGATGTTGAAGAGACTCATGCCGGAGATGGTCACGACGAAGGTCACCAGGGATCCCAAGGTGAAGGTCGTGGCGAAGGCAGTCACAAAGGCTTGCTGGAGAGCCCGCAGCATCGCAATGCCGCCCAACGCCAGGATGAATTCCTTCGGCGTGGCGAGCATGAGCCGAGTGAGGGTGGGCGCCAGGAGGGCGCAGACCATAGCCAGGATGCCGTACACCACGGCAGCTGCGTACTGGCGCTGCCTGGTTCCTGAGGACGTCATGAGGGCGTTGGTAGGACCGGTCACGCATGCTGAGACAGCGCCGCAGCCGGCATTGAGCAACGAAAACGCGCCCGAAACGATGGCGAAGACGTTGACCGGCGGATTGTGGCCGGCGGCACGGAGCACTGCGATGCCCTGGCCATTCTGAACGAACAACACAGTGAGGGCCAGGGGAACAACCAGCTCGAGCTGGGCAGCCCAGGTGAACTCTGGAGGGGTGAAGACCGGGGTGGCCAGAACCGGTCCGCCTTTTTGAATGGAAAATTGACCACTTGCCGCCACGGCGAGGCACCCAACCGCGAGGGTGCCGAGCACCGGCGGGAGGAACCTGCCAAGGGTGGGCACGGCCGTGAGGACCAGGAATGCGGCCACCATGGGGGCGGCTACCACAGCGTTCGTCTGGGTTGAGGTGACGATGTCTGTGCCGAACTTTAGGAATACAGCGGCCACCATGGCCATGACGATCGGCATCGGAACCACTGCCATGATCCGCCGCACCACTCCGGTGGCGCCCAGCGCGAGGACGAGAGCTCCGGATGTGAAGAAGGCCCCCACTACTTCCGGAAAGGACAAGTGCTGCAGAGACGGGCCCAGGAGCACCGTCCCGGGGATGGACCAGGCGAAGCCGAGGGGTTGTCGATAGAGGACTGACATGACCAGAGTCGCCGCCCCACCCGAAAAAAGGATGCCAAACACCCAAGACGCGAGTTGGCCTTCGGTGAGTCCTCCCGCCGCTCCGACGGCCAGGGTAACGGCTATCGGGCCGGAGGCGGAGAAGATGAGGCCGATCATCCCGTTGGAAACATAGGGCAGTCCGAGGTCACGGACGACCTGGCGTAGGCCTGCGGGGCGAACGTCCGGGCGTTCCAGCAGGGGTTGAGGTACCGGATCGGCAGCGGCTCCCACGGGGGCGACGGCGGGTGAGTCCTGACGGGATGGCGGCATTCGGGCTCCTGGCAGCGGTGGCAAAAATACAGGCGCCCCGGAGTTTGCACTCCAGGGCGCCTTCGGTGCCGGGCGGAGGCGCCGGCGCCGGGTGTCAGCGGTGATTCCTACTTGTGCTGGCCTTCCTTGGCGAGGACGTAGTCATAGACCACTTCTTCGCCGGCCGGGCCGTCCGTGCGAGGCTTGGGGTCCAGCATCAGTTCAGGCTTGACTGCCGAGGCGATGTCGTCGGCATTGTGCGGGTCACCGGGGAAGTACAGCTGCTGGGTTACGGGCTGGAAGCCAGGCGCGGACACCTTGATGTGGATGTGCGCCGGGCGCCAGGCGTGCCAGCCTGCTGCGCTGATCAGCTGCCCGCAGGCCCCGTCCGTGGGAATCTGGTAGGGCGCCGGGCGCATCGTGTTGATTACGAAACGGCCGTCGTCGTCCGCCTTGACCGTGCCGCGGAAGAGCCAGTCGGGGAGGCCCGGGGCGTATTGGGAGTAGAAACCGGCGCTGTCCGCGTGCCAAATCTCCACCTGGGCGTTCTGGATGGGGTTACCATCGGTATCGGTGAAGCGGCCGCTGAAGTGCAGTGGCGTGCCCTCCTCGTCCTCTCGCATCTCCACGGTGGCCGGGGTCTGGAGTACCGGGGAGCCCGGCACGTAGTAGGGTCCCTCGATGGTACCCACGGTGCCGGGGCGGTCCTGGGAGTTGACGTCCTCCACAGTGTGCTCCAGCCACACGTCGAGGAACAGCGGCCATTCACCGTCGGTTCCCACCTTAATGAGCCAGGCTTTGAGTGCGTTGTATTCCTCGTAGGTGACCTCGTGTTCGACGACGATGTCGTTGGCGGCTTTGATGAGTGCCCCCGCCAGCAGGCTCACCCTCTCCTTCGGCACATCCAGCGGCGCGAGCTTGCCTGAGGCGGTAAAACGCTCCGTGGCCTTGGAGCCGGCTTCGACGGCAGTGCCCTCGTCCTCTTTGCGGGGATCCGCTTGGGTCTCAGTCATGGTGATCTTCATACTCCTTCTTGAGCAGGGGTCAGGAAAGTTTTCCTGCACCCATTGCGAACCGGTGGGGCAAGGTCTGAACCTGTCCGCAACGCGGCCATGCGTGATGTCCGTCTCATCGTAGGCCTCAAATAAGGACGTTACAAATATCGATTCTGCCTATTTTCAGTCCTGAAGCGGACATAAAGGTACCCTTGGCCGACGCTAGGTGTTTGCCTGATGTGAGTGCGGTCACGGTAGGGGAGAATTGCCTGACAACGTTCCCCCTGGGCACCGCGGGTTGGCCCGGACCTCCCGCTCATCCGTCCAGCACCCTCCAATGAAGGAGCACGCCATGACCGAGAACCTGGCCCATGTCCGCGAGGTCCTTGCCGACGCCGTGATCGACGACCGCGAGAACGGCGTAATCCGAGCCAAGCGCGAAATTTTTACCGATGAAGAGATTTTCGAACTGGAGATGAAACATATCTTCGAAGGCAATTGGGTTTATCTCGCCCATGAGTCGCAGATCCCCAACGTGGGGGACTACTTCACCACCAACATCGGCCGCACACCCGTGGTGATCACGCGCGACAAGGACGAAAACCTAAACTGCATCGTCAACGCCTGCTCACACCGCGGCGCCATGCTGTGCCGCCGCAAGACGGATAACCGCACCACTTTCACCTGCCCGTTCCACGGCTGGACGTTTAAGAACTCCGGTGAGCTGCTGAAAGTGAAGGACTCCCGCAACGCCGGCTACCCGGAGACCTTCAACAAAGAGGGCTCCCACGACCTCACCAAGGTTGCCCGGTTCGAGTCCTACCGTGGCTTCCTGTTCGGTTCCTTGAAGGCTGACGTGCTCCCGCTCGAAGAGCACCTGGGTGACGCCACCAAGGTCATCGATTCAATCGTGGACCAGTCCCCGGAGGGACTCGAAGTGCTGCGCGGGGCGTCCACCTACACGTACGACGGCAACTGGAAGGTGCAGGCCGAGAACGGTGCCGACGGCTACCACGTCACCGCCGTGCACTGGAACTACGCCGCCACTACGGCCCGCCGCAGCGCCGGAGACTCCGCCAACACGACCAAGGCCATGGACGCCGGCAAGTGGGGCAAGGTCAAGGGTGGCTTCTATTCCTACGACCACGGACACCTGCTGCTGTGGCAGGAATGGACAAACCCGGAGGACCGTCCTCTGTGGGACCGCCGCGAGGAGCTCGTTGCAAAGTACGGCGAGGAGATGGCGAACTTCATGATCAACATCTCGCGGAACCTCTGCCTGTACCCGAATGTCTACATCATGGACCAATTCTCCTCGCAGATCCGCCACTTCCGCCCCATCTCGGCGGACCAGACCGAGGTGACGATCTACTGCATCGCACCCAAGGGCGAATCGCAGGAGAACCGGTCCAAGCGCATCCGACAGTACGAGGACTTCTTCAACGCCACCGGCATGGCCACCCCCGACGACCTTGAGGAGTTCCGGTCCTGCAACAAGACCTACTGGGCCACCTCGGCGCCATGGAACGACATGACCCGCGGGTCCACCCATGAGATTGCCGGCCCCGACGAACAGGCCCAGGCGCTGGGCATGACCAAGGTCATCGCGTCCGGGGTGCGCACCGAGGACGAGGGGCTCTACCCCATCCAGCACGGGTACTGGAAGGAAGTCATGGACCGGGCCCTCGCGGAAGGGGAGCACTCCGCACGGGATACCGTTCCCGTCACCGCCTGACGCAGACCAAGTGGAACCAGAGAGAGTGCATAACCCATGACAAACCTGACCAGACCAGCTGCGGCGCTCAAGAGCGCCGAGGAGATCGCCACCCTCGAAACCGTCCGTGCCTTTCTGTACAAGGAGGCCCGCCTGCTGGATGATCGCCAGTTTGATGAGTGGCTTCAGTGCTACCATCCCGACTCCGAGTTCTGGATGCCCGCATGGGACGTCGATGACCGGCTGACCGAGGATCCGCAGAACGAGATCTCGCTCATCTACTACGACAATCGCGGCGGCATTGAGGACCGTATTTTCCGGATCAAGACAGATCGGTCCTCAGCGACCTCCCTCCCGGAGCCCCGCACCGGGCACAACATCACAGACATCGAAATCATGGAGCAAGACGGCGACCAGGTGAAGGTGCGCTTCAACTGGTTCACCCTGTACTTCCGCTACAACACCACGGACACGTACTTCGGGAACAGCTTCTACACGATCGACCTCGGCGGCGGCGAGCCGGTAATCCTGAAAAAGAAGGTCGTCCTCAAGAACGACTACATCCACCACGTGGTGGACGTCTACATGATCTGACGGCCCCGCGCCGGCGCCTGGCACTTCCCGGGCGCCGGCGTTGACCGTTTCGAAAACCCGCTCTCAACGGGCATATCCGCACTTTCCCGGGTCGCGACGACGTGACCCCCAGCCAGGAGGAAATCATGGGCCACAAAGTAGCCCTCAGCTTCGAGGATGGCGTCACCAAGGTCATCAAAGTCGGCGACTACGAGACCGTGATGGACGCCGCGTACAAGGCACGGATCAACATTCCATCCGACTGTCGCGACGGTGCCTGCGGCACCTGCAAAGCGTTTTGCGATTCCGGCTCCTTCGATCCGGGCGACTACATTGACGACGCGATGACGGAGGAGGAGCTCGAAAAGGGTTACATGCTCACCTGCCAGGCGGTTCCGGAGTCGGATCTGGCCATTCAGATTCCCGCCACGTCGGAATCCGCGAAAACGTCTGCCACCACCTTCACTTCCACGGTGAAGGAACTCGACAAGCATTCGGAAACCACAGTTTCCTTCACCCTGGCGGTGGAAAACCGGGACGCCCTGGCCTTCCTGCCGGGCCAGTACGTCAACATCAAGGTCCCCGGCACCGACGCCGAGCGTTCCTATTCGTTCAGCAGCGGCCCCGAGGTGCAGGATGCCTCATTCATGGTGCGGGTGACGCCCCAGGGTGCCATGTCCGAATACCTGCGTGACCGGGCGGCGGTGGGCGACACCGTTGAATTCACGGGTCCCTATGGCTCGTTCTTCCTGCGTGAGCCCAAGCGCCCCCTGTTGCTCCTCGCAGGCGGCACGGGCCTGGCCCCACTCCTGTCCATCCTCGAGAAGCTCTCCGAGAACCCGCCGTCGGCACCCGTCCATCTGATTTATGGCCTCACCCGTGAGGCGGACATCGTCGGTCTGGACTGGCTGCGGGAATATGAGGCGAAGCTGCCCGGATTCACGTGGGACTACATTGCGTCCGAACCCGACACGTCTGCTCCCCATACGGGCTATGTCACCCAGATTATTGAGCCCTCGCACCTAAACGATGGCGACGTTGACATCTACCTGTGCGGACCGCCTCCCATGGTCAATGCAGTGTCGAAGTGGCTGGACTCCGAGGGCATCAAGCCCGCCAACTTCTACTTCGAGCGCTTTGCCCCGAAGGAAACCACTGGGGGCGACGCGGAAACAGGTGCACCTGCACCCGCGGAGAAGATTGAGGCGGAAGGCGACACGATGAGCCGCAGCGAGGCTGTCTCCTCCCTGGAGACCGGCCGGCTGGATTTCCGCAAGGAGGACAGCTTCGCCCAGCTTGACGCCCGCATGGGACTGGAACTTGCAGTGAGCGAGCTGATGTTGGGCCGTCTCAGCCAAGAGCAGCTGCACCAGTTCCGCCGGCTTGCCGAGGCCACCACGCTCTTTGTTAGGGCCGGCGCCGTTCAGGAACCGGATGAGTTCGCCCGAACCAATGAGGAGTTCCACGAATACCTTTTCGTGGTCTGCGACAACCCGATGCTGCTCGAGTCTTACCGTCGGCTGGACGTCCACGCGCAGATGGCGGCGGCCTTCGAAAAGGGAACCCCGATCTTCGAGCGGGTCACACAGGACCACCTTGATATTGTTGATGCCTTCGAGCGCCAGGACAAGGCGCGGGCGCGGGAGGTCATCATGGCCCATGCACGCGATGCCAAGGAAACCATGTCAGGGGCGATCGACGCCAAGGCTGGCAACTGATGACGCGACCATATGCGGGACAGTTCGTTACTCCCGGCCGGTACGCCGGGAAGGTGGCCGTTGTGACCGGTTCCGCCCAGGGCATTGGCCAGAAGGTAGCAGAGCGGATCGGTGCCGAGGGCGGCGCCGTCGTCCTTGTAGACCGGGCCGATTTGGTTCATGAGGTGGCGCAAGGGATCCAGGAGGCCGCGCAGCGTTCCGGTTCAGGAGGCTCCGCTACCTCAGTGAACGCTGACCTTGAGACGTTCGCGGGCGCGCAGCTGGCTGTGGACGCGGCGCTGGCAGCCCACGGCCGGGTGGACGTACTGGTCAACAATGTCGGTGGCACCATCTGGGCCCGCCCGTACGAAGAGTACGACGAGGACAAGATTGAGAAAGAGATCCGCCGCTCGCTCTTTCCCACCCTCTGGGCCTGCCGGGCTGTGCTGCCGGCCATGCTGCAGCAGGGCTCGGGCACCATCGTCAACGTTTCCTCGGTGGCCACCCGCGGAATGCACCGCGTGCCGTATGCGGCGGCAAAGGGTGGTGTCAATGCCTTGACCCAGTCATTGGCGATGGAGGTGGGCGGACGCGGTATCCGCGTGGTGGCCACAGCCCCGGGCGGTACCGAGGCGCCACCCCGCAAGGTCAAGCGGGGGCCGGAGGCCGAGTCCTCCACGGAAAAGGCCTGGTACCAGGTGATTGTTGACCAAACCGTTGAATCGTCCTTTCTGAAGCGCTACGGGACATTGGACGAACAGGCCGCTCCCATCGTCTTCCTGGGATCAGATGAAGCGTCCTTCCTAACTGGCAGCATCCTCCCAGTCGCTGGCGGGGACTTGGGCTGAGGCCGCTGTGATGGATGCCCGCCGCCGGGTCCGGTCCGCTGGCTCCGGTAGAGTTGCGGCCATGACGGCGGCATCCATACACGGCGGAGTGGCGGAGGACTTGCCGCTTGTAGGCCGGTCAGCGGTCTTTGAAGAGCTGTTAGAGATGTTGCGCACGGTCCGCAAGGGCAACGTCGGCGCAGTGGTGATCACCGGTCCAACCGGGGCGGGGAAGACCGCCGTACTGGAGTTCTTTCTTGAGCACTGCCGCACCGTGGCCCGTGGTGTCCGTGTGCTGTCCGCCATGGGCGATGAATGGGAGGCACAGTTTCCGCTAGCGGGGTACTCCCAGCTCATGCGCACGTTGCCGCTGCGCTCGGCCAAGGATTACGACTCCGGAATGGCCTTGTCCGCGGGCCCCGTTGGGGCTCTCACCCCCGACGAAGTGGTTAATTACGCTTCCACACTCAGCACCCACCTCGAAGGACTGCAGTCGCAGGGCAGCGTGGTTGTTGCCGTCGACGACGTCCACAAACTGGACGTGGAGAGCCTGCGTATCCTCACGTTCGTCATGCGCCGGCTGCATGGAAAGCGGATTTTGTTCGTGCTCACGCTCAATCCCGATGACGCTTTACGGGTCCCCGCCGGTGCGCTGGACTTCCTGACGGGCCATCAGGTGGCCTCTATCCCTCTGGATCCGCTGACCCCGCAGCAGGTTCAGGATCTCGCCAGGAGGATCCGCGGCGTCGATCTCAGTGCGACGGCGGCCCACGGCCTGGTCCAGCACACCGGAGGGCTGGCACAACCGATCGTGGAGCTGCTCCATGAGCTGCCGGTGGAAACCTGGCAGACGTGGTTTCCCTCCCTGCCGCCGACTTCCCGTGTGCGAGCCCGGGTGCGCAGTGTCCTGGGCGCAGCGACCCCGGGGCTGGTTGCTGTCGCGGAGGCTGCCTCTGTGCTCGGGCGCGCCGCAAGCCCGGCAGAGGTTTCCCAGGTGAGCGGGGTGGAGTCCGTCATGGAGCCACTCGACGAGGGACACCGTGCCGGACTGCTGGGCTTGACCGTTGACCAGGCGCGTTCCGCCGTGGTGTTCTTTGAACCAGGTACCGCCGAGGCCATCTACGAACAGATCATTCCCAGCCGGCGCATTGCGCTTCATCGGCTTGCCGCTGAAGCCGTGCAGCCCGAGGGCGAACGGTTGGGCCACCGCGTCTCTGCCACACCCGGCGCCGACGAAGGCCTGGCCGAGGAGCTGGAGGAATTCGCCCGACGCCAGGCGCTGGTAGGAGCGTGGCAGGATGCCTCAACAGCTTTGTTCTCCGCGTCCCGGCTTTCCCAGGACATCCGTTCCCGGAACGACAGGCTCCTGAGGGCCGTGGATGCCCTGGTGGGTTCCGGCAACATTGCCCAGGCCCAGATGTGGACCGCGGCAGTGGACGCCCTGCCGTCGTCGCCGCTTCGCTCCTCTGTGTTGGGCTACCTCTCCACCGCGTCGGGACAGAACGACAGCGCGCAGACACAGTTGGAGATGGCCTGGCGCACCTCCAACCCGCAGCGTGATCCATCCGCCGCAGCGCAGGTGGCGCAGCGCTTGGTCCTGCACGGGGTAGCATCCTGGGACGGCCCAATGATTACTACTTGGGCAGAACGGGCCATGGAACTTACGCCGCCGGGAACCCCCGCCCACATTGAATCAGAGGCCATCTACGGCCTGGGCCTGTATGCACAGGGCCGGCTTTCCGAGGCGGAGGCCTCCTATCACCGGGCCTTCGAACACGCTGCCGAGAACGCCCAAAAACAGCGCGTCCAGATGGGCGCGGGCTGGCTGGCGCTGCGCCTTGACAACGTTGAGACTGCGCTGGTGAACTTCGAGTCCGCGGCCCCCACTGAGTACCGGGGCGGGTCGATGCGGATTTCCCTCTGGGCCGAGGCGTGGCTGGCGCGTACGCACTTAGTTCTCGGGAACTGGGATGCGGCGGCCGCCACCGTGGTGCGCGCTTCCGCGCGCCTCGAGACCTCGCGAATGCCGCTGATCCGCCCGCTGCTCTATTGGACTGCGGCAGAGCTCTGGTCCATGCGGGGAGACTGGGAGCGGGCACGGTACTACGTTTCGCAGGCCGCGGTGCAGCCGGGGACCTATCGCGCCATGCAGGTGCCGGCGAGCCTCGCCCGTGCCCGCTTCCACGAGGCGAGGGCGGACTACGAAGGTGCTTTGGCCGTCCTGCAGCCGCTGACGGAGCTTGACCCGTGGACGGAGAACAGGGTGTCCTTCTGGCCCTGGCAGGACACATACGTCAACGCCCTCGTCATGACTGACCAGCTCGACGCCGCGGACTCGTTCCTCACGGCGTTCGAGCGCGTGCCGCGCGAGCGGGAAGTGCCTTCGGATATGGCCCGGATGGCGTGGGCGAGGGGCCGGCTGGTAGCCGCGCAGGGAGACCCCGACACAGCCAGGGGACATTTCGAGGCGTCCCTGGGCTACCTTAGGGGGCTCAACCGACCGTATCTGCGGGCACGCGTTAGTTTTGCCTTCGGCCAGAGCATGCGACGGGCGGGCAAACGTCGCCTGGCGTCGACAGTCCTGCGCGCGGCCCGCGACCTATACGACTCCCTGGGTGCGGCCACCTACGTGGAACGGTGCGACCGGGAGCTCAAGGCAACGGGCCTCGACGTCGGAAATATGCCCGACCCTGCCGACCCCGTACTCACCGCGCTCAGCGATCACCACCTCCAGCTCACAGCACAGGAACGGGCGGTGGCCGAACTAGTAGCGGGCGGCGCCACCAACAAGGAGGCGGCCCGGGCCCTGTTCCTGGCGGAGAAGACCGTGCAGTACCACCTGACCCGGCTCTACCGGAAAATGGGAATCCGCTCCCGCAGCGAGCTCGCGGCCGCGTTCCGGGCTCGGGATTGACTCGGAACACGGCCGGCAATAGAGCCCCTGACGGCGTTCAGTAGTTGACGCCGGCGCTTACTTGACGTCGGAGGGGTGTTTCGCGAGCGGCACCACTGAGATGTCCATATACGGGAACAGCGGCAGGTTCTGCAGGATCTCATGGAGTTCGTCGTTGGAATCGACGTCGAAGATCGAGTAGTTGGCGTATTCGCCCACAACTCGCCAGATTTCCGGCCACTTGCCCGAGCGCTGCAACTGCTGCGAGTAGGCCTTCTCCTTGGCCTTGATTTCCGTTGCCTCGTTGGCTGGCAGGTCGGCTGGCAGGTTTACGTCCATGTGGACCAGGTACTTCATGAATGTCCTTTCGGTAAAGGGGTTGCTATCGATCGGTGCGGTAAAGGGAGAGCTTTTCTTCGTCAACAGCGGTACCCACGCCGGGGCCCTCGGGCACATGGATGCGCCCCCCGGTGATGACCAAAGGCTTGGCCAGCAGGTCGTCGGCCATGTCCAGGTAGTTGGAGAGTTCCGCTGCGCGCTTGGCGGTGTGGGCGAAGGCGGCGCCGAAGGTCACCGACGCGGCCGTGCCGACCTGGGTGTCGATCTGGTTGCCGATATAAACGTCGATGCCCATTCCCTCGGCCATCCCGACGATCTTGGCCGCCTCCGTGAAGCCGGACCGTGCCGTCTTTACAGCCAGCAGGTTGGCGCCCCCGGTGAGGATTTCCCGTGCGGCCTCACCGAGGTTCGCGGCAGATTCGTCTGCGGCAATGGGGATGGGAGAGTTCTCCACAAGGCGGCGGCGGCCGAGGACCTCGCGGGCGTCGTCGGGCTCCTCAAGGAACTGCAGTCCCAAATCCACCGTCCGGCGGAGTACCTCGGCTGCCTCGTTGGCAGACCAGCCGCGGTTGGCGTCCATGTAGAGCTCGGCATCCTCGCCGAGGCCCTCCCGCAATACCCGAGCGGCCTCGATGTCGAGGTGCAGGGGACGGCGGCCGGTCTTGAGCTTGAACGTGTTGATGCCATACGTCTCGCGGAACTCGAGGGCCAACGCCAGCAACTCCTGCGCGGGCTTGAAGCCGAGCATATGGGAGACGCGGAGGGAGTCGGAGTACCCACCCAGCAGTTTTGTCACCGGCTGACCGAGAGTTTTGCCTATGACGTCCCAAAGGGCGATGTCCACGGCCCCCTTGGCGGTCTGGTTGTGCACCGTGCGGTACAGGATCGCCTGGACTTTCTCACGGTCAAATATGTCGACCCCGATCAGTTGGGGAGCAAAAACATCCTCCACCACCGCAACGATCGACTTCTGCGTCTCCCCGTAGGTGTAGGGGCGCGGCGGCGTGTCAGCGGTGCCCACCACTCCATCGTCGGTGCGAAGCCTGATGAGAACATGGTCCGCCTCGTGCACCGATCCGGAAGCAAAATGCAGTGGATGAAGATACGGGATCGAGTAGGGAATCGCCTCAATAGCCTTGATCTTCATGAGTGGGAGAGCCTTTCATCAGTGGGAAACGGCGCAGGGCCGGAGGCCGGGACCGGCGCCGGGGGTGCCGCAGTTGCGGTAACGACGACGTCCAAGAAGTTGTGTAGCAACGCAGAGTGATGCCCCCGCAGCCAGGCGACAGCGAGCTCCACCATGGGGACGTTTTCAATCTCCCGGTAGGCCACGCCTTCAAGCTGGAAGGCCTGAACGCTGGACGGCATGACCGCCACCCCGCCCCCTGCGGCTACGAATGCCAGCATGGTGGAGGTCTCCCCAACCACCTGGGTGATGCGTGGCTGGAAGCCCGCCTGGCGGCACAGGTCCGCGGTGGTGCGGTAGAGCACGGATTCGGGCCCGTAGGCGATGAAGTCCTGGTCCTGCAGTTCATGCATCGCCACAGGCCGATCCACGGCCAGGGCGCTGAACGAGGGAAGCGCAAGGACGAGCGGCTCCTGGGTCACCATCCGGTAGTCGATCTCCTGGGAAGCGACGGGGGGACGCAACAACGCGGCGTCCAGAGTGCCGTCCCGCAGCCCCGCTTCCATGGATGGCGTCAGCATTTCACCGTGCAGCGCAAGGGACAGGCCCGGCAGGACCTGTTTGGCAAGGCGGGCGATCTGGGGCATGACGCCGTAAGTTGCCGACCCTGAGAAGCCCACGCGGAGGACGCCGGTGGCGCCCTTCCCGACCTGGTAGACGTCGGCCTGAAGGGTCGCGACGTCGTTGACGATCTGCCGTCCGCGGTCCAGCAAGAGTTGGCCTGCCGCTGTCAGGTCCACCCTGCGGGTGGTCCGGTTGAGCAATTGGACCCCAAGCTGCTCTTCCAACTGGCGGATCTGCTGCGAGAGGGGTGGCTGCGCCATATGCAGGCGTTTGGCCGCGCGGCCGAAATGCCGCTCCTCAGCAACCGCGATGAAATAGTTCAGTTGGCGGATGTCCAACGTGGTGCCGTCCTTCCGCTAACCGGCCCCGCGCGACGCTGCCCTGGGCTCGTGATTGATTCACAGAATAACCATAATAAGCCCTACTAGGAAATTTCGTAGACGTAATATTGGCCAGGGCAGCCACGCGGACTAAGAGATCTTTCCAGCAGGAATGCTGCCCCCTGCCCGGCCTTCGGCGATCTCCTCGACTTTGTGTTCGGCCTCCTCAAGCCTGCGCTGGCGGGGCACCAGGACGGTGACGACAGCACCGAGGAGTGCGACTGCCCCGTAAATGTAGAAGGCGGTGGAACCGCCGATGCCCGCGGCGGCCAGCCACCCGCCGATGATCGGACCGAGCACCCCGCCCAGCCGGCCCACGCTGGCGCACCATGCCACGCCCGCTGCCCGGGCATTGGTGGTGAAGTAGTTGGACTGGAACCCGTAGATCAGCACCTGGGTTCCAAGCGTTCCCACGCCCGCGAGGGCGATAAAGACAAAAAGCAACGGCAACGGAAAGCTAAAGGTCATAAGCGCCAAGGAAATCGTCGCCAGCAAGAAGGTCGCGGCGATAACCCGCTGGGGGCCGTTTTTGTCCGCCAGACGGGATGCGAGCAAACCGCCCGCCACCGCGCCAAGGTTCAGCGCCAGCGGGAAATACAGGGAGTACGTCCGCCCATAGCCGTAGCCCTCCATGATTTTGGGCAACCATGTGTTGAGTCCATATGTCAGCAGCAGGCCAGAGAAGGACATTAGCCCCAGCAGGATGGATGCAACGGCGAACTGGCGGGAAAAGACGGCCGCAAAGCCGGACTTCTGTGGCGCGGCGCCGACCTGCAGGATTACGCGCTCCTTGAGGAGCGGGACGCCGGTACGTTCCGCGGCGACCAGGGCCTCCTGTTCACGGCCCCGGGACAGCAGCCACCGCGGTGACTCCGGGAGCTTGCGCCAGGCAATAGGCAGGAGAATGACCAGCGGCAGGGAGCCGATGATGAACAGTCCGCGCCAGCCAATGCTATCGAGGAAAAGGATGCCCATGATTGAGGCCAGGACGCCGCCTGCCGGGACCCCCGAATACACAATTGCGTTGTAGAACTGCCGCTTTCCCGCGGGCGCGAATTCAGCCATGGTGGCACCGGCGCTGGCGATAACTACCCCCAGGCCGAGCCCGGTCACGAACCGCAACGCACCGAAGGCAGGGACACTGGTGGCCAAGGCCGTGACGAACATGCCCACGGAGAACCAGGCGATGCCCAGGAGCATCAATCGGCGCCGGCCGAAAAAGTCACCGACAGCGCCGCAGATCAGTGAACCTACGAGTACTCCGATGAGGGCCCAGGACCCGAGGAGGCCTGCGGTGACTGCATCAAACGCTCCGATCTGGCTCGGGTCTGCGAGCAGCCCCGGTAGGATCGTGCCGTAAATGACCAGGTCGTAACCGTCAAACAAGAGCGCTGTACAGATAACGAAGGCCACCCAATTGGCGGTGCGCGCCTCCTTTTGCGGATTTTCGGCGATAACGGCGTGCGGTTGTGTCATGGTCCCCAAGTCCTCTCCGGAGAAGTGGAGGCCTACGGCACCCGGAGGATCCGAGGGGCCGTCCTCCGATTACTTCCAGCCTGACAGGCGTGTGACTCAAGTCATATGAGGGGAATGCCCGGCTTTCCGCCCGGGGGTTAATTATATGCATTTGCTCTCAATCAGCGGTTTTATTGAATTGAGCCCTCGTTGGCGCTGCACGTCTGAGTTCATACGATCTGGATACGAAAGGTGACCCAGGAACGGTGGTCCGGGAACCGGCCGATGGGTAGGCTGGCACAATGATCAACTCCGCACGGCTGCACTCGGACCTGTCCCGCCTCGGCAGGGAGACTGACATGTTACTGGCCACCGTCGAGTCCCTTGCCGACAACGAGATGACCGTTCCCTCGCTGTGTGAGGGGTGGACGCGCGCCGACGTCATCGCCCACCTCGCCTCCAGCGGCCGTGCCCTGGTAAAGCTCATCGACTGGGCTACCTCCGGCGAGGAGCGTCCCCTTTACGACTCAAGCGAGGCCCGCTCCCGGGAGATCGCTGCCCTGGCGGCCCTGCCGCGGGAGGAGCTCATTGGGGAGTTGCGGGAGTCCGCCCGAAACTTTGCCGAGCAGGCACAGCGGCTAAGCGGGGAACTCCTGGCCACGGAAGTCCAGGTGAGCGGCAAAGCGGTCCCCGCCACGTCCATCGTGGCGCTCCGGATTGCCGAGGTGGTGGTGCACCACCATGACCTCGGCACTGCTTGGACCATCGAGGAAGCCGATCCGGATTCGCTGCTCAACGCCCTCGAAGCCGTGGTGCGGTCGCTGCGCGCCAAGGGTGCTCCGGGTATGACACTTGTGACCGAAGAACGTGACGAGTGGGTGATCGGCGACGGCGGCCTGCGCGTTTTATCCGACCGCGCAGGCATGCTCCAGTGGCTGGCACGCGGGGACGCCGAACATGTTGACTTAGACGGCCCGGTGCCGGCACTGCCTTTCTGGTGAACGGACCGACCCCTCGCCGGGTCAGTCAGCGCATTACAGGGACAAGCGAGATTCCGTTGAGCATCAGGCCCAGGGCGCAATACATCTTCAGCTGGGTGGCCGGAATGGTGACATCCGGATGTATGAAGGCGCCCGTCAGCAGCAGCCCTGCCAGGCCCACCCAGATCAACGGGGCCACAGCCGATTCCAACCTGCTGGTGTCATGCAGTCCGCGCTTGCCGATCAGCCACAGGAATCCCACCCAGTCCACAACGATCACGGAACCGAACCCCAGCACCATCGCCAGGACGTGGCCGGACAGCGCCAGCCGTTGGACACCGGCGTCGAACGTGGTGGTATGGCCAACAGCCAACGACGCTCCCCACGCGGCTGTCGCCGCCAGCGACAGGACTGGTATCAGAATGCTGGGCCGCGACAATACTTGCTTCTGCGCCGCCGCGGTTATTGTCTGACCCGCCATCACGCCGGGCGGCACCGCGGCCAGGGCGGAACCCGTGTGCTGGAGGTACTCCACGGCCAGGGTGTCCTGCTTAGCCATGGCCATCTGCATGGGGACGTAGTGCGTGCGTGGATCCTTGACGAAGGCAACAAAGAACAGCCCGGTGTCGAGGTGCCCCAGCCCGTCCGACCCGTCGGTGTAGTTGTACCCGCGGCGCAGCATCCGGACGGAGACTACGGCGGCCGCGCACCCGCACCTGTACCCGAACAACGGCGACGATGACTGCGAACGGGAACGCACCCTTGGAGTGTGGATCCGCGCGTAGCGGTAAACGGCGCCGCGGCGACTTCGGCCCGGTGAAGGTCAGGCTCCTGAACGACGCCGTTGCCGGATGGCAGACCGGGAGGAATCGCGGCCGCCCTCCCCGAAGGTAACGACACGTTGTGCCCGCTGGGGGTCAGGCGGAGCCCTTCGCACAGCTCAAGGCCGTGCCCGTGGGCGCAACCTGTTCTCCTGGAGGTCGGCCCGGAAACACAGGCGGATTTCTGGGCCCCGAAAATAGCCTTCCGGCGCCGTCCGGGCACTCCCCCGATGCTCGCCGTTGAACTGCTTACTCAATGCCGGGGGCTTCTTCCTCCGCCAGCCTGATCATGCGCAGCTCCTCCTCCACCGCGCGGGAAGGCCAGTAGTCCTTCGCCAGCTCACTGGCCCGGATTTGATCTGCTGCCGGTACGATTTTGCCGAGCAGCCCGGCAGCCTGAAGCAGGGCGATCAGCGCCGTGGTCCTGGCATCGACTGCCCTGGCATCAGGCTTCGCGGGAGCGGGCGTCCCGGCAGCTGGCTTCCCGGAAACGGGCGTCGCGGTAACGGGCGTCCCGGCATCTGTCTCCGTGGCAGCGGACGCACCGGCATCCGACGGCGCACTGCCGAGGGCGGCCTGGATCTTTTTCAGGAGCGCCGCCTCAGGAGCATGGTCCTTCTCCGGGTACCGGGTGGACTTGAACAGACCAAGGTGTTTTTCGCCGACATGTTCCACGATGCCCTGGGACGCCATCCCCTCGTAAACACGCTGCATTTCGGCGCGGCCCTCCAGCATGGAGACCCAGCGCTTGGGAGTGTGCGGCCGTGATTTGCCGCGGATGAGCTCCAGCTCGTGCTGCAAATCCGTCTGCGGGGCTGTGCCCGTAGCCCTGACGTGCTTCCCCTGGAGCCTGATTGCACCGATCAGGTCCAGCTCGGCCAATATTGCCCCGGCCAACGTGGTCCTGAGTGCGAACATAGGGACTTCAGGTTTGCCGTCCGTGTCGTTCGTTGCCAGAAGGAGGAAGGCCTGGGGAAGGTTCAGCTCCACGGCCTTCGGTGTTTCAGCGTTCATACGAACATCGTGGCGCGGCTGGGCTGCCAGCACAATAAGGATTTAGCAGCGTCGACGTCGGCGTCTCCATTGCCCTGCCGCTGGCACCGCTGCCAAAGGTTCGCGGCCACCTGGTGCCTCCGTCCATTGCCGGGGGCACCAGGTGGGTTGCGATGCGCTGTCGGGAGCGTGCCTCAGGTCCGGACGCCTGCGGGGCCGCCGTCTGAGCTGGGGTTTGCGCCGCTGGCAGGCTGCACCCTCACGGACGGCACCGGTTTTTCATCGCCCGGCCGAAAAGAGCGCCAGGCCGCGAGTCCCGCGGTCACTGCGACGGCCACCGCCCCGGCAATAAGCCAGGCTTTCCTGGAAGCCGTCCGCTTCGACTTAGCCCGGCCGCGGGCCGTAACCGGGACTGCGTCCGGCGAAACCCGCTTCAGGCCCTCGTGAACACGAGGTGCCAGAGTTTCCACTCCGCCGGCGAGCTCATCAGCGAGCCGCCGCAGACCTGCCTGGATCCTCGGGGACGCAGATTCGATCCCGGTATCGAGCCCCGCCACCACTCTTTGCAATGCCGCCTCGACCCCGGGAGTGGCCCACTCCTTCCCCTTGGTCAGCTGGGACATGAGATTCTCTGAAAGATGCCGGACCTGGTCGGCCTGGGCAGCTGGTGTTGCCGTGCGCATAAGTGCCTCCTCGGTGTGATGTACTCCCATAGCCTACGGCGGCCGGCGCCCGCGAAAAAGGGGCCCTCCCGGCGGCAGCCACCAAGAACGCCGCGCTCCTCGGCGACGTAAGCCCGCGGTGGCCGGAAGACGAGTTTGAGGATTCCCTACCGCGACAGAATTCGGGCACAGTACGACGTCGTCGACAACCTCGTGGAAGCGGCCAACGCTTCGGGCGCGCCCGCATCCTGCTCGGCGGAAACCCGGACGCCGAGCAGCCCGGCTACTTCTACCCGACCACTCTCATAGCCGACATCGACAACGACAACCCCCTGGTGGCCGAGGAGCAGTTCGGCCCGGCCCTGCCGATCATCCGTTACAGCACGGTTGACGAGGCTGTTGCAATGGCAAACGGCCTCGACGTGGGGCTCGGCGCCTCGGTCTGGTCCTCGGACCTTTCAGCAGCCCGCGAAGTCGCCGCGAGGATCGAGGCCGGCACCGTCTGGATCAACAAGCACGGCGCCGTGGACCCCCGCATCCCCTTCGGCGGAGCCAAGCAGTCCGGCTACGGCCTGGAATTCGGCGTCGAAGGCCTCAAAGCCCTCGGTGTCCCCCAGATCATCAACGGCTGATCCGCTCCCGGCCCCACACACACAACGCAAGGTGCGGGCCACCCCCCGCGGCCCAGTCGCTGCAGCCGAGCCAAGATTCACGCCTGCCCGAACCCGAATATCAACCCGACAGGCGCCGGGCACCCCATGGGGTGCCCGGCGCCTGTTTCGCCCTTCGGATCAGGGTCTGAAGGAGTCGGGGAACTAGGCGGAGGCCGCCGAGCGCACGGCTTCGGCCAGTGACGTAGTCGGGCGTCCGATGAGCTTGCGCAGGTCTCCGGCGGTGACCAGAAGATCACCGCGGGCAATCCCCAGATCCGAATCCGCGAGGATCTCGGCGAACGCTTCCGGCACGCCCACACCGGCAAGCATGCCCGCGTATTCCTGGGCCGGGAGATCCCTGTAAATGATGGTCTTGCCCGCGGCGGCACTGATCTCGGCAGCAAGCTCGGTCATGGTGAAGGCCTGGTCACCGCCAAGCTCGTAGATCCTGCCCGCCTGGTCATCGGCAACAAGTACCGCCGCGGCAGCCTGTGCGTAGTCAGCGCGGGAGGCACCACTGATCCTGCCATCGCCGGCGCTGCCGGCCACCGCACCCTGTGCCAGTGCTCCCGGAAGCTGGTCGGTGTAGTTCTCCAGGTACCAGCCGTTGCGCAGGAGGGCGAAGGGGACCCCGGCTTCTTTGAGAAGCGCCTCCGTGGCCTGGTGCTCCGCCGCGAGCTTCATTTCCGAGGTGTCCGCATTTGCGATGCTCGTGTACGCAATGAGGCCCACGCCTTCAGCCTTGGCGGCCTCGATCACGGTGCGGTGCTGCGGCACCCGCTCCCCAACGGCGTTGCCGGAGATCAGGAGGACCTTGCGGGCACCTTTGAGGGCCGCGGCCACTGAATCCGGGTCCGCGTAATCCATCGCCTTGACCTGGACCCCCCGGGCGGCGAAGTCCGCCAGCTTTTCGATGGAGCGGCCGGCGGCCACAATCTCCCCTGCCGGGACGTTGCGCTCCAGCAGTGCTTCAACAACGTGGCGGCCGAGCTGGCCGGTTGCGCCTGTGATGACGATGCTCATGGGTTTCCTTTCACCATTTGTACTCTGTCACCGGTCACAACCTCACCCGCAGCCAATTGCTTCCCAAACGTTAGTACGCACTTTTAGGTAAGGTACAGGCATGGAAGTTAGTAGCAACGCCACAAGTCTCCCCGTGAGCTTTTCTACTGGTGTGTTTCCGGCAGGGTGCCCCAGCCGGACGGTGCTGGACCACATCAGCAGTAAGTGGGGCGTACTCATCCTGCTCGCCCTGTCCGAAGGCGAGCAGCGCTGGAGCGAGCTTCGCCGGCGGGCCGATGGCATCAGCGAGAAAATGCTGGCGCAGACGCTAAAGACCCTGGAGCGCGACGGCCTGGTCAGTCGTCGCGCCCAGACGGTCATCCCGCCACGGGTGGACTACAGCCTGACCAGCCGCGGCTACGAGCTGAGCGCATTGCTGGTTCCGCTGGTCACGTGGGCCTTCCAAAACGCCGATGACATCATCAACGGCCAGCGCGACCCCGCTTAGTCCGGGTCGGCCCTACGATGCCGGTGGTGCCGTTCATAGCTGTGGAACACGGCAGAAGAGGTGCTCCCTTCGTGGCCGAAGTTCCCGCGGAGCACCTCGGCCAGATCCTCCAGCGCCGCGTACAGCATCCGTCCGGCGAAGCGGAGTTCTGTGTTGTCATGGTCCCGGGCTTCAGTAGCCAGGTGTTGTGCATACGTCACGGTGGCCGGCAGCGATCCCCTGCGCTCTGCTTCGTGGAAGTAGTAGGTTTCCTGGAAGGACAGCAGGTCGATGCTGACCGATGCCACGTTTCCGGCCAGGGATTCGAGCAACGCGGCAGCGTGGGCGGGAGTCAGCGACGAGAGACCCTCGGCCCCGGCCGCTTCCCTGAACTGGTTCAGCCGGTGGGCCAACGCCCGTCGACGGCTCAGGGCAGGGTAGGTCTGCAGAATCCAGGACACCGTCGCGGTTAGCAGCCCGAACCCGGCCACGGCCTGGGCAGCCGCGACCAGCCTGAGCAGAGGCTGGGCCGGCACGATGTCACCGTAGCCGACGGTGGAGAGGGTGACCATCGAGACGTAGAGGGCTTCGCTGAAATCGCCGTGCTGCGCCACCCCGTCTCCGTACACGAAGCCTGCAGGCAGAAACGGGAAGTACACCAGAGCCCAGCCCAGCACCGCCAGGGCGGCCCAGGCACCGATCACGGCAGCCATGGCGAGAGGGGCTGCGATTGTCGATGCCCGTCCCCGGAGTTTGTTGGTTAACAGCCAGAGTCCGCGGATTATCGCCTTGCAGACCGGGCCTGTCCCACGCGGATACAGGAGTGTGTGGAAGACATCCGTAAGCATCAGCAGGATCAGGCCTGCCCCGGCCGCGATCCAGAGTGCGTCGTCGAAATCCATGCTTCAGCTTAAGGGTCCGAGGCCCCCGCGCGACGGCACCCGAAGCGAGGCGTTCGGCCGCGAGCGCGGGGTAGCCGAAATACCCCGCGGTGGCCGGGCCCGGGCCCATTGGTTGTCAGTAAACTGGGACACATGACCGAGCACGAACCGGCACCTGCCGGGGTCGCTGAGTCTCCGAGCCTGGCCGATCCCGACGACGTCGACACGTCCTTGCGCAGTCCGGCACAGCGGTCCCGCACGTTCGCCGGGATCCTGGTAAACACCGCCCTGGCCAACATCACCACCAGCTATCTGTGGTTTGCCCTGACGTTCTGGGTCTATCTGGAGACGCGCAACGTGATCGCCACCGGGGTGATCGGCGGAGCGTACATGCTGTTGATTGCCCTATCCAGCATCAGCTTCGGCACGTTTGTGGACCGCTACCGCAAGCTGGCCGTGATGCGCTTCGCCGCTGGTTTCACCCTGGTGATGTTCCTGCTGGCCGGGGTGATGTTCCTGCTGACACCCGCTGCCAGCCTGCTGGACCTGACACAGCCGTGGTTTTGGATCTTCGCCGTGATCATCCTGGTGGGCGCGGTGGTGGAGAACATGCGCAACGTCGCCCTCTCCACCGTAGTCACCATCCTCATCGAGCCTGACCGGCGGGCTAACGCCAACGGTCTGGTGGGCATGGTGCAGGGGCTGGCATTTATCGTCACCTCGGTGCTCTCCGGGCTGTCGGTCGGGCTGCTGGGCATGGGCTGGACGGTCGTCGTCGCCGTGGCGCTCACTGCCCTTGCCTTCGCGCACCTGCTCACGCTGCGCCTGCCGGAGGAGGTGCGGGTGGCCGCCACGGACGCCCACGGCGCATTCGACCTGCGCGGCTCCGTTGCCGCCGTCCTCGCCATTGGAGGCCTGTTCGCGCTGATCCTATTCACGACGTTCAACAACTTCATCGGCGGCGTCTATATGGCGCTGATGGATCCCTATGGACTGGAGATGTTCCCGGTGGAGCTGTGGGGAGCCGTATTCGCACTGGGATCCACCGGGTTCATCGTGGGCGGCGCGCTGATCGGCAAGTTCGGACTCGGGTCCAATCCGCTGCGCACCATGCTCATCGCGGTTATGGTTATGGGGGTCCTCGGCGCTGTGTTCACGCTGCGGGAGTGGGCGTGGCTGTACGTCGCGGGCATCTGGCTGTACTTGGTACTGATTCCTTTTGTGGAGGCCGCCGAGCAGACGGTCATCCAGCAGGTGGTGCCGCTGCCCCAGCAGGGCCGGGTGTTCGGGTTCGCCATGGCCTTCGAGTCGGCGGCAGCGCCGATCACCGCCTTCCTCATTGCCCCGATCGCCCAGTTCTGGATCATCCCCTATGCGCGGTCCGCCGAGGGCGCCGCCCAGCTGGCCCCGCTGCTGGGCGAGGGCACCTCCCGCGGCATCGCCCTGATCTTCCTGGTGGCCGGCATCATCATGATCGCAGCGGCGCTGCTGGCCTTCCTGACCCCGGTCTACCGCCGGGTCTCGGCGTCGTATGCGCAGGCGGCTGCACAGGGGCTGGAGACGGCGGGATCGTCGTCGCCGGCGGAGCGGGGACGGCCTGACTGAGCGGCGGAAGCCTAGAGTCGGCGCATCTTTTGAACCTTTCATTGGACGGGGAGGGGCCGCATGATAGGCGCATGACACACTTCGCATCAGCCGACCAAGCCGCTGTTGCCAAGGCTCAGCACGAGCTCCAGGAGGCCGGCATCCGCACCGTGATCGGCACGGTGGTGAATGCTTCGGGTATCACGCTGGCCAAGAGCGTTCCATTGGCCCGGCTTAAAACCTTCCACGAATCCGGGATGGGCGCTGCCCCCGTCTGGCATGTCTTCACCATCGACGGCGGGATAGCGTTCACGGACAGCATCACCCCGGTTGGCGACATGCGCCTCAGGATCGATATCGCGGGACTCCGTGTCCTGCCGGGTGGCCGGGCATGGGCACCGGCCAGCCTTTTCGAACAGGACGGAGCCGCGTCTCCGGCCTGTGCCCGCGGCCTCCTGACCGACGTCGACGGCAGCCTCGGCGAGGCCGGATACCAGGCACTCGTGGGCCACGAACTGGAATTCTTCCTCGTCGCCCCGGACGGTTCAGCGCTGGAAACCGCGCCCTGGGTTCCGTACGGGGCCACCGGTCTTCTGGACCGGTCGGAATTCCTCGATGACCTGCTGTCAGCGCTGAACCATGCCGGCATTCCAGTGGAGCAGATCCACGCCGAGTACGGCCGAAACCAGTTAGAGTTTTCCCTTCCCCCTGCTGCGCCGGTTCAGGCCGCGGACGAGGTGGTCCTTGCCAAACTCATCGTTGGCATCGTCGCCCGGGCCCACAGCATGCAGGCCTCGTTCTCCCCGCTGCCCTTTCCCGGCACCGTCGGCAACGGTGCCCACCAGCACGTTTCGCTCCACAAGGACGGCCTGCCGCTGTTCTCCGGCGGCAGCGGACCCCACGGCATCGGCGCCGAGGGCGGCGCGGCCATCGGCGGAATCATCGCAGGACTCCCCGAGATCCAGGGTTTCCTCACGGGATCAGTCTTGTCCGGAAGCCGCCTGACCCCCGGCACGTGGTCAGGTGCCTACTTGTGCTGGGGCCTGGAAAACCGGGAAGCCTCCGTGCGCTTCCTGAACGAGGGCCAGAGCAATCCGCACGGAGCCAACGTCGAAGTGAAAATCGTCGACCCGTCGGCCAACGTGTACCTGGCCTCCGCGTCCATCCTGGCACTCGCCCTTGACGGCATCCGCGGCGGGCGCAAGCTTCCGGCCGAGATCCCGGGCGACCCCGGACGGCTGTCGGAAGACGAGCGGCACCGGGCCAACATCCGGCTGCTCGCCAACTCCCCCGCCACCATCATCGACACGCTGGACAAGTCACGCCTTGCACGCGGGCTGCTCGGAGACGCCATCGTCGATGCCACCGTGGCCGTCCGGCGCTACGAACAGCGAATCTCCGCGGAACTCTCGCCGGACGAGCTTGCCGAACGCTTTCGACTTGCCTGGTCGATCTAATGGCGGGCGGTTCATTCCCGGACTTCGTCGAACAAGTCAGCCTCATTGATCACCACGTGCATGGCGCGTTTCACGCCGACGGTGATGAGGCACGCTTTCAGAACTCGCTCAACGAAGGGAACACCGAACCACTGGCCCACCCCGAGGACACCTACAACACCCAAATCGGGCTCGCCATCCGGCGCTGGTGCAGCGGCGTTCTTGATCTGCCACGGCACACCCCACCGGCGGACTACTGGAGCCGGCGCTCCGAGCTGGGCGAACTCGAGGTGTGCCGGCGCATGACCCGCGCTGCCGGCGTGAGTGACTGGCTGATCGATACCGGCTTGGATGCCGCCGACTACCTCGGCACGGCCGGCATGGCCGAGGTCTCCGGCGGGCGAACCCACGAGATCGTCCGGCTGGAACTGGTCGCCGAGGCGCTGATCCAGGAGATCGACAACCCGGCAGACTACGTCGACGAGTTCGGTCAGCGGCTTCACAAGCTCACCCGCAGCGCCGTGGGCGTCAAAACAGTTCTCGCCTACCGCACAGGATTCGACCGGAATCTCAGCCGGCCGACACCCGCCGCGGTCGCTGAAGCAGCCCGCCGCTGGCAGCAGAAACCCCGTACCGGCACCAAGGCGAAGCTCACCGACGTGACACTCATGGCCCACGGGATCCACACGGCGGTGTCGATGAAACTTCCGCTGCAGTTCCATGTCGGATTCGGTGACCGCGACCTGGACCTCCACAAAACCAATCCCCTGTACCTCCTGGACTTCCTCCGGTCCCCCGAAGTCCGGGACACACCAATCATGCTGCTCCACTGCTATCCATTCGAGCGCGAAGCCGGCTACTTGGCCCACGCCTTTGAAAACGTCCACCTCGATGTGGGCCTTGCCGTGAACTTCACCGGGTCACGGAGCCGCGATCTGGTGGCCCGCTCCTTCGAACTGGCACCCTTCACAAAAATCCTCTACTCCTCCGACGCATTCGGCCCGGCCGAACTCCACTACCTCGGCGCGCGACTGTGGCGCAACGCCATCACCAAAGTAGTCGGCGGATGGATCGACGACGACGACTGTTCCGAGGCGGACGCCCGCAAGATCGTGCAGCTCGTCGCACGCGACAACGCCCGCCGTGTGTACGCGCTCCCCTGAGCCGCCGACCTCCGTACCCAGCGATTTCAGGCGGGCTTAGATGCCTGGTTCTTCTTCCTCCGCCAGTCTGATCATGAGCAGTTCGTCCTCCACCGCGCGGGAAGGCCAGTGATCCTTCGCCAGTTCACTTGCCCGGATTTTATCTGCTGCCGGTGCGAGTTTGCCGAGCAGCCCGGCAGCCTGAAGGAGGGCGATCAGTGCCGTGGTCCTGGCATCGCGGGCCTCAGCGTCAGGCTTCGCGGGAGCGGGCATTTCCGCAGCAGGGGCCTCGACATCCGTTGCCGTGGCATCCGCCGCCCCGGCATCGGGCGGCGGACCGCCGAGTGCGGCCTGGATCTTTTGCAGGAGCGCCGCCTCCGAAGCGTGGTCCTTCTCCGGGTACCGCACGGTCCGGAACACGCCCAGGTGTTTCTCGCCGACGTGTTCCACGATGCCCCGTGCCGCCATCCCTTCGTACACACGCTGCATTTCGGCACGGCCCTCTAGCATGGAGACCCACCGCTTGGGCGTGTGGGGCCGGGACTTCCCATGGATGAGCTCCAACTCGTGCTGCAAGTCCGTTGGCGGGGCGGTGCCGGTAGCCCTGCCGTGCTTCCCCTGGAGCCCGATTGCGCCGATCAGCTCCAGCTCGGCCAGAATTGCCCCTGCCAGAGTGGTCCTGAGTGCGAACATAGGAACTTCAGGTTTGCCGTCTTGGTCGTTTTGGTTGCGAGAAGGAGGAAGGCCTGGGGAAGGTTCAGCTCCGCCGCCTGCGGCGTTTCAGCATTCACGAACATCGTGGCGCAGTTGGGCAACGGCCACAATCACGAATTGCAAGCGTCGACGTCGGCGTCTGCATTTCCCTGCCGCTGGCCCACCGCTTGCAAGAGTTTGCGTCCCCAGTGAGCGGACGACGGCGGGGCGTCCCGCCGTCGTCCGCTCTGTTTGGAACGGGTGGTGCCTAATGCGTCAGGTCCTTACCCTTGGTTTCAGGCAGCTTCCATGCCACCACGGTGGAGATGACTAGAAGAACGACGACGTAAATGGTGAATGCTGAAGGTCCGAAAGCGGCGTTGGACCAGCTCTGCAGGTACGGCGCCGTCCCGCCGAAGATGGCCACGGCCACCGCATACGGGACAGCTACCCCAACAGTGCGTATCCGGGTGGGGAACATCTCGGCGAAGACTGCCGGAGTCACGGCCAGCGTGGCGCCCATCAGCACCAGGATCAGGGTCGCGGGGAGGAACAGGGACCAGAAACCCTGGCCCACGGTGTTGACGAGCAGCGGGAACAGCACGATGGGTGTGCCGGTGCCGATCATCATGCTGGCGCGGCGGCCAAAGCGGTCTGAGAACTTGCCCCAGAAGGGAAGCGAGATGATCAGGACGACGTTGCTCAAGACGCTGGCCAGCAGCGCCGTTCCCTGGTCCATCTTGTGGATGATGACGGCCTGCTGGACTGCACTCACGGACCACACGTAGTAGCAGACAGTGGCACCGATGCCCAGCCCGATGACCCGGAGCGCCGAGCGCCAGTTACGGCGGATCTCGGGCCAGATCGGCGGGCGGACAGTGGCCTTGGCTGCGGTGAAGGCTTCGGTCTCCTTCATCCGGGACCGCGCAACAAGGGTGTAGAGGCCAAGCACCGCTCCGATGATGAAGGGGATGCGCCAGCCCCATGCCTGCATGTCCTGCTTGCTCAGCAGCAGATTGAGGATGTAGCCGAAAAGCAGGCCGATCACGATGCCGGAGGTCCCGGATACATAGATCAGCGAGGACCACAGGCCGCGGCGCGCTGCGGGCGCGGACTCCGCGATGTAGGTCTGTGCCGAGGGCATCTCGCCACCGTGCGCGAGTCCCTGCAGCAGGCGGGCCGTCAGGAGCACCACCGCCGCCCACGCGCCGGCGGAACTATAGGTCGGTACCAGAGCGATCATGAGTGAACCAAAGGAAGCCAGTCCCACCGTGGAGATCATCGAGGCGCGGCGGCCCCTATGGTCCGCCAGCCAGCCGAACAGGAATCCGCCCACGGGTCTGGCCACAAAGCCAACCGCAAAGACTGCCATCGCTCCCAGGAGCGCTGCCAGCGGGTCCTTGGGGTTGAAAACCTCGGTGGCGAAGTAGATGGCAAAAGCCGAGTAAATGCCCCAGTCGTACCATTCGAGGGCGTTGCCCATTCCGGTGGCGAACAGGGTCTGCCGCTGTGCCTTTGTGGCCTTGACGGGTACGACGGCGGTTGGATTCGGGCCGACCGGGTCCCCGGCGCTTAGATCGCGGGCACGGGTAGCTGAATTGTGGGTCATGGGGTTCCTTGGGTGGGTGCCGGGGTAGCCGGATCAGGCGTCGGCAAGCTGGGCCAGCCGCGCCACGGCAAGCTGGGTGTAGAGAGCGGTTCCGTCCACCAGAACGCTGTCATCGAACGTGGCGCGAGGTGAATGGTTGAAGGCTGCGTCCGGTCCGCCGTCAAGCGGAGTGGCGTCCAGGCAGATGAAGCTGCCCGGTATCAGGGCCAGGACGTCGGCGAAGTCCTCGGAGCCGCCCAGCGGAGCAGCCAGCCGGTGGTGTCGTTCTTCGCCAAACAATTCGGCGATCTGATCCACAGCAAACGAAGTTTGGACTTCGTCGGTGACAGTGACGCGTCCCCCGACGTGGTAATTGATGTCCACCTCAAGACCGTGGGCAGAGGCGATGCCTTTGAGCAGGCGCGGGATTGCCGCCTGCATTTTGCTCCGGGCCTCATCCGAGTACATCCGCAGGCTGGCACCAAACTCGGCCGTGTCCGGGATGACGTTGATGGCCTCGCCCGCCTTGACCATGCCCACGGACACCACCACGGGGTCGTGGGCGTTGAATTGGCGCGTGACCATGTGCTGAAGACCCAGGATCATTTCCGCCATCACCGGCACGGGATCCTTGGCCTGGTGTGGAGCCGAGCCGTGGCCGCCCCGGCCGATGACTTTCACGAATAGTGCGTCCGCGGCGGACATCATGACGCCCGGCTTGGTCTCGAACCGGCCAGTGTTACCGCCCGCGCTGAACACATGCAGGCCGTAGGCGGCGTCTGCCCGCCGGCCTGACAGATCCAGGATTCCTTCCTCAATCATCATCGGGGCGCCAGCGAGTTGTTCCTCCGCCGGCTGGAACATCAAAACGACGTCGCCGGCCAGTTGGTGCCGCCGCTCGGCCAGCAGACGGGCCGCGCCAACCAGCATGGACGTATGCAGGTCGTGCCCGCAGGCATGCATACGGTTGGCCACCTCGGAGCTGAAGTCGACGCCGGTTTCCTCCTGGAGCGGCAAGGCGTCCATATCGGCCCGGAGCAGGACGGTGGGGCGGTCGACGGCGGACGGGTCACCGGCGGTGCCGCGCAGGACGGCGCCCACGGATGTAAGGCCCTTGCCCAGCGTTATTTCCAGCGGCAGGTCAGACAAGGCCTCCAGCACTTTCTCCTGGGTGCGGGGCAGTTCCAGGCCCAGCTCGGGGTGGCGGTGCAGGTCGTGGCGCAGCCGGACGATGTCGCTATGGAGTTCGCGGGCATCTGCAAGAATTTGGGCTACGGACACAGAGTGTTCCCTTCGGATGAACGGGTTGTCCACGAAAACGTGGTTTGGCTTCCTTCGAGTATGTGAGCTGCGCTACCTGCCGTCCATGACCAATTTTGCAGGAATTGCATGCCATTCCGGCATGAAACAGGCGGCGGAGTGCGAAAGTCAGTCCAGTGTGAATCCCGGCGATCCGGGGACGGACGCCAGCAGTTTGCGGGTGTACTCGTGTTGCGGGTCGCGGTACACGGCGTCGATGGGACCTTGTTCCACGATGCGGCCCTGGAACATAACCACCACGTCGTCACAGACTTCCTGCACCACGGCCAAGTTGTGCGAGATGAAGAGCATGGCGCTGTCCACTGTGCCGCGCATTCCCTGCAGCAGCCGGACGATGTCCGCCTGTACGGACACGTCCAGCGCTGACGTGATCTCATCTGCAATAACGAGCTTGGGCGTCAATATCAGCGCCCTCGCGATGGCGATGCGTTGCCGCTGGCCGCCGGAGAATTCGTGCGGATACTTGTCCGCCGCGGAAGGTTCGAGTTTGACCCGCTCCAACGCTGCAGCGATGACGTCCCGGTGCCGGACGGGGTCGGCCCTCCGCGGGTCCAGCGCCTCCGCCAGCGTCTGACCGGTGGTGCGCCGCGGACTCAGCGAAGAGTAGGGGTCCTGGGGAATGTACTGGACCTCGCGACGCATTTGCTGGCGGCGTTGGCCGTGCAGTGTGGCGAAGTCCTGATTGCCAATGAGGACCTCACCGCTAGTGGGCCGGTTGATCCCCACCAGCGTCTTGCCGAGCGTGGACTTCCCCGAGCCGGATTCGCCCACGAGGCCAACCACCCTGCCGGCAGGCACCGTCAGGGTGACGTCCTTCAGGACGTGGGCGCTGCCAAAGCTGACGTTCAGGTCCCGGACGGCCGCGGCATGCGTCGCCCCGGACGGTGCCTCCGGGAGGGCATAGTCGGTCTGTGCAGTCATGGTGTGTCAGCTCCTGCGGTGGCAGGCGTGCGGTCGAGATCCAGGACGGGGATCGCGGCCAGCAGTGCCTTGGTGTAAGGGTGGTGGACGTTCCGGGCGGCCAGTTGCGCGGACGTCAGCCGTTCGACGATTTCGCCCGACTTCATGACCAGGATGGTGTCGCAGAGAGCCTCCACCACGCCAAGGTCATGCGAGATGAACAACATTGCCGTTCCTTGTTCGCGGTGGATGCGCCGGAACTGACGCAGGACCTCAGCCTGGACCGTGACGTCCAGCGCCGTCGTCGGCTCATCCGCCACGATCAGCTGGGGAGAGGTGACCATGGCCGCTGCGATCATGGCCCGTTGGCGCATGCCGCCGGAGAGCTCGTGGGGGTGCTGCTGGAGGCGTTTGGCTGGCTCGGTGATGTTGACGGCGGCGAGCGCCTCGGTCATGACCTTCCGCGCTTTCGCACCACCCATGCCCAGATGGCTGCGCAGGACCTCGGTCAGCTGGGACCCCATCCGCAGGGAAGGGTTGAACGTGGTACCGGGGTCCTGGTAGACCATGCTGATTTCCTTGGCCAAGCGTGACCGGTCAGGTTGGGCCAGCATGTTCATGCCGGCCACCCGCAGCAGGTCCGCCTCAACGGCGAGGTCCTCGGAGGGCAGGCCCGCAATAGCCATTGCGGTGAGCGATTTTCCGGAGCCGGACTCCCCCACCAGCGCCACCACTTCGCCGGGGTTGATGGTGAAGGACACGCCCTTGACCAACTCCTGCCGGCCCGGGATGCTGATGCGCAGGTTCTCCACCCGCACCAGCGCCGCATCGGATGCCGGGACGGCAACGGTGCGGCCGTGCTGCAGGACCCGGCGGAAGAACTTTCGTTTGGCCCTGGGATCGGCATGGGCGGCCAGCGCATCACCAATCAGCATGACGGACAATCCGGTCAGGGCGATCATGATCGACGGGCCCACAGCCTCTACCGGCTGGGTATAGAGCGCGCCCAGGCTGTCGTTGAGCAGCCGGCCGAAATCATAGTCCGGGGACTGCACGCCGAGTCCGATGAAAGACAAAGCGGAGATTTCCACCAAGGACAGGGCGAACACGGTGGCGGAGAGGATCAGCAGCGGCTCGGCCATGTTCGGCAGCATGTGCCGCATGGCGATCCGGACCGGGCTGACGCCCAGAAGGCGGGCTGTGACCACATAGTCGCTGCTGGAGACGGAGGACGCCAGGTTCGCCGTGATCCGGGCGAAGCCGGGAATTCCGGCGATGCCGATCGCGATGACTGCCGAGGAAACCCCGGGTTCCAGCACCGCGGCGATCACCAGGGCGAAAATCAGACTGGGGTAGGCCACCGCCGTTTCCAGGACACGCAGGGCCGCCTCCCGGACGCGCCGGCCGGACAGCCAGATGGCCAGGCCAATCACCACCCCGGAGAGCACCGAGATCGCTGCCGCACAGGTGGTCATGAGCAGGGTCAGCCGTGTGGCTACCAGCGCGCGTGCCAGCAGGTCGCGGCCAAAGTCATCGGTGCCCAGCCAGTGGGACGCGCTGGGTCCCTGGGCGGCGTTGGAAGTCAGCTGCTCGGCGGCCTGCTTCAAAGTCAGGGGTGCAATGACTGCGATGCCGATCAGGGCGATCATCAGCACGGCGCCGGTCACCATGGCGGGAGTCCAGAACTCCCGGCTCCTAAACCTAGATGTCATGTGAGGTTCCTCCGAGGGTGCGGGGATCGATGATGGCCAGGATCAGGTCCACCAGGATGATGATCAGGGTGGCCAGCAGCCCGAGGACCAGGATGATGCCCCGGATCACGGGGTAGTCGCGCTGCAGGATCGCGTTGACAATTCCCTGCCCCAGCCCGGGCCAGGCGAACACGGTTTCAATCACCACAGCGCCGCCCAGCTGCGCTGCCAGGATCAGGCCGGAAAGTGTCAGCGTGGTGGTCACCAGATTCGGCAGGACGTAGCGTGCGTTGGTCCGCAGCACGCCGAGCCGCCAGCCACGGGCCGTGCGGATGTAGTCCTTGTCCAGCACCGCCGCTGTTTCCCGCCGCACGATCCGCGAGATGACGCACGCAGGCCCCAGCATCAGGGCCGCGGTGGGAAGCACCAGCGAGTTCAGTGTTGCCGCACCGGCCGCCGGGAACCAGCGGAGGGTCACGGCAAACACCACCACCAGCAGCGTGGCCACCACGTACTGGGGAACGGAGTAGATCAGGCCAGTCAGGAAGTTAAACCCTGCGTCCAGCCACCTGTTCCGGCCGCCGCGGGTCAGGATAGCAACCGTCATTCCCAGGGGCACGGCAATGGCCAGCGCCAGCAGGATCGCCAGGAGTGCGATCTCTGCGGTAAACGGAAACCGGGTGAAGATCAGGGTGGACACGCTTTCGCCGCTGACGAACGAGGCTCCCATGTCCAGGCGCAGGACGCCGGAGACGTAGTTGAAGAACTGGGTGTACAGAGGCAGGTCCAGGCCCAGTTCGGCCCGGACATTGGCTATCTGTGCCGGGCTGGCGCCCTCGCCGGCAGCGATCACGGCCGGGTCCCCGGGGATTAGCGGGACAATCAGGAACGTCACCATCACCAGGACAGCGAACGAGAGAAGCAGCCCGCCGAGCCGGCGCAGCGAGAATCCCACCCACGGGTGGCGGAGGTAGCGGCTTCCCGCGCTCCCGGCACGTACGCCGGGAGCGCGGGAAGCTTCAGCAATGCTTGAAACAGTCATCTGTTGTTGTCCGCGCTACTTCGTAATCCGCATGGTGCTTTCGTCCGGCTGCCCATTCATGGTGTGCATGGCGAAGCCGGAGCGGATGGTCACTTGTGCTGGCAGGCCGGCCAGCGGGATCACATGGGCGTCACCGATCATGAGCTTCTGCACTTCCTGGTAAGTCCCGCAGCGCTCGCTGTCGTCGGTCTGGGTCATGGCCTCGGACACCAGGTCAAGGGCGGGCTGGTTCTCCAGGCCGCCCCAGTTCAGGCCACCCTTTTCCACCGGGGTTCCGATGACCGTGGACAGCGCCCCGTACATGGTGCCTCCGGCGTTGATGCCGCCCATGACGGTGATGTCCCAGGTGTCCAGCTTCTGGGTGAGGTCGGTGCTCCAGGTTGCCAGGTCCACGTTGCGCAGCTCAATATCCGCACCGGCGGCCCGGAGTGCCTCGGCAACGTAGGTGTTGGCGGCGCCGTTGGGGCCGAAGACCTGTGCGCCCACCATGCGGATCCTGACGCCGGCCAGCGCGGCCTTTGCGGCTGCGGGGTCTGACTTGATGAGCCGCCCGGTGTCCTTGTTGGAGCACGGCACGCCCGGGTGGGCGAACGAGGAGTAGAGCTCACCGAGGCCACCGGAGGCCGCCTGGTTGAACGCGGTGGGATCCAGGGCCTGGGCAACGGCTTTGCGCAGCGCCGGGTCGGTGAAGGGGTGGCCGGGGCGCTCGTTGAACATCATGTAGAGGCTGCCCTGGGGAATCACCTGGGCGCTGAAGTCCTTGTTTCCGTCGAAGCGGGTGGCGTCCTTGCCGCGGATGGTGGCGATGTCCTTGGCGCCGGTCAGGAGTTCGTTCGACACGGCGCTGGCGTTGGCGTTGACGCTCGCCTCGATGGTCCTGGCCGGGGTGCCCGGTATCTCGGTCTGGTATTCGGGCCAGGCCTTGTAACCGTCGCGGAGCGTGAACGTGTAGGCCACACCGTGCTGCTTTTTGGTCAACGTGTACGGTCCGGAGAAAGCACCCGGCACGTCCCCGGCGGTCAGCGCCTTGGGATCTGCGAGGCCGGCCGGGCAGACGATGCCGGTGGCGTGCAGGCTCAGGCCCTGCAAGAGGTCGGTCCACGGCTGGGCCAGCTCCACGATGACGGTGCCGGCTGCGTCATCAGCCGTCACGGTCGCGGGCCCTTCACCCAGAACCAGCGGACGGAAGCTGGATTTACTGTCCGGGGACGCGAACACCTTGAGCGATTCCGCCACCACGCCTGCGGTGATGGGAGTGCCGTCCACACACGTGGCGCCCCTGCGGATGGTGAACGTGCCCCGGGTGGGCGTGATGTCCCATTTGCTGGCAAGGTCCGGAACGATCTTGTTGTTCTCGTCACGGCGCACCAGCGTGGAGAACAGGAAGCGGTTGACGGCGTAGTCGTCGGCGTTGCGGACCTCTACCGGAGCAAAGCTCGTGGGGTCGGCGTTGACCACGGTCCGGATGGTGTCGGTGGAGACCTGCCCAGCGGCGGTGGAACCGGGAGTGGTTGCGGCACCGGTAGTGCAGCCGGTGGCGGCAACGGCGATGACCACGGCAGCGGCGGCGAAGGGAGCGAGCCGGCGGCCGCGACGGGCCGCCGGGGCTGCCATGGGCGGGAAAATCTGAGTCACGAGGGGTCCTTTGATTGGTCCGATGCGAGCGCAGGCGCCGCCGCTTACAGCGTTGGCGGACACCTGCAGATCGAGTATGTGACCCATATCTCAGAACGTCTAAGACTCATTATTTAGTGATTCCATGCCGTCCAGGCATGAAGGCGCGCAGTTCCGCGGGCGCTGACGGAACCGGGACGGCAACACGGACAGGCCAGGCATCGCCGGCACCGCCGTATGACCGTTTGTTGCGGCATCGGTGGCAGTGAAGCGCAACCGGCAGCCTTACCCTGATCCGGTGACCCCCACCCTTTTTGCCAACGCGACCTTCCATACCCTGAACCCGAAACAGCCCCGCGTCGAAGCCCTCCTGGTGGAGGACGGCGTCATCGTGGCCGCCGGCCCCGCCGCAAATCTCCGCGCCCACGCACCCGCCGGGACCAGCACCGTGGACCTGGGCCGCGCCGTCGTCATTCCCGGCCTGACCGATGCCCATATCCACACGGCAAGCCTGGCCAGGTCGATGCACGAGGTGGACCTGCGCGGGACCGGAAACCTGGCGGAAGCGCTGGCCCGGGTTACCGCCATCCTGCCGCGGTACCGGGACGGCGAATGGATTCTGGGCGGCTGGTGGGACTTCAACAAGTGGCAGGTCCCGGTGCAGCCGGACCGCGCCAGCCTGGACGCGGCCTGCCCGCGGAACCCTGTAGCCCTCACCAGCGCGGACGGCCACACGGTCTGGGCTAACTCGCAGGCATTGCAGCTGCTGGGCATCACCAGGGACACACCCCACCCGGCGGGCGGGGAGATTGTCCGTGATGCCGCCGGAGAGCCAACAGGGATCCTGCGTGAAAGCGCCGTCTACCCGGTGCGGAAACTGGCGGCTTCCGGGGTCTCCGGAAACCTTCCGGAGCAGCTGCGGGAGGCGCAGCGGTACCTGCTGTCCTTGGGCGTCACCGGCGTCCACGACATCGACGGTGCTGACGCACTGGCCGCCCTGACGAGCCTCCGTGAGGAGGGAGGGCTGGCCCTGCGCGTACATAAACTGCTGGCCCAGGACGACTTGCAGGCCTCCATCGCAGCAGGCATCCGCACCGGCCAGGGCGACAGCTGGATCCGGCATGGCGCCGTGAAGATATTTGCCGACGGCGCGGCGGGCTCGCACACGTGCCACATGAGCCAGCCCTTTCCGGGCGGCACCAGCCACGGGGTGGAAGTGACGGCGTATCCAGAGTTGCTGGCGCTGGCCGGCCGTGCGGCGGAGGCGGGCATCGCCGTCGCGGTCCATGCCATTGGTGACCGCGCCAACACGCTGGTGCTGGACGCCCTGGCCGCCATCCGGGACACCACCGCACTGCACAGCCTGCGGCACAGGATTGAGCACGTGCAGTTCCTGCAGCCCGCGGATGTCCCGCGGCTGGCCAGGCTTGGCGTGGTGGCCTCCATGCAGCCGCAGCACTGCCCCAGCGACCTGCCCATCCTGGGCATGGTGGAAGGCCGGGGCCTGGCGTCCTATGCCTGGCGGAGCCTGCTGGACGCCGGCGCCACGGTGGCCTTCGGCTCGGACTCGCCCGTGGAGGTCCCCAACCCGTTCCACGGGCTGTACGCCGCCATCACGCGGACCACTGCTGCGGGGGAGCCCGACGGCGGGTGGGAACCGCAGGAGCGGATCTCACTGGCCGAGGCACTGCACGCGTACTGCGTGGCCCCGTCCTTTGCCTCCGGCGAGGAGGCTGTGAAGGGCACACTGGCCGCTGGAATGCTCGCCGACTTCGCGGTTCTTGACACCGACATCTTCACGGCAGAACCCGCCGGGATCCGGGACACGAAGGTCCTGATGACGGTCACCGGCGGGGCTGTCCGCTACCGGAACGACGCCTTTAGCTAGGCGGCACGCACCTTTGAGGTTGCGATGGCACCGCCCAGGGAGATCAGGCCGATGACCACCAGGAGCGTGGCTGGTCCCCATGACGCGTTGCCGGAGAAGGTGAGGAAGACCGTGGCGAGCGCCGGCATAAACCCGGCGACGACGGCTGAGAGGTTGGCGGACAGCCCCATGCCGGTGTACTTGACCTGTGCCGGGAAGAGCCGGTCGATCAGCGCACCGATGATGGCGTAGGTGATGGCGCAGGGGCCGAAAGCCAGCACCATGGCCAGGATGATCAGTCCCGGATCCCGGCTGTCCACGAGCCAGAAGATCGGGAATGCCAGGGCAATGAAGATCGAGTAGCCAATGATGCCCACCCGCGCCGCGCCGAAGTGGTCGGCAAGGCGGCCGGCAAGCACTGTCATGACCATCTGGGCCACGGCGCCGATGGTCATGGCCGTGAGGATCACCGTGGACGGAAGTCCCAGGACCCGGGTGACGTAGCTGATCATGAATGTCGTGAGGATGAAGAAGCCGGCGTTGCCCACCAGATAAGTGCACACGCCGATGGCCAGCTTCGCTTTGTATTGGCGGAACAGTTCGGTGACCGGGGATTTCTGGGTTCCGTCAGTGGCCTTGAGCTTCTGGAACTCAGGCGTCTCCTCCACGTTCCAGCGGAGCCAGAGCGCCACGGCCACAAGGACGATCGAGGCAAGGAACGGCAGCCGCCATCCCCAGGCCATGAAGTCGTCTTTGGGCAGCAGGGTCACCAGCGTGATGGCGCCGGTGGACAGCAGCGTGCCAACGGGCGAGCCCAGCTGGACCAGGGCAGCGTACAGCCCCCGGCGTTTGGCCGGGGCGTACTCAATGGCCATCAGGGTGGCGCCACCCCACTCGCCGCCGGTGGCAACGCCTTGGACCGCACGAAGCAGAGTCAGCAAAACGGGAGCGACGACGCCGGCCGTGGCGTAGGTGGGCAGCAGCCCCATCAGCGTGGAGGCGGCACCCATGATCATCACGGTGGCCACCAGGGCACCGCGCCGGCCGTACTTGTCACCGACGTGGCCGAAGATCAGCGCGCCGACGGGGCGGGCGATGAAGGCCGCGCTGAAGCTGAGGAATGCCGCGACCGTGGAGGCCACGGGGTCGTTGCCGGGGAAGAACAGCGGCGCGAAGACGATCGCGGCGGTGGTTCCGAAGAGGAAGAAGTCGTACCATTCCAGCGCTGTGCCGATGAAGGCGGCGGCCACCACCTTTCCAGGGCTCGACGGGCCCGCTCCAGGGGCTGACGGACCGGTTCTTGGTCCAGCCAGCGCTGGTTCAACCGGTGTTTCGCCAACCGCCAGGGAGCCGGTTGCTGGTGATGTGGGAGTTGTCATGGGGTCCTCGAATGACTGATGCATTGTTGATGGGCTGCGAGCGCGGAGGCTCTGCCCATGAACCGTACTGTGCGTCACTGCATACCTGCCAATACTTCTTCTTGCGTTTATGTATACCCAAAGAGCATGCTTTTGCCATGAACCTTCGCCGCTTGCAGTACTTCCTGGCCGTCGTGGACGCCGGCACCGTGACCGCCGCCGCTGAGCGGATCCACATTGCCCAGCCCGCGCTCAGCCGGCAGATCAAGACCCTGGAAAACGAGCTCAAGCTGCGCCTGTTCGAGGCCCAGGGGAACAAGCTGGCCCTGACCCCCGCGGGCCGGGCGTTCATCCCCGCCGCCCGTCGCCTCATGCTGGAGACGCAGGGCCTGGAAGCTGCCGCGGACGCCCTGCGCACCGGACGGGTGGCCACACTGGTTGCCGCGGCTACGGCCGCCTCGGTCCGGGGTTTCCTGGCACCTTTCATCGCCACCACCCGGCCCGAGGACCCGCTGATCATTACGCAGGAAACCAGCCACTTCGCCATTGCCGACGCGCTGCTGCACGGCTGCGACTTTGCTGTCTCGCCCGCGCCGCCCGAGCCGGGCCTGACCACCATGGCGCTGGGCAGCATCCCCTTGACCGCCTACGTGGCGGCTGACCACGAATGGGCCCTCGGCGGCGTCGCCGAGCTCCCCCTGTCAGTCCTGTCCGGCCAGCACGCCATCCTCCCCTCACACCAGAGCGTCAGCCGCTACATTCTGGACGACGCCCTGAACCAGGCCCACCTGAGCTTCCGCCAGGTGTCCGAATGCGATGACGGGCAGACCATCATGGCGCTGGCAGCGGCCGGGCACGGGGTCGGGGTGACCACGGATTTGCCCGCCTACGGCGCCCACCCAATCCGGATCCTGGCAGGCACGGACGCGCGGCCGGGGGCAGCCCTCCGGCTCCCCCTTCACACCGCCTGGATTCCCGGCCATTTCGCCGAGGACACCATCCGGGCGGTGGCACGGCGGATCCGCGACTTCCTCAACCAGCAGCGTGCAGTCATCAGGGACGACGCGAAGCTGGACGGGCATGCCTGATGGGCATGAATAACCAACCCAATAGACATTAGACAGCATGAATACCGCTTCCGATACTTGATGGAACGCAATGATGCATCCACACACATCGGGAGAACTGCATGCTCTTGGACTCGCTGTACACCAACGGATCGTTCTACACCCAGCAGGGCAGGCGTCCGCGGGCGCACAGCGTGGGCGTCCACGGCGGGCGCATCGTCAGCCTGGATGATGAGCTGCCGGCGTCGCTCTTCCGCGACGTGTTCGACCTGGGCGGCGCCGCCGTCGTCCCCGGTTTTAATGATGCCCACTGCCACCTGAGTTACGTGGGTCAGGCGCTGGTCCAGGCCGATCTCCGGCCAGCGGCGTGCGGCACCATGGACGAACTGCTGGCCGCCGTGGACCGCGCCTGCCTGGCCGCGCCCGAAGGGGCGTGGGTCCAAGGTGCCGGTTACGACCAGAACTATCTGGGCAACCAGCACCCCACGGCGGAGCAGCTCGACGCCGTTAGCCATGGCCATCCCGTGTGGCTGATGCACAACTCCCGGCACATGGGGGTGGCCAACACGGCAGCTTTCGATCGGGCCGGCTACCCCGGCCGCCGCAATGTCACCGCGCCCGACGGCGGGGCCGCTCCTGCCGACACGGACGGCAGGGCCTTCGGGCTGCTTCAGGAGACTGCCCGGGCGCTGGTCATGGACGCCATTCCCGGACCCGGCGTGGAGGATGTTGCCGAAATGGTGGGCGCGGGCAGCGCCGCGCTGCTGGAGCTCGGCGTCACCAGCATCACCGAGCCCGGCCTGGGCGCCCCGCAGCACATAGGCCACAGCTTGTCAGATATCGCCGGGTACCAGCTGGCGCGCGATGCCGGGAAACTCGGTGTGCGTGCCACGGTGATGCCCTACCTGACCACGCTGCACGGGCTGGGCGATGCCGACGTGGAAGGCTCATCCGGCACGCCCCCTGTTGCCCGGATGGGCCTGGACCTGGGTATGCGCTCCGGGTTCGGCGACGAATGGCTGCGGCTGGGGCCGGCCAAGATCCTGTCCGACGGTTCGCTGATCGGCCGGAGCGCCTTTATGTGCTGCGACTACCAGCACGAGGCAGGTGGGCCGGAAGGCAACCGCGGACTCCTCCAGTTCCCGGCCCAGGAGCTGCGCCGCCGCGTCATCGGAGCCCACCGCGCGGGCTGGCAAGTGGCAACCCACGCCATCGGCGATGCAGCACTGGATGTCGTGCTGGACATTTTCGAGGAGGCCCAAAAGCTCTACCCGCGGCAGGACGCGCGGCACCGGATCGAGCACGTCAACGTTGCCGGCGATGACCAGATCAAGCGACTGGCGTCGCTTGGCCTCATTCCGGTCCCGCAGGGCCGCTTCATCAACGAACTCGGCGACGGCGCGGCCCGAGCACTGGGCCCGGAGCGGACCCGCCTTTCCTACCGGGTGAAATCCCTGCTCGACGCCGGCATCGAGATCCCTGCCAGCACTGACGCGCCAGTGGTTTCCGGAGACCCGCTCCTGAACATCCACGACCTGGTGAACCGTCGCACCTCCTCCGGCGCGGACTTTGGTCCGGAGGAACGCATCAGCGTGGCCCAGGCCGTGCGCGCCTACACCGTGGGCAGTGCGCACGCTGTGCACGAGGACCACTACAAGGGCTCGCTGGCACCGGGCATGCTGGCCGACTTTGTTGCACTGACCGAGGACATCTACGAGGTTCCCGCCGACACCCTCCGCGATGTCCGCGTTGCGGCCACCGTCGTGGGCGGCAGGCTGGTCCACGGCAGCCTAAAGGGCTAGCGGCTCCGGGGTCGCCCCGGGTGGCCAGTCGCCGCTGCGGGCGCGGCGTTGATCGCCCCTGCCGCTATTCATGCTTTTTAGTTATCCATTTTCAACTTTATATGTATTAGACAGCATGAACTTCCCCGCCAATACTTGAGAAAACCCCTGAGCGCCGGCACCGAAGCCGGCCGCCGGACCCACTGCCAGATTCCTGGCCATCCCCTATCGAGGAGCACCACTTTGGAGACGAAAACCCACGCCGGCCAGGCGATCGTTGATTCGCTCGCCCTGCACGGCGTCAATCGCGTATTTGCTGTCCCCGGCGAAAGCTACCTGGCCGTGCTTGACGGGCTCCACGGAGCCGACATTGAGACGATTGTGTGCCGCCAGGAAGGCGGCGCCGCCTACATGGCAGAGGCCCACGGGAAGTTCACCGGCGAACCCGGCGTGGCCATGGTGACCCGCGGGCCGGGAGCCGCAAATGCTTTCGTTGCCATCCACGCCGCCTGGCAGGACGCCACACCCCTGGTCCTGTTCGTGGGCCTGATCCCCGTGGCGGACCGGGAGCGCGAGTCCTTCCAGGAGTTCGATCCGAAGGCTTGGTTCGGCACGCAGGCAAAGCGCGTCCTGGTCTTGGACGAAGCCTCGCGCGCCTCGGAAGTGGTGGCCGAAGCCTTCTTTGCCGCCAAGTCAGGCCGTCCCGGCCCAGTCATCGTGGCCCTGCCAGAGGACGTCATCACCCATGAGTTCACCGGCGACCTGCACCCGCCCATCGCCGTGGCCGAGGGGGCGGTGTCCGCCGCCGAGCTCGAAGTGGTCCGCACCGCCCTGGCCAGCGCAGAGAAACCCGCCATCTTTGTCGGCGGCCAGCGCTGGACCCCCGCCGCCGCAGCAGCAGTCACTTCCTTCGCCGAGGCCAACGGCATCCCGGTCATCCAGGACTGGCGGGCCGCGGACCGCATCCCCTTCGATTCCGAGGTATTCGTCGGCGCCCTGGGATACGGCCGCACCGCTGAGACCGCCCGGATCTTCACCGAGGCCGATGTGCTGCTGGCCATCGGTGCCGTGCCCACCGACGTTCCGACGGACGGCTACACCCTGCGGCAGTCTCTGGACGCCACGAATATTGTGGTCAACATCGACAGCTCCCTGCGGGGCCGCTCCGGCGCGGTGACGGCCCACGTCCTCGCCAGTCCGGTGGCCTTCGCCGAGGCCATCAAGGACCTGCGGCTCGGCAAGGCTGCCCAGTGGGACTCCTGGCGCGCTGCCGGCCGGGCCGCGCAGGCTGCGTTCAGCGCCCTTCCGGACCTGGCGGCCCTTCCCGGCACGCGTGAAGGCACCGGCCACATGAGCGCCGTGGTGTCCGAACTTGTCCGGCGCCTGCCGCACGACGCCGTGTACAGCTTCGGCGCGGGCAACCACTGCGCCTGGGCCCAGCGGTACCTGCCCACCAACGTGTTCCCGTCGCAGCTGAGCATGCGCAACGGTTCCATGGGCTACAGCGTGCCGGCGGCAGTGGCCGCCTCGCTGCAGAGCCCGGAACGACTGGCCGTGGCCGTCGCCGGCGACGGGGAATTCCTGATGAACGGCCAGGAGTTCGCAACCGCAGTGCAGTACGGTGCCGCGATGCTCATCATCGTGATGGACAACGGCCAGTACGGCACCATCCGGGACCATCAGGAGCACCATTTCCCGGGCCGCGTCAGCGGCACGCAGCTGGCCAACCCCGATTTTGCCGCCTTCGCCCGCGCCTTCGGCGGCCACGGCGAAACGGTGACCAGCGACGCGCAAGCCGCGATCGCCGTCGAGCGTTCCCTCAAAGCTGTTCGAGACCAGCGCATCCCGGCCATCATCCACGTCATCACCGACCCCGCGATCGCCCTCCCCTAAGCGATCCAAACACTCAAGGAGCACAGCATGAGCCTCTATGCCGTCACCAACCCGGCCACCGGCGAGACCGTCAAGGCCTACCCCACCGCCACCGATGAGCAGATCCACGCCGCGGTAGCCACCGCCGACGCCGCCTTTAGGGCGTGGAACCGGACGGCGTTGGCGGACCGCGTGAAGTTGCTGGGCCGCGTGGCTGAGCTGTACACCGAGCGCCGCGACGAGCTGGCCGCAATCGTCACCCGGGAGATGGGCAAACCTGTCTTCCAGGCGCAGATCGAGGTGGACATCGTGGCGTCCATCTACCGGTATTACGCCGAGAACGGTCCGTCCTTCCTGGAGGACGAGGAGCTGGAAGTCGCTGCTGGCGGCACGGCGATTGTCCGCAAGGACGGCCTGGGTGTCCTGCTGGGGATCATGCCCTGGAACTTCCCGTACTACCAGGTGGCCCGCTTCGCGGCGCCCAACCTGATGAACGGCAACACCATCCTGCTGAAGCACGCCCCGCAGTGCCCGGAATCCGCGCTGGCGGTGGAGCAGATCTTCCGGGACGCCGGCGCGCCCGAGGGCGCGTACCTGAACCTCTTCGCCACGAACGGCCAGGTGGCGGACATCATCGCGGACCCCCGGGTGCAGGGCGTCTCGCTCACCGGCTCGGAGCGCGCAGGATCCGCCGTTGCCGAGATCGCCGGCCGGAACCTCAAGAAGGTGGTGCTGGAACTCGGCGGCTCGGATCCGTTCCTGGTGCTGGACTCGGCTGACCTGGACCAGGCGGCCACGCATGCCCTGCTCGGCCGCTTCGGCAACACCGGCCAGGCCTGCAACGCGGCCAAGCGGATCATCGTGGCGGACGCGGTATATGACCTGTTCGTGGAGAAGTTCGTAAGTGCCGTGACCTCCATGAAGGTGGGGGACCCCACCGAGGCTGACACGTTTATGGGGCCGCTGTCCTCCACCGCCGCCCTGGACGGCTTGGCTGCGCAGGTGGACGACGCCGTCGCCAAGGGCGCCACCGTGCTTACCGGCGGCGGCCGGCTGGATCAGCCGGGGGCGTGGTTCCAGCCAACGGTCCTGGCGGGCGTCACCGAGGACATGCGTGCTTTCTCGGAGGAGCTGTTCGGCCCGGTGGCGGTGCTGTACCGGGTGTCCTCCGAGGATGAGGCCGTGGAGCTCGCCAACAACTCCGTGTATGGGCTGGGTGCCGTTATCCAGTCCACCGATCCGGCCAAAGCCGCGGAGATCGCCGACCGCCTGGAGACCGGGATGGTGTACATCAACGAAGCCCCCGGCTCTGCCGCGGAGCTGCCCTTCGGCGGCATCAAGCGCTCCGGGGTGGGCCGTGAACTGGGCAAGTACGGCATGGATGAGTTCGTGAACCGGAAGCTGATCCGTACCGCAAAGTAGCCATCGGGAAAGCGATGCGGAAAACACCATGAAAAGACGCCAGAACTTCCAGCTACGGCCTGGGACATCCACTCCCACCCAGAAGGGACCCCACATGACCGCCCTACCCTCCGACAAGTTCCGGTCCTACGACTTCAGCCATCTTTGCCTTGGTGATCTCATCGAGGCACGGCAGAACCACAAAGTTCACCACCGCGGCTACATCGAAGAAGCCCACCCCGAATTGGGCGTGTTCTGGATTCAGGACACCATCACGGGCACCCGGCGGCTGATCGATTTCGATTCGTTCGAGATCTTTTTTGGCCGTCATACGGAAGCAGTGCCGACCACCGTGTAGTCCGACCTGAATTACTCATAGAGACGGGTGGCGCCCGCAGACAGGATCTGCGGGCGCCTCCCGTTTGCGTGTGGCTGTGCGGCTAGTCAGAGGATGCTGCCCCGGCAACGGCGTCGCTGAATACTTTGCCGAGGATGGCTGCGCCCTTGCGGATCTCGTCCAAGGACGGCAGGCAGAAGGACATCCGCAGTTCGTTGTGGCCGCTGCCGTCCGTGTAGAAGGCAGTTCCGGGGACGTACACCAGACCGCGTTCGATGCAGTCGTAGACCAGTGCTTCGGTGTCAATCCCGGCCGGAACCTTCACCCAGAGGTAGAAACCTCCGGTGGGCCGGTTCCAGATGGTGCCGGCGGGCATGACCTCGGCGAGCGTTTCCACCAGGGCATTGAACTTTTCCCGGTAGATGGCCCGGTATTCGACCAGCTTGTCCCTCCAGGCGGGGTCATCCAGGTAGGCGCTGATGAGTTGCTGTGAGTAAACCGCGGGGTTGAGCTGCGAGGTCTCACTGGCGTTGAGCAGGTGGCCGTACAACGACGCCGGCGGCAGGACCCAGCCCACGCGGAGTCCGGGGGCGATCATCTTGGAGAACGAGCCGAAGTACAGGGTGATGTCCTCGAAGCCGGGTTGAATGGCGGGCATGGTTTCGCCGTCAAAGCCCAGGAGCCCGTAGGGGTTGTCCTCGAAGATCAGCAGATCGTTGCTGCGGCACAGCTCACCGACCTGCAGGCGGCGTTCGGCGGAGAGGTTCACACCTCCGGGGTTCTGGAAATTGGGAATGGTGTAGAGGCCCCGGGCGGTCTTGCCGTCGGCACGGACTTCGCCGATGAGCCGTTCGAGTTCTTCCGGGATCAGACCGTCGGCGTCCATCGGGACGTGGACAATTTCGGCCTCGTAGCTGGTGAAAACGGCCATGCCGCCTGCGTAGGACGGCCCTTCGGCGAAGATGACGTCGCCGGGGTTGACCAGGACGCGCGCGGCGACGTCGAGGGCCTGCTGGCTTCCCGAAGTCACGATGACCTGGTCAGGGCCAGCTGTGATGCCCTCGAGTTTCATGAGCTCACAGATGTGGGCGCGCAGTTCTGGGATGCCATCGCTGGAGCCGTACTGGAAGGAGCGCTCCCCGCTTTCGAGCAGGATCCGCTGGGCGTCTGCCGCGATCCGCTCGAACGGCAGGGCGCCCAGGTAGGGGGCGCCGTTGGCGAAGGAGATCATGCCCGGCCGCTGGGCGGCCCTGAACACTTTGCGGACTTCCGAGGGGCGCGCGGCGAGGGTGCGCTGCGCCAGGTGCTGCCGCCGGGCGGGGACGCTGGTGTCGCCGGGAGTGGGGGCAGCGCCTGCGGAAGTTTCGACGGATACGGACATGGAATTCCTTTCAGTCACGAGTATCCTCCCAGTGTCGCGCCGGCCGGCGAATGCTGTCTAAGACCAAAATTCGAGCGAACTCATGCTTGGACGGCATGAGGTGGCTGTTGGAAATCTGCCGTCGACGGGATCTGGAGCGAAAACCCGGCCCGTAAAATGGTGCCATGGTGAAATCAGCTCCCCGGTTCGCGGGATGAAGAGCGCTGGTGGCCGCCTGCTGGCCGGACTTGAGCTCGACCGCGCGGCGGCTCAGCCCCTGCACCAGCAACTGTACGCGCAACTGCGCACCCAGATCCTGACAGGTTCGATGCCGAGCGGAACCCGGCTGCCCTCGACCCGCACACTCGTCACCGAGCTGGGAGTCTCGCGGATCACAGTCGTGTCCGCGTTCGAGCAACTCACCGCCGAGGGCTTCCTGCGCTCACGCGCGGGAGACGGCACCTACGTCGACACCCTGTGGAGCGACGCCGCCCCGCAGCGGCCGATGTCCCGGCCGCCGCTGTCCGAACGCGGAGCCGCCACCTCCTCGCGGGGCACCGACCTGTTCAGCGAGGCGCCGCACGCGTGGGCGCCGGCCGAGACCGAATCGTTCGTTGCCAGCCAGGTTGCGTCCTCGGCTTTCCCCGCGGCGACCTGGAAGCGCCTGCTGGGGCGCCATGCCGGACGCACCGATCCGCTTGCGATCGGGTACAGCGATCCCCACGGCCATCGCCCACTGCGGGAAGCGATCGCGGACTACGTCAACGACGTCAGGGGCCTGGGGTGCACGGCGGACCAGGTCATTGTCACCTCCGGCGCGCAGCAGGCGTTCAACGTGCTGGCGGTTCTCCTGCTCGACGCCGGCGACCCTGTCGTCGTCGAGGACCCGGGGCACATCTCCGGACGGCTCGCCTTCCAGTCCCAGGGCTGTCCTCTCCGGGGCGTCCCCGTCGACGGCGAGGGAGCGGCCGTCCCGGACGATTCCGACGACGCGGCGCCGGCTCGCCTGGCCTGCTTGACCCCCGCGCGGCAGCATCCGCTCGGCATCGCCATGAGCCCGGCACGGCGCGCGGAGTGGATCGCGTGGGCGCAGCGAAACGGGAGCTGGATCGTCGAGGACGACTGCGACAGCGAGTTGCGGTACCGGGGGAAACTCTTCCCGACGCTGTTCGGGCTCGACCTGAGCAGGCAAGTGATCACCGTGGGCTCCTTCAGCAAGGTGCTCGCGCCGTCGATCCGCCTCGGATACTGCGTGCTGCCGGAGGACCTGGTGAAGCCGTTCGCATCCGCATCATCGGTCATCGGACGCCCGCCCGCGACGGTGCTCCAGATGGCACTCACGGACTTCCTGTCGGAAGGGCATCTGCACGCCCACCTTCGCCGCACCCGCCGCCTGTACGCCGCACGTCAGGACGCCCTGCTCGAAGCAATCGATCATCAGTTGGGCCACAGGATTGAAGCCGCCCCCGTCGACGCCGGCCTGCACGTGATGGGCTGGCTTCGTGAACCGGTCGATGATATCGAGGTGGCGCGGGGACTGGCCGCGGGCGGGGTGTACACCTACCCGCTCGGCGAGTACCGGCTCACCCGACAGCTTCCCCCGGCGCTGCTGATCGGGTTCGCCGGCACCGCGGAGGAGCACATGCCGCGGGCTGTCGGCAGAATGGCCGCCGCGTGGGACCGATGGGAGCTCGCCACCGCAGTTTCCTGAATGGACTTAACGGCTGCGTCCTTAATGGACCTTTTTCGAAATCCATTACCGGCGTACAAATGAGGAGTGACATTCGCCACCACCCTTGAAACGCCCCCCGAGGAGCCAACGATGCCCCCTGCAGACGCCCAATTTCGGGCACTCCTGAGTCCCCGCCTCAACGAAGAGGAGATCGGGTCCCTGCCCCGCCTGACCGACGAGCTGGCCCGGACCCTGATCGAACGAATCGACCGCGCCCGCCTGTTCGCCCACGCCTACGCCCTCCTTGGCAACCTGACCTACGGCGGGTACGGGCCCGACGATGTGCTCGACTTCGCGCATCGGCACGGCCTGGCCGGCGCATGCATCCACCTCCTCGACGGCGAGGAGCGGAGCCTGGGCCGGATGAGCGACGACAGACTGTGCGAGTTCGCCGACCGCGCGCGCCGCCTGGGTCTGAGCATCCACCTCGAGATCAGCACCACCCTGCGCGCGGACGTGGACGAGGTGGTCCGGATCGCGGGCGTCCTCGGCGTCCAGCGCATCCGCGTCTACTCGCGATTCGAGGGCACACTCTCGGAGGTAACGACCCTGATCGAGCAGGACCTGCGCCGGCTCGCCGTGCTCGCCGACGGGCACGATCTGCACTTCTCCTTCGAACAGCACGAGGAACTGCGCTCCACCGAGATCGCCGAATTGCTGCGCCGGGTCTCCCATCCGCGCCTGCATGCCATGTTCGATTTCGGAAACATGATTAATGCCTGTGAGCGTCCCATGGATGCCCTCGCCGCGCTCGCACCGCACATCCTGCAGGCGCACCTGAAAGGAGTTCATGTCCTCCCCGAGGGGGACGGATTTGGTCACCGCGGAGTGCTGCAGGGAAGTCCCGAGGACGACTTGCCCGGCGCGCGGATGCTCTTCGAGCTCCTGATGCTCGGTGAGGACGAGCCCCAGGTCATCGCCCTGGCCCTCGAACAGGAAAACCTCTACTACGCTCCCGCCTTCCGCCACGCCGGGGAGGGCGAGGACCCTTTCATCCCGTACCGCGATCTGAGCACCACCGGCATCCCGGCCGGATGGACCCGGGATGATCTGCTCGCTGCAGAACCGGGCTGGGCCGACCATCAGGTGGCCTATGTGAAGGATCTGCTCACCTCGCTGCGCGACATCGCCGTCCTGCAGCTCGACACGACGAACGCTCTGGCAGGTGCACGATGACTACGATGGCCACGACCCCCGAGAAGTCCACGCCCCGCATCGACCGGAGCAAATGGGTCCGCTTCGCCCTGCTTGTCATGGCCGGCGGCACGATCTACAAGCTCGCCAACCTCAAGGACGCGTTCTACGTCCCCATGCAGGAGGCAATGAGCCTCAGCCACACCGAGATCGGTACGCTGCTGAGCGTCAACTCGATGGTCGCGACGGCACTCTTTATCGTCGGCGGCTACCTCGCCGATCGCTTCTCCACGCGGATCCTGATCCCGCTCGGGCTCGTCGGCACCGGAGCGCTGGGCCTGTTCCTCAGCACCTTTCCCGGCTTCGGCACGCTCCTTCTCCTGTTCGCCCTGCTTGCCGTGTGCTCGGACTGCCTGGTCTGGCCCGCGCTGCTGAAGAGCATCCGCCAGCTCGGCGGTCCGAAGGAACAGGGGCGGCTCTTCGGCCTGCTCGAGGGCGGCCGCGGCGTGGTCGACACTGCCGTGGCGTTCTCCGCGCTGGGCATCTTCGTCCTGCTCGGTTCGGGTACCGGCGGATTCCGTGCGGCCATCGCCTTCTACGCCATCATTAACATCGCCGTCGGCGTGCTGCTGTTCCTGCTGCTCCGCAACCAGACCGGCGAGCAGACGAGCGAGCATCCCGCGCCGAAGAAGCGGAAGGCCGGCCTCGGCGAGATCTGGCGCGCGGCGAAGCTGCCGCAGCTGTGGTGGGTGAGCTTCACCGTGTTCATGGTGTACGTCGTGTACTGCGGCCTCACCTATTTCATCCCCTACCTGACCTACGTGTACGGGCTGCCTGTTGCGCTGGTCGGCGCCTACGGCATCATCAACCAGTACGGCCTGAAAATCCTCGGCGGCCCGATCGGCGGCGTCCTCGCGGACAAGGTGTTCAAGGGTGCGAGCCGGTACATCCGGTTGGCGTTCCTGTGCCTGATCCCGGTGGTGGCAGTGCTGCTGGTCCTCCCGGCCGATCCGAGCAGCCAGATCCCGGCGATGATCGTGACCCTGCTGTTCTCGCTGATCGTCTTCACCATGCGGGGTGTGTTCTGGGCGCCGATGGACGAGGTCGGGATCCCGGAGGAGACCAGCGGGACCGCCTTCGGAATCGCGTGCCTGGTCGGCTATGCACCAGGGATGTTCGCCTTCATCGTCTACGGGGCAATCCTCGATGCCAATCCGGGAGCCGGCGGCTACCACATCGTGTTTATCGTGCTCGCAGCGCTCGCGCTCGTGGGAGCGATCGTGTCCAGCGGGCTCGTGCGGGCCGCCCGGGCCCGACGGGCTGTGGCCGAGGTCTGATCGTCTGCCGGACGCTAACGACATCCATTGGCAGCTCAGCACCCAGGAATGAACCTTGTGGGCGGACGACGGCGGGATTTCCCGCCGTCGTCCGCTTCCGTCTGGTGCCTACTGGCCGAAGTGGACCTTTTCCCAAGCCAGAACGTCCGCGCCGTCGGCACTGTTGCCGGCGACCGTGAACCTGACGTAGTTGGTGGCGTTGGCGGATCCATCCACGGTGATGCGCTGCAGGTCATCGGCGGCGGGGTGGCCGTAGATGTCCAGCCAGGGTGAGCCCTCCGCGAGCGGCTGGTTCTCGGCGAAGACGTGGCTGTCGCCGTTAATGAGGTAAACCGGGGCGTCGAAGCTGTTGGTTTCGTCGATGATGGCCTGCACGATTTCGCGGAAGCCGGACATGGTGTCCGGGTTGGCAGTCGCGGCGGCGAGCAGGGACGGGTCGAACATGTCGGCCTGGGTCATCAGGACAACGGCGCGGTCGTCGCGGCGTTCGGCGTCAGCGAAGGTGTCGCGGATCTGGGCCAGGACGGCGTCCGTCCGGTGCTCAACTTCGGCCAACTGCTCGGGCGTGGCTGTGGTTTCGCCCAGGCCGGTCCACGGCTGCAGCGAGTTGTTGCTGCCCTGGATATTCAGCACGGAAAACGCCACCCGGTTCTGGGCGAAGCGGACGTTTTCCGGCAGCCCGAGGTCCGCCTGGGTTTTGACAGGCATGGTGGCGCCCAGAGTCTTGCCGGACTCGTCGAAGAAGACATCCCGCAGCTTATCGAGCCGTTCCAGCGGGTTGTAGGCGCCGTTGTTGGTGCGGTGGCAGTCCACCCATTCGTTGTCGCCCGGGGTGAAGACCAGCGGGTGCTCGAAGGTGTCGAACTGCGTGCGGATGTTCTCGAAGTACTCGTCCGAGCAGATCGAGGAGCCGTTCTTGATGTCGCCCACGTGGGTGACGAACCTCAGGGCGCTGTCGGCGTTGATGTCCTGGATGCGGGCGGGGAACTTCGCGATTTCGGCCTCGCCGTAGGGGATGTCGCCGATCACGCCGAACGTGAACGCCTGGCCGTCGGCGGTGTTGTCAGCGGCGGTGGCGGGCTGGGACGCAAGGAGGACGAGCGCCAGGACGGCTGCCGCCGCCGTCGTCGTCTTGATGATCTTTGAAGGCATGACAATGTTCCTCTTCTTTGCGGGGTTGGGGCTTGAGGTGTGCGGGTTAGGCCGCGCGGGCGGTCAGGAACTGCTGCAGCGCGGCGAGGTCGTCGGTGTTGATGTGGTCCACGCCGGCGTCGAAGAGTTCGTTCCAGATGGCTTCGCGTGCGGTGCCGGGCATGTCCGGGGTGGCCCAGAAGCGGACGCGGTAGCCATTGGCGTGCGCTTCGGCCACGTAGCCGTGCAGCTTGGCGCGCTCGGCCTCCGGCATGGGGCCCACGCCCTGCCAGATGAAGAGCTTGGTCCAGTTGTCGCTGACCAGCGGCATCAGGCCGGCAGGCTTTCCGGAGGTGAGGTCTGCGGAGCGGCCATCGTAGAAGCTGAAGCGCGTCTCCTGCGCCTGCATGGTGGCCAGCGGGCGGTTTCCGCTGATGACCGCGGTGACCGGGCCGGTCTTGGTGGTGCCGTCGCTGTAGCGGCTCATGATGTCGCGGTGCTCGGCCAGTTCCTGCTCGATTGCAGTGTAGGTGGATTCGCCGTCGCTCTTGATGTCGATCAGAAGCTGCAGGCTGCCATCCCACTTCGGGTAGACGCTGTGGCCCTGGCCGCGGACCAGGTCCTGGAGCGGATCGAGGTAGAGGCTCTCGAGCGTAACGCCGGGCTGGACATCCTCCAGGTCGTGGGCAACCAGCAGCTCGCCGTCCACCAGCCACACGTCCGCTTCCACGCTGGTGAAGCCATGCTCCAGCGCATCGAACAGGGGGTGGTCATGCTCATAGTCGTTGTGCGCATGCGCCTGGGCGAGCGGCTGGCCGACGACGACGGGAGCCGGCTTGGTTGCCTCTGCCTGGGCAGGGGCTGCTACTGTCCCGGCCAGGGAGGCAAGGACGGCGACCGCGGCAAGGGTGCTTTTCACGAACACGGAGTACTCCTTGAATACAGGGGATTCTCCGCCCGGCACATGGGGCCTGCCGGGCAAAAGGGGGCATGAAAAGACTGCTGGTCGCGGGAGAACGCTGGAGGGCGTGTTGGTGGCTGGTGGGTGAACTGGGAAGGATCATTGGCGTGTTGGGGCTGAGGGAGGCCCCGCCAGTACACGTTTCGCCAGAAAATCCCATGCGCCCGTGAAGACGTTGACTGGAGAAGGCCGGTTGCGCCGCGCAGGCAGTGACGATCATCAACAAGGGAGAGATCATGCATACACGAACACTCGGGCAAGGTCTGCAGGTTTCGGCCTTTGGCCTTGGCTGCATGCATGTCGCAGAGCTATGGGCCCAACCCCGGTGACCGCCACGAGATGATCCGCGTGCTCCGCGACGCGGTCAGGATCGGAATCAACTTTTTTGACACGGCCGAGGTGTACGGCCCCTTCGTCAACGACGAACTCGTCGGCGAAGCTCTCGCGCCGGTCCGTGACGAGGTAGTGATATCAACCAAGTTCGGGTGGCGGATCGAAGACGGCAAATCGGTGGGGCTCAACATCTCACCTGAGCGGATCAAGCGAGCTGCGGACGAGTCACTTCGCCGGCTGCGCGTCGATACCCTCGATCTCTTTTACCAGCACCGCGTCGACCCCGCCGTGCCGATCGAAGAGGTGGCCGACCTGAATGCTGTGGCCAGCCGCATCGGCGTGCAGGGGAACCGCTACAACGACACGCACATGGGTCTCGTCGGACGGTGACTTGCAGGCACAGTCAGCCTTCCACGATCTGACTGATCCCGAACTCTCCCACGGCGAACATCCGCGGATTGTCGTCGGAGTTGCTCAGCAGGGCGGTGGACAGGATAAGAGCCCAGCCCCGGGCCCTCATCCAGGTGTCCCCTGCCACTGCGTGGCCAAAGGCGTCCATAAAGCGGTGGCGGGCGCCGACGTCGAACATCAGCCATCCCACTGCAAGATCGACAGCCGGGTCCCCGGCCCCGACATCGCCGAAATCGAAGCCGGCCAGCGAGCCGTCGTCCGTCAGCAGCACATTGCCCGGGTGAAGGTCCCCGTGGAGCATCATCGGCGGACCGTCCCAGGCTTTAGCGGCACAGGTCTGCGCCCACACCGCTCTCAGCGCTGCCGCCTGCGGGTAGCGTTCGCGGTCCCCGAGCCGTTCCACCACCGCAGAGCCATGCTCCAGCAGCGGCACGCCGCGGAAAGGATTCACCGGGACGCCGGTGTCGGCGGGCACGTGGAGGGAGCGGAGGAAATCGGCCAGACCTTCAGCGGCCGGCCCACGGCCTGCGGGTCCGACGTCGGCCGCGGCGGCTCCGGGGACCCATCGCACGATGCTCCACGGCCAGGGAAAGTCCGATGTCGGCAGGCCGGCATGGACGTGGACAGGAACCGCCACCGGGGAGCGGCAGGCTATGTCGGGAAGGTAGCGCTGCTCATGAAGGATCAGCGGCACGGCCTCCGCCCTGCGCGGCAGCCGGACGGCCAGGTCGTCGCCGAGCCGGAAGGTCGCGTTGTCCCAGCCATTCGTGACCCGCATCAGCGGACGATCGGCGAGATCGGGCCGCTGGTCCCGGACAAGGCACTGGACGACGGCGTCATTCACTTCCATCGTGGCTGGGGGCATTCCCGCCATTCAGGCTCCGCCTTCCGTGTCCTGATTCGCCGTTGCGGCTTCGATGGCCCTGGAACCGGACCAAAAATGGTCCACTGGTCGAAACCAGTATCGCCCCGCAAGGATAAAATTAAGCGCGTACTTGCTGGCCACCCAATTCATTCTGGCCCCGAAGTGCCCGGATGCATGGCTGGCGTAGATCAAGACCGGCGCCCCGTGTCACGTCGGAGCCGCGGCGCAGGCCGAAAAGCCGGCACATCTTTCGACCCTTTCATTGGGCGGGCAGGCGGACGCCCGCACGATCGTGCAACTCGTCGCACAGGAAAACGCCCGCCGCGTGTACGCGCTCCCCTGAGCGCCGCCCCTGATAGGTACCGGATTCCTGCCGGGGGGACACGATGGCGCGTGAAGCCCGGTCAGCTTCGCGGCGTCTCCGAGTGCAGCCTTCCGTCATCCGGTAGCGGTCCGCCAGCCCGTCCAGCTGGAACTGCCAAGACTCGACCGTGTTCCCCGCCCGCCGATCAGCAGTACATCCGGCCCGTCGCCAACCTGCTCCGTCCAGATTTCGAGTTCCCCGGCTTTCACATAGCGCCACATTGCGGCCCTCCTGTCTCGTTCGGCCGCCGGCTGAACGGTCCTGCCGGCGGCGGCGCCTCCCCGCGCTCGGCAACCCGCCGGGCAGCCCATTCGCAATCTACTCTCCTGTGTGCGGGGGTGCCTAGGCGGGCTAAATGGCTAGGCGGCACGGTCATTCAGGCGGGCACCCCACGTTGTCCGCGGACCGTTGTCCGGGCGCCGCAGGCGAATCTATACTGTGGACACTGCGAACAGTTCCAGTGCCTTGGCGGCTGGAAGTATCCCTGCAGCGCCGACTCCGGCGAGATCAATTCCACTATTGGACCAGGGGTGCCAACCCCATGGCACGGAAGCAGCAGGCCGATGAACACACTGCATCAGGAAGAGCAGGGCGGCGAAGTGGACCGCGCCCTGGAGGAGTTGCGCGGGCGCCTGGCGGGGTCGGTGATCGAACCGCAGGATCCGGTGTACGACGAGGCCCGGGCGGTATGGAACGGCATGATCGACGCGCGTCCGCGGGCGGTCATCCGCGCGGGAGCCGTCGGGGACATTGATCCCGTCCTTCACACGGCCCGGCGCACCGGCCTGCCGCTGGCCGTCCGCGGGGGCGGGCACAACATCGCCGGCCACGGCACTGTCGAAGGCGGCCTCGTGCTGGATCTTGGCCAGTTGCGCGGTGTGGAGGTCGATGCAAAAAACCGACTCGTGACCGTCGAACCCGGGGCGACCCTTGCCGACGTCGACCGGGCCACCGCCACGCACGGACTGGCCGTGCCGCTTGGCGTGATCAGCGCCACCGGCGTCGCGGGACTGACGCTCGGCGGAGGGGTGGGCTGGTTGACCCGGCCCAACGGTCTGAGCCTGGACAACCTGGCCTCCGCCGACGTCATCACCGCCACCGGAGAGCACCTGCGCGCCAGCGAACAGGATAACCCCGAGCTGTTCTGGGGGTTGCGCGGCGGAGGCGGGAACTTCGGCGTGGTCTCGTCCTTCACCTTCCGCGCCCGGCCGCTGCCGGCTGCCGTACTGGGTGGAAACTTCTTCTACCGCCCGACCCACTGGAAGAGCGCGCTGAGCGCGTTCGGCCGGTGGACGCAGGATCTGCCCGAGGAGATGAACCCGATCATCTCCTTCCTCGTGCTCCCGCCCGACCTCGAGATGGGGGAGGAGCCGTGGATGATCATCGGCTTTGCCTGGGCTTCGGAGAACCACCAGCCCGGGCTCGAGCTGATCGAGCAGCTGCGCGCCGCCGCGCCCCCGGACGAGGAGGAAGTCGCGCCGACCGCCTGGCTCCAGTGGCAGTCCGCCATGGACAGCCTCTTCCCCAAAGGCTCCCGGGGGTACTGGAAGAACTTGTCGTTCTCCCGGCTGGACGACGTCGCCGTCGACGTTCTGGTCGGTTTCGCCTCTGAGGTGACCTGGATGGGGACCGGGATCGATATCCACCACATGGAAGGGGCCTTCGGGCGTGTGCCGGAGGAGGCCACAGCGTTTCCCAACCGCTCGGCGAAGTACTGGCTGAACATCTACGGATTCTGGCACGACCCCGCGGAGGACGAGCGGCTGAGCGCGTTCGCCCGGAAGGCCTACACTCTCATGCAGCCGTTCGGCGAGCACGGCGAGTACGTCAACTTCCTCGGCGCAGAAATCGGACAAGACGTCGCCGAGGCCGCGCGTCAGGCCTACGGGCCGGATACTTATGACCGGCTGGTGGCACTGAAGAACCGTTTCGACCCGGACAACCTTTTCCGCCTCAACCACAACATCGTGCCGACCTCCGGCTGAGACAGCGAAGGCAGTCACAGATGCCTGGTTCTTCTTCCTCCGCCAGCCTGATCATGCGCAGTTCGTCCTCCACCGCGCGGGAAGGCCAATAGTCCTTCGCCAGTTCATTTGCCCGGATTTTGTCTACCGCCGGTACGAGCTTGCTGAGCAGCGCGGCAGCCTCAAGCAGGGCGATCAGCGCTGTGGTCTTGGCATCGGGGGCCTTAGCGTCAGGCTTCGCGGGAGCGGCCGTCCCGGCATCCGGCGCCCCGACATCGGTCGCCGTGGCATCAGCCGTCCCGGCATCGGCCGGCAATCCGCCGAGTGCGGCCTGGATCTTTTCCAGGAGCGCGGCCTTCGGACCGTGGTCCTTCGCAGCGGCCGATGTCCCGGCCGCCGCTGTCCGAACGCGGGGTCGCCACCTCTTCGAGGGGCACCGACCTGCTCAGCGTGTTCATCGTGCTCGCGGCCCTCGCGCTCGTGGGAGCTTCGTCCCGCCTCTTGCTTGTGAGAAACGTCTCAAATAAATACGGCCGAAGCCGGGTACCAGTCGCGGACGGGTAATGTTATCTGTTCGTAATAGGACCTGACTGAAATGTGTTTGAATATGCCTGAAGACTCCACTAGTGAAGACAAGCCGAAACAGCTCCTCGGACTAAGCGGAACCCAGACCATTGGCTCGGCGTTGGCCGCGGTGACCTCTGCCCTGGTTGGGTCCTTTCTAGGCGTTGCCGGGACCCTTATCGGAGCCGCACTCGGCTCCATCGTTGCCACCGTGGGCGCGGCTCTCTATGCCCGGACACTCAGTTCGGCTGCCACAGTGGCATTGAGGAAAATTCCCCAGCGACGCAGGGGCGGACTGCCTGCTGACGACGGCGACGTGCTGGCTGCCAACGCTCCGGCCGAAAGCGACGAACCTCGAGCCAAACGGCCGAGGAGGCAGGTCACCCCCAAGACCTGGATCAAGGTCGGGGCGGTCAGCGCCGCCGCATTCGTTATCGCAATGGTCGGTGTCACTGCGGTCGAATTCGGAACCAATCAGCCCATCTCCAGCCTTGTCTCGTCGACGTCGAGCATCGACGGCGGTACGTCCGGTCCCACGACGACGCTGGGCAAGGCATTGAGCGGCAATCCAGCTGTCCCGGACGAGACCGACCCATCGACGGAGGACCTGGCGGAAGTGCCGGAGCAAGTCGAGGAAGGCGCCAACAAAGAGCGTGGCCTGACTACGGACGGTAGCCCCAGCCGCGGGGACAGCGGCTCGGCCGGAACTGAAGAGCCGGGAGCCGGCGAATCAAGCGACACCATGCCGGCGGACCTTTCCCCCGAAATCGAACAGAGCCCGGAGCCTGCCTCAGGGACCGCACCGACCTCGGAGCCCGAGGTGTTCTCGGATTCGGGATCGGCCGAGCAGCCCGCACCGTAACGGCAAAGCTACGGATACAGGCCCGATAAGGCACTCGAGCTGTTAGGGATGGCGGGGCCGGGGCGACGGCGTTGTGGCGGCTGACTCATCCGCCGAGGACCACCGGATTCTCAGCGGTCAGCCCGCGCCCTGGCCCTCGCGGGCCACCTCCTCCAGAATCCTGGCTGTCGGCGCTGCCGACATCAGCTGCCCTATCACCTCCGGTTTGTCCCACACCTGGCTGCGCAGCCGTTCCAGAAAGACGGTCGCAGCGTCCTTGGTGTCGAAGTCAAGGAGCACGGCCACGCTGTTCCGGTCCTCCGTATCCCGGAACAAGCGGACAGACCGGGCGCCCGAGGCGGCGCGGCCTGCGGGATCGCTGTCGAAGACGTTCCTAAAAGCCTCGTAGTCCCGGACCGGATAGCTAATCTGCAGCGTGAACATCGTTGTTCCTTCCCTGGGCTGTGTCAGGAACACGATAGGCCGTCCAGCGTCATCCCGGTAGGGCCGGAGGGCGGCCCCGATCCAGCGCTGCGCTGCCCTCCTGACTTGTCTATCCGTACCCCTGCGCGGTCGACGGCGGCAGGCGCCTAACCGGCCACTGACGCCGTCTCGGCGTACCGCAGGAGGTAGGCGGTTTCAGCAGCGGTGAGCTTCCGGGGGCGCTCCGATTCACGGTCCAGCGGGACCACCACCGTGGTGCCTATAAAGACGGAGCTGCCTAGTTGGATTCCCGTATGGCGGACGGTGAAGGACCCGTTGCCTACCCTGGTGATGTCGAGCACCAGCAGGAGCTCATCCTCGTAGCTGACGGGTTTCCTGTACTCCACGTTCAGTGAAGCCACCACCTTAGGGCACTGGAACGTTTCCAGCCCTTCGGATGCCGCCGTCGAGTTCAACCACCTGACGCGTGCCTCCTCCATCAGCGTGACGATGCGGGCGTTGTTGATGTGCCCGTTAAGGTCCTGGTCGGACCAGCGGAGCGGCATGATCATTTCGAAGTGCTCATGCATGCCGGCGTCCTCGGCGGTTTTGATCAGCAACCGGCCCATCCCTCTCGTCAGTCTTTCGCGTGTGCCCTTCACAACCTTCCCAGCGCTCATGGGAAAGTTCCAATACTGATCCGCCATCTCATTGAGTGGGCGTTCGAATGAATGGTCCCCGCAGGTGCTGAGGAAGCTCACCGGACGCCCGATGTCCCAGCTTAGGGGCATATGTCCCCCGGGCGACGGGCCTGAGAGAATGGCCCAATGGAGATCGCGCTGGGAATTCTGGCTCTCGTCGCGGTGATCTGTGCCGGAAGCGCCCTGGGCCGGAAGCTCAATATTTCCGTTCCGCTGCTGCTGGTGCTGGCCGGCGTCGCCGGTTCCTTCCTCCCGTTTGTTCCGCCCATTGAGCTGAACCCGGAACTGGTCCTCGTGGGCTTGCTGCCGCCCCTGCTCTACGCCGCGGCGCTGCGGACTTCGCTCTTCGATTTCCGCTCCAACCGCCGCGCCATCGGGCTGCTCTCGGTGGGCTATGTCATTTTCGGCACCGTCACAGTGGGCTTCGTCGTCTGGTGGCTGTTCCCTGAAATCCCGTTGGCCGCAGCATTCGCCCTCGGCGCCGTCCTGGCGCCGCCGGATGCGGTGGCCGCCACCGCCATCGCCCGGAAGGTGGGAATGCCCCGCCGGATCGTCACCATTCTCGAGGGCGAATCCCTGGTCAACGACGCCACCGCCCTGATCTGCCTCCGCGCTGCCATCGCCGCCATCGCCGGGTCAGTGTCCGCAGCGGAAATCGCGGGTGGATTCCTACTCGCGGCCGGTGGCGGGGTGGTGGTGGGCCTGGCCGCTGCCTACGTACTGACCGAGCTTCGCAAGCGGATCCGGAACGTCCCCATCAATACTTCGACGTCGCTGGTGGCCCCTTTGGTCGCGTACCTCCCGGCTGAGGCGATCCATGCCTCGGGTGTCCTCTCCGTCGTCGTGACCGGGCTGGTGATGGGCACCAAGGCGCCCTCCATGCCCAACGGCGCCGCCCGGCTAAGCCAGCGCAGCAACTGGAACACGGTGCAGTTCCTGCTGGAAAACACGGTGTTCCTGCTGATCGGGCTGCAGGTGCGGACCATCATCGATGGCGTCCAGGACGATTCCCTTGGCGCCGCCAGGATCTGGGCCGGCTGCGCCATAATCCTGCTGGCGGTGCTGGTGCTGCGGCCCGTGTGGGTGTTCCCTGCCACCTACCTGCCCCGGCTGATCCCCGCCGTGCAGCGGAACGATCCGGCGCCGCCGTGGCAGTTCGCGGCGATTGTCTCGTGGGCCGGGATGCGGGGCGTGGTCACCCTCGCCGCGGTGCTGGTGCTGCCCCCGGACCTGGAACACCGTTCCGTGCTGATCCTCGTTGCCCTGGTGGTCGTGGGCGGCACGCTGGCATTGCAGGGCCTCACTCTTCCGGCGCTGGTCCGGGTCCTGCGGGTTCAGGGCCCGGACCAGCGCGAGGACGCGCTGAACCAGGCTTCACTGATGCAGCTGGCCACCGCCGCCGGCGTGGCGCGCCTGCAGGAACTGCGTACGGACGACGATCCGCCGGAAGTGGTGGCCATGCTGAAACGGCGCACCCAGGAGCGCGGGCTGGCGGCATGGGAACGGCTCGGCCGGCCGTCCTCGGAAGCGGCAACCCCCAGCGAGCGCTACGCCCGGCTGCGGCTTGCCATGCTGGAAGCAGAGCGGGCCAAGGTGCTGGAGCTGCGCCGCGGCGGCGAATACGCGCAGGAGGTCCTCAGCGACGTGCTCGACCGGCTGGATGTTGAGGAATCCATGCTTGATCTGGCACTGGACGAGGTGGATACGTCCGGCGAGGGCGGCGGGGAAGGGATCGCGAGGCCGGGCGGGGTGTGCGGCCACATCGAATCGGCCCCGCCCCGGGAGGTGCCCCGCGACGCCTACTGTGCGGCCTGCCGGCAGGAAGGCACGACGACGGTGCACCTGCGGATGTGCCTGGCCTGCGGCCAGGTGGGGTGCTGTGATTCCTCCCCCGGAACCCACGCGTCCAAGCACTTTAGGGCGACCGGGCACCCGGTCATGCGCAGCATTGAGCCGGGCGAAGAATGGCGCTGGTGCTACCAGGACGACCTGCTGGGCTGACGGCGGAAGTCTGAGAACACAAGAAGCGGACAACGGCGGAACCTCCCGCCGTCGTACGTTTGAATTAGTGCCGGGTGGCCTTCTATTTGGCCCGGTCGGCGTCGTCGTAGGGTCGGCCGCGGAAGTGGGCGCGGAGGTAATCCCCCACCACGGCGGCCACACAGTTCGGAGGTTCGAATGTCCGCCCTGCGCACCCACGACATAGGATCAAGAGTGTGGAACTAACCGGGAGGACGCTTTGGCGCCCCTGGGGCGGGTAGGCGAGCCGCAGAAACTACTGGAGAGTATTGATCATGGCTTCGAAGAATAACCCCGAATCCCACGTCGAAGAGGAGTCAGGCCAGCACGGCGGCGTCCAGTCAGTTGACCGGGCCCTCGCGGTCCTGGAAATCCTGGCGCGCGACGGCCATGCGGGCGTGAGCGAAATCGCCGAAGAGATGGGCATCCACAAGTCCACGGTCTCCCGCCTGCTCGGTTCACTGGTGAGCAGGGAATTTGTCCACCAGAACAGCGACCGCGGAAAGTACCAGCTGGGCTTTGGTATCCTTCGGCTGGCAAGCTCCATCCCCGGCCGACTCAGCCTGGTCCGTGAAGCTCGGCCCGTGCTTGAAAGCCTTGCCGAAGACTTCAAGGAGACGGTGAACCTCGCCGTCCATCGCTCCAACTACGCCGTCAACGTGGACCAGGCCATGGGCCCGTCCATGCTTGCCACCTACGACTGGGTGGGCAGCCTGACTCCGCTCCATGCGACCTCGAGCGGGAAAGTCCTGCTGGCCGCGCTGTCTGCGGATGAGCGGAACCGTATCCTGACAGAGACAGGACTGCCGGCCCGGACTCCGCGGACCATCACCAACCGGGGAAAGCTGGAGAACGAGCTGATCAACGTCGCCCGGAACGGCTACGGCGTCACCCTGGAGGAATTCGAAATCGGCATCAACTCCATGTCCGTACCGGTGTACAACCACCTGGGAGCGGTCATTGGTGCCATCAGCATCTCCGGCCCTGCCTTCCGTTTCGACCCCGAGAAGGAGCCGGGGCTCGTCGAAGGAATCAAGGAGGCAGGCCTCCAGGTCAGCGCCAAGATGGGCTATACCAGGCGCTAGTCCGAAAATGAGATGACCTGCCTGTGGTCGGGGCCAGCGTGTGGGTGTCCGGAGGCGACATGGAGCCTCCGGTGGTCATGAAGATGGGA
>NZ_JAVDVQ010000018.1:0-77515 GCF_031456935.1 Arthrobacter ginsengisoli | reverse complement strand
CAGCGTCACCCCGTCACCGGCACGCCGCAGCGCCCGCCGTATCGCGCTCGTGTCGGGGACAAATGTTTCAACGTCAGGCATGGGCTATCTCCAATAGTGATGAGTTCGTGTATTTTCGCGAGTGCCGTCGCCGCCGGACCCGGGGTGTCCGTCCCTGCCCCGGCGGGGCAGAAGCAGGGTTCACGGCAGTGCCGGCGCCGCCGGCCGGGGTGGTCACGATCGTCAAAGGTCTCCAAAGGCTGCGGGGGCCAGGACATCGACTCCGGCGGCTGCCGAGGTGCCGGGCCCCAGTCCGTCCACGCGGGGTAGGACTTCCTCGCCGAGCCGCCGGATCAGCTCGTCCGCATCCTCGCTGACGGCCGGTACCAGGACTCCTGTCACGCCAAGCCGCGCGAGCCGGGTGTAGGCCGCGGCGACGTGTTCCCCGTTCCCGACGACGGCCAGGCGTTCGACGAGATAGTCCCGCAGACCGAGGGACTCGAGCAGGTCCACATTGGGGTTGGCGGGACCGGTGCCGTGGTGGTCAAAGGAATACCCGTCGCAGTAGGTCCGGGCCGGCTCGATCAGGTCGTCGGGCAACCGCCCGGCCTTCAGATCGGCCCGAAGGGCATGGTTCGCGGCGACGGACAGCACGATCCTGACGCGCTCGTAGCCCTCCTCCAGGGATCCGGCGATGGATGTCCTGGCGACGATCCAGATGTCCACCGAACCCGGTGTCCGTCCCGCCGCCGCCTCACCGTCCCGCACCCTCCCGACAGCGGAGGCCACGTTATCGGGATCGATGCCGCCGCCCATCAGCACCCCGTCCGCGAGCTCGCCTGCAAGCCGGAGGGAAAGCGGTCCGTTGGCGGCGAGCACCAGCGGGACCGGACCCCGGCTCCACTGTGGACCCACCGGCTGACCGGCCCACTGGGTCCCCCGTCCGTGCAGGAGATCGCGGATGGCGGTGACACCCTCCCGCAGTTCGCCGATCCGTGAAGGGCGCGCGCCCCGCTGATGTGCCGCGCTGTCCCCGGCGCCGAATCCCAGGAACGCCCGGCCGCCGGACAGGTCGTCGAGGGATGAGATGGCCGAGGCCGTCGCCGCCGGATGCCGCGTGACGGCATTGGTCACCACCGGGCCAAGCCTGACCCTGGAGGTAACCGTCGCGGCCGCGGCCAGGCTGACGTAGGGATCACGGAATTGGGGGGTGTCGCCGACGCCGATCCCGTACAGTCCGGCACGTTCAACGGCACGGGCCCGCTGCAGGAAGCCGTCGAACCCGTCGCTGGCCAAGTTGGTCACGATTTTCATAGTTGTCCTAATCAGAGGGAATTACGGCCCGGACTGCGCGGATGGGCTGAGACCAGGCCTTGTTCCGGCGGCCGCTGGTTTACGGATGCAGATGTTCGGTGAACCAGCCCGCCGCCGCCTGGCTGGACCGCTCGAAGTGGGCGGCATAGGGAGAATAGTGGCCGCCGGGGACCTGCATGAGCCGCTTGGGTTCCCCGGCCGCCTCGAAGGCGTCCTGCTGCAGGTCCACCGGGGTCAGGACATCGTCCTCGGCCACGATCATCAGCAGCGGTGTGGGGGCGATCCGCGGCACGAAGGACCCGGGTTCATAGGCCCGCGCCATTTCCAGGGACCGCAGGGTCACCTCGTTGACCCACCCCGGGCAGCGGGACGACTCCCCGAACATATAGCCGTAGGAATCCTCCCCGGGGTAGGCCACCGCGGCGTGCGGATCAGGGTCGACGAGCTGGATCGTCCGTGGAGCCGCGCCTTCGAAGCGCGTCTCCCTGTCCGCTTCGAAGGCCGCGCGCAGCGCTGCCGCACGATCCCCGGAGAAGCGCCGGCGGGCGTTCTCGAAGCCGTTGATGGTGGGGACCTGGCTGACCACGCACCTGACGCGTTTGTCCACGGCGGCTACAACCAGCGCGTGGCCTCCGCTGTAGCTGGTCCCCCAGAGGCCGATCCGTTCCCGGTCGACGTCCGGACGGCTCCGCGCATAGGAGATCGCCGTCCGAAAGTCCTCCACCTGGCGCCACGGATCAAGCTCCTGACGGGGCAGCCCGTCGCTTTTGCCCAGATTGCGGAAGTCGAAGGTCAGCGCATTGAATCCGCGGCCCGCGAAGACCCTGGCATAGTCATCCAGATTGCCGCCCGCAACCATCGCCCAACCGTGGGCCATGACAATGGTGGGCAACGCGCCCGGCGTGCCCGCAGGTGCGTAGAGCGTTCCTCTGAGCGTTTCGCCGGGGCGTCCGAAGCTGACCGGTTCTGCCCGGATGCCGGTGTCCGGCATGTCCGTCCCGGTCGGCGGTGTCGTCGCTGGCATGTCCTCGCCCCTATTCGGGCAGGCCGCTGATGCGCACGCCCGATCGGGTTTTGTACGCCTTGTTTATGCTGATCAGGACGGCCGTCAGCGGCTCCAGCTGGCGGGCCAGCCGCAGGGCGCCGGCGTCGACGCCGTCGCGGCCCGTGACAGCCTTCGCCAGCTCGATGGCCACCGCTTTCGCCCCTGAGTCATCGCCGCAGACCAGGACGTCCTCATGGTCAAGCAGGTCCGCCGACGCCCACAGGTTCGGCGCGGACAGGTGGTGGAACGCGCCCACGACGGTGGCTGCGGGCGCCAGGCGTGCTGCCTCTTCGGCGGCACTTTCGGCGACGTCGAGACCATAAGGTCCCCGCTTGTCGAATCCCAGGGGGTTGACGCAGCTGATGAGGACCTTGCCGGCCAGATTGCCGGCCAGGGACGCGACGAGTTCCGCGTGCCCCTCGTAGGGGACTGCCAGCAGCACGACGTCGGCGCCCTGCAACGCCGTGCCATTGTCCGCGGCGCCAACCACACCGTTGCCGGCCAGTTTGGCGTTCACGGCCTCGGCCGCAACCTCTGCCCGCTCGGCTGACCGGGAGCCGAGGGTCACGGTGTGGCCGGCCCCGGCGAAGCGGTAGGCCAGGGCCTTGCCCTGCGGGCCGGACCCGCCCACGACTGCGATCTTATAGGTGGTCATGCTGCTCCTAGGAAGTGGTGCGGATAAGGGTTACTTTTAGATGCGGAGAATTCAACGATGAAAAGCAGAGTACTACGAATTCAAGAGTTAGGACAGTCTTTTCCTTGGCGTGGGATGGATCCGCCTTGGAGCAAGGGGGCGCTCGAAGAAACGAGGAGGCAGCGGCTATGCAGGAACGCAACCGGTGGATTGAATTGGCGCGGGTGCCGGGCGACCGGCTGGACGCGGGCGACTTCGCCGTGCGCACCGGACGTGTCCCTGCGGGACTCAGTGCCGGGCAGGTCCGCGTGCGCGCCGAGACATTTGGTCTGAACGCTGGCCTCAAATCCCGGTTGGGCACGGGCCGTTCGACGCCCCACCTGACTTTGCTCGGCCACGTGGGTATGACCGCTTATGCGGGGCTGGGCGGTGTCGTACGGCTGCGCGAAGGGGAGACAGTATGGGTTTCGGCCGCGGCAGGCGGCGTCGGAACGTGTGCCGTACAGTTTGCCCCGGCTTTGGGTGCCCGCGTCGTTGCGAGCGCCTCCGGGCCCGGGCGGACCGGTTTCCTGCGTGACGAACTGGGAGTCGACTTGGTGATGGGCCGCAACTGCGACCTGGTGGGGCAGTTGCAGCGGATGGCTCCCTCAGGGCTGGATGTGTACTTCGATTCGGTCGGCGGTGACCACCTCGCCGCCGCCGTGGACCATAAGCGGGACCGCGGCCGGATTGTGCTCGTCGGCAACGCCGCCGGTCGACACCATGGGCCCGCCCTTGAGGAGACGTCAATTTTGATCCGTCGGGCGATCAGCATGTCCGGGCTGTGGGTGAATGACCATTACGATGAGCGGACGTCCCTGGAGTCCCTGGTGTCCCGGGCGGCCCTGGTGAAGCCCCTGAAAGCCGTTGCCACCGTACGCGGGCCTGGCCAGTTTGCCGGGATCCTTCGTCGGCCTTCTGGCCGGGGAGTGCCTCGGTCGCGGTGTTGTCGATGTGAGTCAGTAAGGAATCTACGTGATTAATGAAGTTGCGCCGGCGGCCACTGCAGCCTTGCCGGCGGCGAGCAGGACCGGCCGCGCGGTGGCGCTGCTTGGCGAACACTGGACCCTGCTGATCCTGCAGCGGATTTTCCTCGGGGAGCATAAATATCAGCAGCTCCGCTCGTCCCTGAGTGCGTCGGACTCTGTGCTGTCCGATCGGCTCAAGACCCTCACCGAGGCGGGCCTGCTGGTCAAGACCCCCTATAAGGACGGCCGTATCCGGTATGAGTACCGGCTCTCAAGTTCCGGCAAGGCCACCTGGCGGATTTTTGTTGCAGCGTGGGCGTGGGAGCGCCAATGGCTCGAGCCGCGTCCCGGGCCAAGGCCCGAGATGGTGCATACCAGGTGCGGTCACTCGGCCGCCCCGGTCCTGGTCTGCGGCAAATGCCGGCTGCCGGTCACCACGCGTGAAACATCGGTGCGGCGCACCAGGACGGAGTATAACTATGGCGGGTCGATGCCCCGGCGTCACCGCCAAGGCCGCACCGCGGCGCTGAGCCACGATTTCGGGTTTGATCCGGAGACGATGGAACTGCTGGGCAACCGGTGGAATCTGGCTCTGGTCTCGGCCGCTGTCATCGGTATCCGCCGGTTCACCGATTTTGAGCGGTTCCTGGGGATTCCGCCGACGGTCCTTTCCGCACATCTTTCCAGTTTCGTCGAGCTGGGCATCCTGCGGCCCCAGGAACTGGCTGGGGGAGGGGGCCGCACGGACTACCGCTTCACCGACAAGGGCCGGGGCTTCTCCACAGTGCTGATGCAGATCGTCCGGTGGGCTGACGAGAATATTCGTTCCGGGGAAGAATCCAGCCTTGAGATCACGCATGACCTGTGCGGCCGCAAACTGCTCCCCGAGTTTTCCTGCGGGCACTGCGGGGAACTGCTGCGGCACCGCGAAGTGCGCTTCGACCTTCTAAATCCGTAACTGATTCCAGAAGCTTTGAGGGTCCCCCGGCCAAGGTATGCCCGGAATAACCGGGGCTATTGACATATCTGACTTCGATAATCATAGTGAATACAAGAAGGCTTTGCGACGGGGGCTGAACATTTTTGGTGGTCCGCGGCACCTTGGACGCCGCCTATGCGCGCCAGGTACACAATCATTTGAGGAGAAAACCCATGGGAAAAATCAATGCGACGCTGGGTCTGTGGCAGGACCGGCCGGCGGAGGAGGCTTTCGAGACGGCGGCAGCGGCTGACAGGCTCGGGTTCGAGGAATTGTGGATCGGCGAGATGGCGACGTTTGATGCCTTTTCCCTGGCCACCGCCATCGGCCTGCAGAACAGGCGCATCACCCCGGCACTGGGTCCCTTCGCAGTGTCGGTGCGGACCCCGGTCAATATCGCGGTGGGCGCCGCTACGGTGTCCGCGGCTATCGGGCGCCCCATCAATATCGCGCTGGGCACCTCCAGCAATGTGGTCGTTTCCGAATGGCACGGCCAGCCGCGGGAGCGTCCGGCCCAGCGGCTGGAAGAGAGCACCCAGGTCGTCTCGCGGTTGCTTAAGGGCGAGAAGGTGGATTTCACGGGCGAAACACTGAGCACCCAGGGCTACCACCTGCGCCTTCCGGCGCCCGGCTCCTCCGTGGCCGTGGCCGCCTTCGGGCAGCGTGCCATCCAGATCGCGGCTTCGCACGGGGATCGGGTTCTGCTTAACATGGTCACCGTCGAGTCTGCACGCAAGCTATGCGCCCAGGTCGCCGACGCCGCGGCGGCCGCCGGCCGGCCGAAGCCGCCGGTAGCCCTCTGGCTCGCCACCTCTGTTGATCCGACGGGGGAAGACACGAAGCAGATGATCAGGAGCAAAACCGGGTATCTGGCCGCGCCCGGTTACAGCGACATGTTTATCGAGGCCGGCTTCGGTGATCTGGTGGCGCTGGCCAAGACGCGTCCGCACCCCAAGGAACTGCGGGCGGCCATGCCTGACGAAGAACTGGCGGCGGTCACCTGCCTGACCGGCAGTGTCGGCGATGTCGAAGCGCGCATCAACGATTACTTCGCCGCCGGCGTGGATGAGATCTGCATCGTTCCGACGACGGCGGGCGACCCCGGCGGTGTCCGCACCCTGACCGCGGTGTCCAAACTGCTCTAGCCCGCCCCGGCGGTCCTGCTTACCCTGCGGTCCCAACTCAATGAGGAGAATTTTATGTCGAATGACCAACAGCTGCTAAAAGGCATCCGGGTGCTCGAAATGGGGCAGTACATCTCCGCCCCCAGCGCTGCCCGCGCCCTCGCGGACCTTGGAGCCACCGTGATCAAGGTCGAAAACCCCCTCACCGGCGGGGACCCGACCCGCTGGATGCGCGGCGGCGACGCTGACTGGAGTCCCCAGTACGCATCCTGGAACCGCGGGAAGCGAAGCGTTGCCCTGGACGTCAAAAGCGATGCGGGGCGGCGGGCCCTCCACACTCTCGTCGGAACCTGCGACGTGTTGTTGGACAATGTCCGTCCCGGCGTGCTGGCGCGGCTTGGACTCGATGAGCAGGCCCTGGCGGAGATCAACCCGTCGCTGATCCACTGCACCATCACCGGCTACGGACCCACCGGCCCCATGGCCGACCAGCCGGGGTACGATTCGGTGATCTCCTCGCGGTCCGGCCTCTACAGCGAGATGATCGCCACGGGGGCCACGCCCGCAGGGCCGCTCTTCTCGGACCTGCTGACGGGGATGAGGGCAGTCCAACTGATCAGCGCTTCGCTGGTCCAACGGGAGCGAACCGGCCAAGGCTGCCGGATTGACGTTCCGATGCTCGGCGCCGTCACCGATTTCATGGGCGAGGCAGTTGCCCTGGTCGGCGCCGGTGCGGCGTCCAACAACCCGTTCGCGCGGCAGGCCAGGGTCGGGATGCTGGCCTGCGTGGGCCGTGACGGCGGTTCATTCGTGGTAAATATCGGGGAACGCCCGGAGGCATTCGAACTGCTCAAGACGATTTTCGAGGCAAACGGGTCTCTGGATGACAGCCGCTTTGCCACCTTTAATGACCGGGTGGACAACCACGTCGAGTTCAATCAGGCGGTCAACCGGCTGGCCGCCAGCCGTGACCGTGACGAGTGGGTCAGGCTGTGCGTGGAGCACAAGCTTCCGGTGGCACCGATGCTCACGCTCTCCGAGGCACTCGAAGACCCCCAGGCGCAACACCTGGGCCTCATGGAGGAAACCAGCATCGACACGGAGCGCACTCTCCGGCTCGCCTCGCCCGGCTTCCTTATCAACGGCCAGCCAGCCTCCGGCAGCGGACTCCCGCCCAATTTGGGCGCCGACACACGCGCAGAACTGGCGGACGCCGGGGTTTCCAGCGAAGACCTCGAGGCCATTGAAGATGCACTGGCAGGCTCGGGCCTCGAAAACCGCGTCACTGCCCGCCGTGCCGCATCGGTAGTCACCGCCTAGCTGTGACGCCGGTACCCCGGCGCCGGAAGCGTTCTGTCCGGTGCTGGGGGCCTGCCTGCCCGGTCAAAGCCTCCGGCGCGGTCCCGTGCCGGCATCCTCGATGCCCGTGGTAGCGTTTGTTGCCGCCCGTGTACTGCGGGCCCGCAGCATGGAGGCCGGATGCCCGCAGATGCAGAGCCAGGCGCTCTGGACTCTCTTGAGCGTGCCCTGGTGCTGCTGGGGGACCGGTGGAACCTGATGATCATCCGCGGGGCGTTGCAGGGCGCCTTCCGCTACCAGGACTGGAAGTCGACGCTCCCGCTCTCCGATCCTGTGCTCACAACACGCCTGCGTGATCTGGTGGCGGACGGGATGCTCTGCACGCGGGTCTATTCGCGTTCCCCCGTCCGGAAGGGCTATTACCTCACATCGGCCGGCAAGGATCTGTGGCGCCTTTTCGTGGCATTGCACGGGTGGGATATGCGCTGGGGGACAACCTCGGGCCGCGCGCCCGTTCCGCGCCTGATCCACCTCAGCTGCGGCCAGGAGGCCGCACCGCAGCTTTGCTGTGCCTCCTGCGGTGCGGCGGGGGTCGGTCCACGGGATACAACGGCCCATCGGACCGCCGGGCGCGGGCTCGGAATGGCGAACCCGCCGCGCCGATATCGTCGCAGCGCCCAAGTCGGCGACTTTCGCATACCGGACTCCATCGAGGTGATCGGCGACCGCTGGAGTACCGCCGTCCTCTCCGCAAGCCTGCTGGGGACGCGCCGCTTCGGCGATTTCCAGCGCCTGCTGACTCCGGTCCCACCCGGCACCCTGACGGAACGGCTGGGCATGTTCGCAGCACAGGGGGTCCTGGCAAAACAGCCCATCACCGTCGGCGGCAAACGTGAGGAATACCGGCTCACGGCGAAAGGACTCGATTTTTTCCCGGTCTTTGCTGTCCTTGTCGACTGGGCAACGCAGTGGATCACCGCCGGCCCGGTGCCCCTCGTGATCCGGCACCAGGCGTGTGGCGAACGATTCATCCCCTCGTTTGCCTGTACTGCCTGCGGTGTCGTGCTGGTGGGCTCCGCCATCAGCATGCAGGCCCGGTACCAAGCCGGGCTCAAACCGGTCGAGCACCGGCACGAAGCTTAGACGAAGCGGAACTCGGTACCGCAAATGGTCCGCGAATCACCGCGGCGGGCAGGGTCCAGGGCAGCGAGGTTCAGGGCCGTCAGTCCCTCCCAGCCGCCGTCGGCAGGGACGAAGTGCAGTGTCTTGTCGCCAAAATGCACGCTTGTCCCATCGGCATCCAGCTTGGCCCGGTAGACCTCGGCGATCCTGGCGGCCGTCTGCGCCGGGTGTCCGACGGCAATATCCGCACCCAGGACGTCCTCGACCACGGTGCTGGGCGTGTAATTCTCCGGCCGCCCGGTCCACCAGCCGTCCGGCAGGTGGTATTCATACGTCTCGAAGCGGGTGCCAAAAACCTCAGGATCGAACTGGAGGACCTTCTGCCCCTGGAATTCCTTGTCTTTGACCAGCGTGAAGTTCCGGGCCAGGGCACGTTCCCGGAGGGCGACAGCGTCGTCCGTCTCGAGGACGATCATCTGCGCGCAATCCCCTCCGCGGTCCTCCAGCACGCCGTGGAGGCGATGACCGGCCCAGATCGGCTGACCCAGCTCGACGAACGAGGTGCCGAGCATCACGATCTCGTTGACGAACCCGTATTCGAGGGTATAACTGTGCGTCTGCCCTTGGCCCACGCCGAGCCACTCGTGGAGTTCACCGCTGGTCCTGGCGATGTTTTCGGTGGTAAGGACGAAGTGGCGGATGGCGGTGTCAAGGCCCTGCGGCATTTTTAACCTTTCAATTGGCCGGAGCGGCGCAGCATGGCGCCTCGAAGTGTCACTTAGTGTAGTGAAGTGTTATCCAGATTACACACCCCCCACGAAGGAGCAAGAGCATGGGCGAAATCATTGTTGTTGGCGTTGATGGCAGCGAGACCGCATTGGAGGCGGCCAGGACGGCGGCCCGTCTCGCGGCGGGGATGGGCGCAAGCCTCCGTGTCGTTACCGCCTATGACGGCGACACCGGCGGGGTCGTGGCGATCGGCAGCGACCGCTGGATGTTCTCCGACGCAGCGCAGGCAGAAATAATGACCGCGGACATCGCGCGGCTGCTGGGCACCACCACCTCGGAGATCAGCTGCGCCGCCGTGCCCGGCAAGCCACAGGACGTGCTGATCGGTGAAGCCGAGCGCCTGAACGCGAAGCTGATCGTCGTCGGCAACCGGCGGATGCAAGGGCTCGGCAGGGTGCTGGGCAGTGTGGCCAACACCGTCGCCCACAACGCCCCCTGCGACGTCTACATCGTGAAAACCACCTAGCCCACCGGTCCCGACGCGCTCCCGGGACCCAGTGCAGCTGGACTTCTAAATTCGTAATGGAACCATAATCAGGTGTCATCGGCAGACGTGGTGTCCAACGCAAGAGGCGGGCCCATTGTTGCTTCGTCTCTTGAATTCAGGCGATGGAACTTGAACGTTTCCCCGGGTCTGCCCCGGCCCGGCACATCATGCCAGAAGACGCCCCGAAGCGCTGCGCGCCGAGATGGAGCTGGACCGTCCGGCGGGGGAACAGTACGTGGACTGTCAAGGCCGGCGCGGGGCCGGGAGACTTCTACAGACGCCTTCGGCCATGATATGACTCCCCGCCCCTGCAATCTCTGGGTAAAGTCCCAGGCTGAACCGGCTCGCGGTCCGGACCGGCGTCGCCGGAGACCGCTTCGCGCAGCCGCTGGTCGAGGTCGGAGTCACGCACCGGTGTGGGTCCGGCCCCGGCGCCCTGACACATGACCGGCGACGCACCCACCAGTTGCGGAAACCACAGTAGGGTGCTGTCTGTATGGTTGGAATCGAGAGGTAGTACGCATGCGGCTTTTCAGTGATGAAGCGGTCCAGGGATTCATTGCCGATGGCTGGTGGAGCGGGGACACCTGGGGAGATTTGTTCCGGCGCAACGTGGGACGCTTCCCGGACCGCGAGTGCCTGGTGGATGCTCCGAACAAGGCGTTGTATCTGGGGCGGGAGCCTCGCCGCCTGACCTGGGGCGCTCTGGATGCCGCCGTGGACCGATGCGCCGAGGTCTTTTTCCTGCACGGGATCCGTGAAGGCGATGTCGTAGGTATCCAGATCCCCAACTCGGTGGAATTGGCCATCACCTATCTGGCACTCAACCGCCTCGGGGCGGTCTTGTCTCCGTACCCCGTTGCGTACCGCCGGCATGAGATCGGCCAGCTCGCCCGGATCGCCGGGGCGAGGACCATCGTCACCACGGCCGGGTTTTCCAGCCGGGACCTGCGCGAAGATGTGTCCGCTGTGCTGGAGGCCCTGGACGCCCCGGGCGGCCCGGGAGATCTGTTCATCTGGGAGGACGGCGTGGCCGGCGCCGGCACCGCCCTGGACCTCGACGACGTTCTCCGGGGGCCGCGGGGGAACAATGAATATGAAGCCTATGTGCGCAGCCTGCGGCCGCACCCGAATGACTGCGCCATTATCCTGTTCACTTCCGGAACTACCGGTACGCCCAAGGGCGTTCCCCGTGCGCATGGCGACTCGCTGGTCAGCGCTTCGGCCACGGTCGCGTCACCGGGTTTGACGTTCCGCGACGTGGTGTTGTGTCCCATGCCGATGGTCAATGGCGGCTCGATTACCGGGATGTTCCTGCCCTGGCTACTGACCGGCTACCGGCTGGTGATGCATCAGCCCTTTGACGTGGAAGTCTATGCCGCGCAGATCGAAGCGGAATCCGTGACCTATTCCGTGGCGCCTCCCACGATCCTCAACGACATGGTGGCCGATGACGGAATCTTCGCCCGGTACGACCTGTCCTCCCTGCGCATCCTGGGCTCAGGGTCCGCGCCACTTAGCGGGTGGATGATCAAGCGGTGGGAATCGGATCACGGCGTTGAGATCATCAACTTCTTTGGAGCCACCGAGGGGGTGCAGCTGTTCGCCGACGCGGATTCTGTGCCGGACCCGGCCCTGCGCGGCCGGTGCCTGCCCATGCCCGGCTCGCCACTGTTCCGTTGGCGGACCGAAGTCGGCCGCCGCGGCAGTTCCCGGCTGGTGGACCTCGAGACCGGCCAGGACATCACCGAGCCCGGCGTGGCAGGGGAGCTGCGCGTCAAGGGTCCCAATATTTTTTCCGGCTACCTCCACCGGGCAGACGATACCTTTGACGAGCAGGGGTACTTCCGCACGGGTGACATCTTCGAACGCTCTGCCGCGGTGGAGGACATGCTCATCCTCGTGGACCGTGCGAAGGACCTGATTATCCGCGGCGGGATGAACATCTCCGCCCCGGAGATCGAGTCCTTGCTGGTGGCACATCCCAAGGTTGCGCAAGTGGCCGCCGTCGGCCGGGCCGACATCCGGCTCGGCGAACGGACGTGCGTATTCGTGGTGCCTACGGACCGGAATGCTCCACCCACCCTGCGGGATCTGCTTGACTACCTCAATGACGGGGGGGTGGCCACGTTCAAGCTGCCCGAGTCGATGGAGCTCATTGATCATCTGCCGCGAAACCCGGCCGGGAAGGTTCTCAAGGCCGAGTTACGCGCCATGATCAACGGCAATGACGGCAGGGCCGTCCCGGCCGTGCGCCGGTACCCGGCACTGGCGGCACGAAACGGCGCATGAGTCAGACGTAAAAACGGAACCCGGTGCCGGCTGATCACCTTCGCGTTTCCGCGCCGGGCCGGATCGAAGGTTGGAGGTCCAGGGCCACCAGGCCGCGCGCGGGAGCCACAGCGGCGCCTTGTACAGCTGCACGGTGCCCGTCCGGCGATGCGAGCCCTTCCGCCTTGACCTGGCCGCCTCCCGCCCAGACGCCCGCCGCCCAACAGTAAGCTGGCTTCGTTAAAAACAGCATGAAAAGTTCTCTTGGTAAACACCGCAGGCCATTGACCGAGATCTGCATCACGGATAGTCTAAACCTTCATTGGTTCAACCACTTCAGCCAAGTGCTTGAAGTGGATACCACTTTGGCCTCTCGGTGGCCACGTCCACAGGGGTCCATCGCCCATCCCGACCCATGAGGCCGGTCCTCAAAAGCCGCTAGATTTCGGCAAAAATACGGTAAAGACAACGCGGGTTGACAAAGCTGACTTCGTAACTGATAGTCATTTACGTCAGGATTGTGAACCCCATCACGAAGGCGTGAGAATTGATAGTTGTAAAGCGTTTAGTGAGTTCGCTGGCCCTGCTGGTCATGGTTTCCGCCATCACTTTCTTCATGATCCTGCTGGTTCCTGGCGATCCGGCGATGACCGCCGCCGGCCCGGAAGCGACCGAGCAGCAAATCGAGGAAACCCGCCAGCGGCTGGGCCTGCACGACAACGTGGTTGTCCAGTTTGGTCGCTGGATCCTCAGGGCTATCTCGGGCGACTTGGGTTCCTCGCTGCAGGGCGGGACATCGGTCTCCCAACTGATCTCGGAGAGATTCCCTGTCACCCTCGGACTGGCGCTAACCGCGTTGTCGCTTGCAGTCATCGTGGCCGTGCCAGCGGCGATTATCGCGGCTGCCAACCGCGGGAAGACGGTTGATCGGCTCATCACGCTGGTGGCCTCGGCGGGGGTCGCCATTCCCACTTTCTGGTTGGGACTCATGCTGGTAGTCGGGTTTTCGCTGTACACCAGGGTGCTTCCTTCCTCCGGCTACAGCCCATTCTGGGAAGACCCGGCCGAGTGGCTCCGGTACATCATCATGCCTGCCGTCACCCTGGCGGCAGCTCCTGCCGCCGAAATCGCCAGGCAGCTCCGCGGATCGATGATCGGGGTGCTCGAACAGGACTACGTCCGCACGGCAACAGCCAAGGGACTCCTGCCTCGGGTGGTGCTTCTGAAACACGCCCTGAAGAATGCCGGTGTCCCGGCGATGACAGTGATTGGACTCCAGGCTACCTTCCTGCTGGGCGGCTCCCTCATCGTGGAACAGATCTTCGGTATCCCAGGACTGGGGGCCCTTTCGATCAATGCAGTGCTGCAGCGGGACATCCCGGTTATCCAGGGAGCCGTACTGGTTGCAGGAATCGCGGTCCTAATCGTCAACCTGCTCGTCGATTTGTCCTACCGGACTTTTAACCCGAAGGTGCGTTGAAATCATGGCCCATAACAGTGAAGCCACCCTTGAGCCCTCCACAGATGTGTGGGTGGTTGCCACCAGGCGGGCGTTGGAGCAGGGAGACATCCCTCAAGCCTCAGGCTCGACGGCTCGCACCAAACCCTGGACACGTTTCAGGTCCCGCTTCCTCAAACAGAAGGCCGGTGTCGTGGCGGCGGCTTTCCTGCTGCTGGTTGTAATTGTCGCGGCGATTGGACCCTTGGTTGCTCCGCTTGATCCGAACGAGCAAAACCTGGGGGCGATCCTGAAGTACCCGAGTGCTGAGCACTTGCTTGGCACAGATGATCTCGGGCGGGACGTGTTCTCCCGGCTGCTCTTCGGGACCCGGGTGTCCCTACTGGCAGCGGTCCAGGCAACAGCCATCGGTGTCGCGCTGGGTTTGCCGCTTGGGCTGATCGCCGGATATCTCGGTGGCAGGACCGACCGCGTCATCATGTTCGTAAATGACGCCGTCATGAGCATGCCGGGTTTGCTTCTGGCCATCGCCATCGTCGGCATGCTCGGGCCCGGTCTGACAAATGCCATGGTCGCAATCGGAATCATATTCGCGCCGCACATCCTGCGGATAGTCCGCGGCAGTGTGCTGGAAGTCAAAGAAGAAACGTATATAGAGGCTTCCCGCAGCATCGGAACCCCTCTTTCGCGGATCATCTTCCAGCACGTGCTGCCGAACGTCCGGTCCCCGCTGATCGTCGGCGTGTCGCTGATGGCTGGACGGGCAATGCTGAACGAGGCCAGCCTGAGCTTCCTAGGAATGGGTGCCCAGTACCCGGAGGCAAGCTGGGGAGCGATGCTGGGAAGGGCATTCCCCTATGTCGATCGCGCGCCGTTCCTGATTGTGTTCCCGGGCATAACGATCGCCGTCGTGGTCCTTGCCTTCAATGTTGCAGGAGACGCCCTGCGCGACTCCCTTGGGAGAGAAACGAGGACCAACTCATGACTGAAGCGAAGAAGGGAAACAGCATTTTGCTCGCACCGGCCGTTGACATTTTGCTCGCACCGGCCGTTGAATCGGACAAGGCGCCCGAGCCTGTCGTTTCGGTACGCGACCTTTCGGTCGAATTTGCCACCGAGCGTGGCTGGCAGCGGGTCATCAACAATGTCTCACTGGACGTGTCTCCCGGAAAGATCCTCGGCGTTGTTGGGGAATCCGGGTCCGGCAAGAGCGTGACAAGCCTGGCGATGATGCGGCTGCTCCCGAAACAGGGCAGCCGCATCGCGGGCGGTTCGATCCACATTGACGGATCCGATATGCAGGCCCTGAACGAGCGGGAGCTTTCGGCCATGCGGGGCAACCGGATGGCCATGATCTTCCAGGAGCCGATGACCAGCCTGAACCCGGCGTTCACCATCGGTGACCAGATCGCGGAGACTGTCCGTAAGCACAAGGGAGTGCCGAAGAAGGAGGCATGGAAACGGGCGGTCCAGTCCTTGGACGATGTCGGTATCCCCAACGCTGCCGGCCGGGCCCGGCGCTATCCGCACGAATTCTCCGGCGGCATGCGTCAGCGTGCCATGATCGCCATGGCGATCTCCTGTCAGCCGCGGGTACTGATCGCCGACGAGCCGACAACGGCGCTGGACGTTACGATCCAGGCGCAGATCCTTAAGCTGCTGAGAAGCATGTGTGAGGACCACGGCCTCGCCATGATGTTCATTACGCACAATATGGGCGTCGTCGCCGACATTTGCGATGACGTGGCCGTGATGTATGCCGGTGAAATCATCGAACAGGCAAATATCTACGATACGTTCGCTGCCCCGAAACACCCCTATACCGAAGGTTTGCTGCGCGCTGTGCCCCGCTTGGAAGGCAGAAGCGAGCTCGCATCGATTCCCGGCAAGACTCCTGCCCCGTGGGACATGCCGCCGGGGTGCCGGTTCCAGCCGCGTTGCCCCTATGCGATTGACGCCTGCAATACCGGGCAGTTGCCTCTGCGCCAGATCGGCGACCGGACGTCACGATGCCTGCGGGCAGAGGACCTTGACCTGAAAGCGAGCATATGAGCCAGCAACCCGTCCTCGAAGTGACTGGACTTGAGGTCAACTTCGCCGGCAAGAAGAAGGCTTTCGGCAGGGCGGCGCCCATCCGCGCGGTGAAGGGCGTCAGCTTCTCTATTCAGCCCGGTGAAACCCTGGGCCTCGTAGGTGAGTCAGGATCCGGAAAATCCACCGTTGCCCGGGCTGTCATGCAGCTGATCGAGCCGGCAGCCGGCGAGGTCTTGCTCAAGGGGCGGGAGATCACTGCGCTCCGCGGCAAAGAACTGCGGGTAACCCGGCGCGACATTCAGATGGTGTTCCAGGACCCGTATTCGTCTCTCGATCCTTCGATGCTCATCGCCGATTCGGTGGGTGAGGCGCTGGAAGTGCACGACGGACTTCGCGGCCACGAACGGGATGCCCGGGTGGCAGAGCTGCTCGAACTGGTGGGGCTTAGCTCGCATCACCTGGAGCGATATCCCTATGAGTTTTCCGGCGGGCAGCGGCAGCGCATCGCGATCGCCCGGGCGCTGGCCTTGAACCCCGCCGTCGTCGTGTGCGACGAGGCCGTGAGCGCCCTCGACGTCTCCACCCAGAATCAGATCATCGGTCTGCTTGAAGGGCTCCGCGAGAAACTGAACGTCGCCTACCTTTTCATCTCGCACGATCTAGCGGTGGTTCGCCATATTTCCGACCGTGTTGCCGTCATGTATTTCGGTCACCTTGTCGAAGTCGGGGAGGTGTCGCAGATATTCGAGCGTCCTGCCCATCCCTATACCCGCGCGTTGCTCTCCGCGATTCCCATCGCGGATCCTCTCCGTCAGCGGTCGCGGAAGACCGCAATGCTGACCGGTGAAATTCCGGACATCGTCAACCCGCCATCAGGCTGTCCCTTTGCGAGCCGCTGCGAGTTCGCGTCGGGCATGTGCCGAGAGCAGATGCCCGAGTTCCGCGAGCACAACGGGTCGTCGGTGGCGTGCCATCACCCACTCCAAACTTAACCGCACCTCAAGACCTATTCCTCACTATGCAACAAGGAGAAAAATGTCGACAAATATCCGCGCCCCGCGGCGCCTGGCTGCTGCGACTTTCGTGGCACTGGCGCTGGCGCTGAGCTCCTGTTCCCCGCCGCCTGCCAGCCAAGCCGCAGCGGCTCCTGCTAGCAACGTGGCCACGGACCCCACCGCGGTTCTGCGCTACATCTACCCCAACGCTCCGGGAACGATGGATCCGCACGTGGTCAACACCGCCTTTGCCAACGTTCCCCTTTTCCTGGTCTTCGACCGGCTGGTCCACGTCGACACAGCGGGAAAAGCCATTCCGGGCTTGGCGGAATCCTGGGAATATTCGTCTGACGGCCTGAAGCTGACCCTTCACCTCCGCAAGAACGTGAAGTTCCAGGACGGTGATCCGTTCAATGCGGCCGCCGTGAAGGCCAACATCGAGCACGGTCAGACGGTTCCGGCCTCGTTCGTCAAGGGAGATCTGTCCAGCATTGCCAGCGTCACGGTCGTCGACGCCAACACGGTCGAACTGAACCTGTCCGCCCCCGACGTTGGGCTGGTACTCAAACTATCCGACCGGGCCGGTGCAATGATCAGCCCCAAGAGCATGGCCAGCGCGAATCTCAACGTGCACCCGGTGGGTGCCGGCATGTACGAGATGAACGGCGACTACCAGGTCGGCGTGAAATTCGCCGTGAAGAAGTTCGATGGCTACTGGGATCCCAGCGCCCAGAAGCTCGCGGGAGTACAGATGTCGTTCATGGCGGATACCACCGCTATCCTGAACTCGATTAAGAGCGGCGGTGCTGATGCCGGCGTTGTCCGGGAACCTGAAATTGATGGCGCCAAGGCAGCAGGCTTGCAGGTTGTAGAGGGCTACGACCTCGGATTCGGCAATATCCTGATGAATCCGGAGCTTGTTCCGGCACTGAAGGACGAGCGGGTCCGAATGGCCGTCAACCTGGCCATCGACCGTAAGGAGATCGTCGACGGCGTACTGTTCGGCTACGGCAAGGTCACCAACCAGCCGTTCCCTGAGGGTTACTTCGCGCACAGCGGCAGCGCGGCAAACTACGCCTATGATCCCGAGAAGGCAAAGACCCTGCTGGCCGAAGCCGGGTTCAAGGACGGTTTTGCCATGACCATCGACAACGTCCCGGGGCCGGGAACCCGCATTAACGAAGCCATGGCTGCCCAGCTGGCAAAGGTAGGCATCCGTGTAACCGTCCGCCAGACCGAGGCTGCGGCTGCTTCCGCACAGTATGGGGCCAAAAAGGCCGACGCACTGTCCGTACGCTGGACCGGACGCCCGGACCCGACATCCACGTTGTCCCTCATCTTTATGCCCGGGGGATCCAACAACCCCAGCAACATGGCTTCTGAAAATGCTATTGCGCTGTTCAACAAGCAAAAGGCCGAAGCCGATCCCGCGAAGCGTGAGGCCCTACTGCAGGAACTCTCCAAAGAACTCGTGGACCATCCGCCGGCCAGCAACATCGTCCTGTTCCAGTCCGTGACGGCCACCGCCGGTACCAAGAAGGTGGTCGGCCTGGAGGGGTACGTCACCGGCAAACTGGAGTTCCGCGGTGTGGGTATGACCAAGTAGGGCACCCCCAGGCAGTACATGACAGAGTGTCGCAAGGGCCGGATCCGCGTAAGCCATCCGGCCCTTGTGCGCTGATTCGGGAAACTGAAGGAGCAATATGAGTTACGAAACGATCAACTACACAGTGGATGACCGGATCCTGACGATCGAGCTGAACCGGCCGGAGAAAATGAACGCAGTGACCCCGCAGATGCGTGAGGAACTCATCAGTGCGTTCACGCAGGCGGATCAGGACCCGGAGGTGCGGGTCATCGTGGTCACGGGCAGCGGGAAGGCGTACTGTGCCGGGGCCGATGTCTCGGGCGGTGCGAAGACCTTCGATCCGAAGGGCCGGGGGTGGGCGGACACCATGGAGGATTTCCGCGACGGCGGTGGCCAGATCACCCTGCGCATCTTCGAGTCAACCAAACCGGTGATCGGTGCGATCAACGGCGTGGCCGCAGGCTTGGGCGCGACGATGCTGTTGCCGATGGACATACTGCTGGCGTCGGAAACGGCGCGGATCGGCTTCGTCTTCGCCAAGCGGGGGCTTGTGCCGGAGGCCTGCGCCACCTGGTTCCTGCCGAAAAAGGTAGGACTCAGCCGGGCCGCCGAGTGGTGCTACACGGGCCGGTTGATTCCGGCGCAGGAGGCGCTGGAGTCCGGGCTGGTGCGCAGCGTGCACGCCCCGGAGGACCTTCTGCCGGCCGCCTATGAGCTGGCACGGGAGATCGCGGACAACACGGCACCGGTGGCAGTGGGGATGATCCGCCAGATGTTGTGGCGGTTTGCCGGCTCGGATCATCCGATGGACGCCCACCGGGTGGACTCCAAGATCAATTTCACCCTCGGACGCTCCGGGGACGTGGAGGAGGGGATCTCGGCATTCCTGGAGAAGCGTACGCCCGTGTTCCCAGGAAAGCTGCCCGAGGATGCCCCCGCGGGGTACCCGTGGTGGCAGGAGCCCGCGTTCAAGGAGTAGGCGGGCACCCGGTACCGGGCACCGGGCACGGCGGGCGGCACCTTAGGCAGGAGCCGCCGAGCAGCGCATGAGCTGCCATGCGGTTTGAAGTTGGAAGGGTTTTGATGACGGAGGAATGTGGAAATGGATAGTGGAACACTGCCTGAATTTCGGCAACTGGTCCTGCTGACAAGTGACCTTGAGGGTACTTTGGCACGGGCGCGCAAGGAATTCGGGGTGCCGGAGGGATTCCGGGACCCGGTGGCCCTGGCCAAGGTCGGCATGCAGCATGAGGTCTTCGGCTTCGACCGCACGTATGTCGAGGTCTGCGAGCCGATCAACCCCGAATCGTCCGCCTCGCGGTCTCTGGCACGCAAGGGGGATTCGGGGTTTATGGTGGTCCTCCAAGTCCCCGACGCGGAGGCGATGGTCACCCGGGCCAAGGGCCTGGGCCTGGAACCCCTCGTGGTGAAGGACCATCACGGCAGTGTCCTGAGCCAATGGCACCCGCGGGATTTCGGCACGATCGCCGAGTTTGACGAGATGCGTCCGGCGGACAGCTGGCATTTCGCTCCCGATATCTATGAGGCCCGCAACAAGAGCGTGGTCGACGACATCGTTGCCGTGCACCTGTCGGTGGCGGAACCTGCCGCCATGGCCGAGCGCTGGGCAGCCGTCAGCGGCGGGGCCATGGGCTCCGACGGCACCTCGGTGCAGGCGGGGAGGGCACTGCTCCGCTTTGCCACGGTCAACGGAGCCAGCGGCGTGTATGCGGTGGACTGCCGCGCGGCGGATCCCAACCGGGTGGGCGAAACCGTCCGACTTAGCGGAGTGGACTTCGTCTTCGTGTGACCGGTCGACCGAACAGACCAGGTCGGGGCAGGGATTTCCTCAACAGGTATTCCCGGCCCCGACCTGCTTTTAACCCTTCGATCCGTGCTCCACGGTCGCCGGCAATTCCCCTTGACCGAGATGCCCGCCACACGATAATCTAGAGTCATAAATTGGTTCAACCAATTTTCCGGCGGCCGCAGCAGGATGAGCCGCACTACTGCCAGGTTTGTAGCGAAAATCCACCGCTTCAGGACGACGCGGAGCGGTTCCCTTAGGAGGAAACATGTACGAGGTAGATGACACGCTGTTCATCAGCGTCCCGGCCGAAGACGAGACGGACAACCCTTGGCTCAAGGGCCCGTGGCGCCCGCAGGGCAAGGAATACGCCGTCAGCGGCGAACACCTGCAGATCATCGGCAAAGTCCCGGATGATCTGAACGGCATCTACATCCGCAACTCCCACAACAACGCAACCATGCCCACGGGTATCTACCACCCCTTCGACGGGGACGGCATGCTCCAGGCCGTGCGCTTCGACGACGGCAAGATCGAGTACCGCAACAAGTTCGTGCGGACCACCGGCTTTCTGGCCGAACAGGGCGCGAAAAAAGCCCTCTGGCCCGGCCTGCTGCAGCCCAATGACTACCAGCGCCGCGGCTGGGGTTCCATGGGCGTCATGAAAGACAATGCGGGCACCGACGTCATCGCCCACGCCGGCCACCTCATCGCCTCCATGTCCCAGGGCTCCGAACCCTGGTGCCTGAGCCCGACCACGCTGGAAACCTTCGGCGTGAACAGGAAGTGGGCCCAGCTGGTCCCCGACGGCGTCGCCTCCCACTACAAGGTCGATAACGAGACCGGCGACATGATTTTCTTCAACTACCCGGAAAAGGCCCCCTTCATGCACTACGGGGTGGTCAACCGGGAAGACAACCTCGTGCACTACGTGCCGATCGAGCTGCCCGGCGCCCGCTGGCCGCACGACCTGGGCATGACGAAGAACTACTCCATCCTGCATGACCTGCCGTACTTCTACGATCCGGAACTGCTCAAAACCGGTGCCCGCAAGCTCGAATTCCACCACGACATCCCCTCGCGCTTCGGGATCATCCCGCGCTTCGGCCGGTCCGAGGACGTCAAATGGTTTGAGTCCAAGCCCTGCTGGGTCATGCACCTGGCCAACTGCTACGAGGACGGCGACTGGGTCGTCCAGGACGGCTGCATCTGGGACAACCCCGTCAAGGCCCCGGTGGGCCAGACGGCCAATGTCTACGAGAAGATCGCCCGCGGCCTGGACAAGCAGTCCACCAATACCCACATGTACCGGTGGATGTTCAACATGGTCACCGGCGAGGTCAAGGAATTCGTCCTGGACGATGAGGTGACCGAGTTCCCGATCGTCAGCAACGACTACATCGGGCGCAGCTACCGCTACAGCTACAACTCGATCTTCAAGACCCGCGACTGGGTGATGGACGGGATCAAGCGCTACGACCTGCTGACGAACGAGGCGGTCCGCTACGAATACGGGCCCGGCCGCTACGGCAGCGAGGTCTGCGTGGCCATGAAGGACGGCTTCACCGGCGAGGACGACGCCTACGTCATCACCTTGGTCAATGACATGGTCCAGGACCGATCCGAATGCCTCATCTTCGAGGCCGCGGACCTGGCGGCCGGTCCGGTGTGCACCATCATCCTGCCTGAACGCATCTCCGCCGGCACGCACGCCTGCTGGGTGGAAGGTGACCGGATCGACGGCGAAAACCGCGTCCTGACCGGGGCGCCCTGGGAGATCGGCGTCAACTGACACGGTCCCGGCGCGGGCGGCCCCCGGGTTGCCCGCGCCGGCCATGTCCGCGACCCCTGACCACTGATGGAAGGCACTACTTCATGAGCGCCGCAGCAGCCGATAGCCCGTCCATCCCGAAACAGGCCGGGGTGGAGCGGATGGCAGCGTGCACCCCGTCCATCCAGGCCATCGCCGCCAGGGCCGTGGATATCGAATCCCAGCGGGCACCTCTGCTGGCCGGTCCCGCAGAGGTGCTCATCGGGAGGCGCCATGACGGCTCCCTGTTCCGCCGCGTAGGAACGTGCATCTCCTACGGGGACAAAGCCATCGGCGCCAGCCACGTCCTGCCGACCCGCGGCGCGGCCCGCTATACGCGGGGCCTGCGGGTGGGCGAATACCGGCGGACCGTCACCTGCCGGGCAGTCACGAGCAAGGAGTCCGGCGCCTTTCCCGGTGTACTCCGCGGCGCCGCCCGGGTGGAGCGCTTCGGGGGGCGCGCGCGTTCCGGAGACGTTCGCGCTGCCAAGTACCGGGGCGCCGGCGCGCTCTGGCTTGCCCACAACTGCGGGAACTGAGCAGTGCCCGGGGTCGATTTTCGCCTCGACGGACGCCGCGTGCTGGTGACCGGTGCCGGGCGCGGGCTGGGCAAGGCCATCGCCGACGGCCTTGCCGGGCAGGGGGCCACCGTCTATGGCACGAGCCGCGACGCCGACGTCACGGCGGATCGCGGAGCGCTACGGCACTCCTGCGCTGGCCGTCGAAATGACGGATCCTGACTCCATCAAGGAGTTCGTGGCCGAACTGACCGGGCTCAGCGGCGGGATCGACCTGCTGGTCAACAATGCCGGCGTCAATATTCCCAAACCCGCGATCGAGGTGACCGCGGCGGATTGGGACACAGTGTTCGACACCAATCTCAGGGGCAGTTTCTTCCTTTCCACCGCCCTGGCCAGGACATGGCTGGACATGGAGAGGGCCGGGAGCATCGTCAACGTTGCCTCCCAGGCGGGGATCGTCGCAATCGAAGAACGCTCCGCCTATGGCACCAGCAAGGCCGGACTCATCCACCTCACCAAGATCCTGGCGTTGGAATGGGCACCGCACCGGATCCGCGTCAACGCCGTCGCGCCGACCTTCGTACGCACGGAACTGACCGAGTCCACCCTGAGTCGGCCGGACTGGGCGGCCGAACTCCTGGACCGGATCCCGCTTGGTAGATTCGGTGAGCCGGAGGAGATCGTCGGCGCAGTCGCATTTCTGCTCAGCGACGCCGCGTCCCTCGTTACAGGCCACACCATAGCCATCGACGGCGGCTACACGATTCGCTGAACCGGCGCGGCACGGTCGCCGCGGGCGTGCATGGGCAGCTGGCGGACAATCGTGGCTCCGCGTGGAACTTGGTTGAGGCCCGGCTGCGCGGGGGAGCATCCCAACACCCTCGCCGGGCCTCAACCAGAGCGCGCTAGATCCGGGGCTGCCCCGGGATGAGGCCCGGATTCAGGGCAATCTGGACGCTCTTGGAACGGGTCAGGGAATTGAGCGTCTCCGTGCCTCCTTCAGCGCCGTAGCCGGAGTGGCCGTAGCCGCCGCCGGGCACCATGTCATTGATGACGCGGTAGGTGTTGACCCAGATACGCCCCGCATGAATGCCCTGGGCCATCCGGTGCGCGCGGGACAGGTCCGACGTCCAGACACCGGCCGCCAGGCCGAACTTGGTGTTGTTGGCGATCTCCAGGGCCTCGGCGTCGTCCTTGAACTTGAAGACCGTCATGACAGGACCGAAGATCTCCTCCTGGACAATTTTCATGTCCTGGGTGACGTCGGTGAAGATCGTCGGCGGGGCGAAGAAACCCTCTGCGAGGTCACCACCGGGCAGCGTGGACTGGGCGGCAATGGTGGCGCCCTCATCGATGCCGGACTGGATCATCTGCAGCGTCTTGTCCCGCTGGCGGCTCGTGACGTGCGGGCCGACCTGGGTGTCCTCTTCCTCCGGATCCCCTACCTTCAGGGCCTTGACCCGTTCCGCCAGCCGGGCAACGAACTCGTCGTGGATGGATTCCTGGACGAGCAGCCGGGAACCGGCGAAACACATCTGCCCGGTGGAGCTGAAGACGCTGATCATCGCCGCATCCAGGGCTTCGTCGATGTTGGCGTCCTCGAAGACGATGTTCGGTGACTTGCCGCCGAGTTCCTGAATGGTCGGGGTCAGGTTGTCCGCGGCGGAGCGGGCGATGATCTTCCCGGTTTCGTGGAATCCCGTGAAGAGCACCAGATCCGTTTCCGGGTGGCGGACCATGGCCGCGCCCACATCCCCGGCGCCGGTGACCACCTGGACGACGCCTTCGGGGATGCCGACCTCGCGGCAGACCTCGGCGAGCTGTAGCGCGGTCAGCGGTGTTTCCTCCGCGGGCTTGAGGACGACGACGTTGCCCATGGAGATGACGGGGGCGATCCTGCGGGCCGCAAAGGCATAGGGCACGTTCCAGGGGACGATGCCGGCGACCACGCCGTAGGGTTCGCGCACCGTATAGGTGTGGTAATCCGGGCCGACAGGGATGGAGGTGCCGATGAGCTTGTCGGCCCAGCCCGCCCAGTAGCGCACGGTTGCCGGCATGCGTCCGGCCTCGGAGCGGGTTTCACGGATCGCCTTGCCGGTGTTTCGTGCTTCGATCTGGGCGAATTCCTCGACCAGCTGCTCCAGCCGGTCCGCGAGCCGGAACAGGAGCTTGCCCTTCTCCGTGCCGGAGATTTTCTGCCACGCCTTGAACCCGGAGCGGGCCATGGCGAAGACTGCGTCCAGCTCCTCCAGCGAGGTAACGGGGACGGAGTCGTAGGCCTGGCCGGTGGACGGTCGGTAGATGGTCGAGGTTGCCGGAGCAACGGAGGTGATGGTCATTATGCTTCCTTTGCACCGACGGGGGCGGGGGTGAGGCTACCCAGGGAGCCGGCGGTCATGCCCCCGTCGACCACGATTTCTGCACCGTTGACATACGAGGCGTCATCGCTGAGGAGGAACAGGACGGCCTGGGAGATTTCGCCGGGCTGCGCAATCCTGCCCAGCGGAGTGCGGGAGATGGAGTTATCCAGCGCGGAGTTGCTCCGGTGATGGTCGATGAACGGGGTGTCCACCAGTCCCGGGAAGACCGCATTGACACGGATTCCCTGCACTCCCAACGAAAGGGCCGCGCTCTTGGTCATGGTGCGCACGGCGCCCTTAGTGGCCTGGTAGGCGTACGCGGCCGGGGACGCGTAGTAGCCCAAGGTCGATGAGGTGTTGACGATCGCGCCGCCTCCGGCATCGATGATCGCCGGGGCCACCGTCTTCATGCCGTAATAGACACCGGTCTGGTTCACGCCGATAACCCGGTGCCACACGTCTTCCTCGCAATCGAGCACGCTCCCGGCGGAGGTGATGCCCGCGTTGTTTACCAGCCCCGTCACCTTCCCGTAGGTGGCGACAGCCTCGGCAACAATATTCTTCCAGTCCGCCGCTTGGCTGACATCGAGTTTCACGAAATGCGCACGGCCTCCGGCCGCCCGGATCTCCTCGGCGACCTGACCGCCCCGCGCGGTGTCGATGTCGCCGAGGACGACCGACGCGCCGGCTTCGCTGAGGAGCCGGGCGTGGGATTCGCCCTGCCCCATAGCTGCGCCGCTAATGATGACCACTTTGTTATCCAACCGACTAGGCACAGAATCCTTCTCTCCGAAATACGACCACCCACGCAGGGGATCGCGGGACGTAAGTTCTCTCGGGTCCAGCCCGGAGGCGGTGCGGGCGACATGGCGCCCTGCGGTGGACCCTTACCAGTGCAGTAGATCACAAAGCAGGATGTGGTTCAACCAATTTCGCTCTTGAGTTCCGGTATGAACGCCGTCGGTGATGGGCCTTGACGTGAGCTGTGGCACTGTCTAACCTCGAAGGATCAAGAGGTTCAACCAATTAAGTGGCTTGGGCCGGCACCCGCACCCGGGCTGAAGGAAGAATCGGAGCACGCACTCACCATGAAAAAGTTCGTTGCCGGCAGCATCCCCATGCATGACCAGGTCCGGGACTACCTGCTGGACCAGATACAGGATGGCGTGCTGGAGCCGGGGCAAGCCCTTGCCCCGGAGCGCAGGCTCGCCGAGGAGATGGGCGTTTCCCGCCATACCGTGCGGCAGGCGCTGTCCTCCCTGGAGGGTTTCGGGCTGATCGAAATCCGGCACGGGTCAGGTATTTATGTCACGGAATCCGCCTCCGACGAGGCGATCATGCGCGTGGCGGAAACCATCATCGACAGGGAAGGGTCCATCCCCAAAATCGCCGAGGTCAGGCGGGGTATCGAACCTTATATTGCACGGCTCGCGGCCGAGCGCCGCACCGAGGAGAACCTGCGCATCCTGGAACCGCTCACCAAGTACATCCGGGATGAAGACGCCCAGGAAGCCGGCGTCGAGAGCACCTCATTTCACCGCGAAATAGCCAAGGCTTCGCAGAACCTGGTTTTTGATGGTGTCATGCGGACGCTGATCACCGGTCCGAGGCGTGCCGAGGGACTCCTTAAAGTGGTTCCGGCCGCCAGGGGGCAATGGGAATTGGAGCACCGGGATATCTTCCTTGCGATCAAAGATGGCGATGGAGACAGAGCGGAAGCGCTGATGGCGGCCCATATGGAATCCGTACTGGCAGCAGTCCAGGCCCTCGACAAAGCGCGGGCCCTCTAATGTCCGCATACCGACCCGAGCCATGGGGAGTCCGATGCTGAACGTTGTTTTCCTGCCCGGGGTGAATAATGTTGCCACCCTGTGGGAACCAGTCGTGCAGGCCATCACGATGCCGATCAACGCCGTGCTGCTCGACATACCCCCGCGCGAGAGCGTGGAGGACATCGCCCGGGAGTTGGCCGGTGTGCTGCCGCAGGAGTTTGTCCTGGTGGGGCACTCATTTGGCGGGATGGTAGGGCTGGCCCTGCTGGAGCTGTATCCGGACCGCGTCCAGGGCCTGGCACTGGTGGCCAGCCGCGCCGGGGCCGACGCGCCCGGGCTCCGGCAGGCAAAATTTGACCGGGCTGAGGCGGCCCGCCGGGACGGGCACGAGAAATTTGTGCTGGGCCGCGCGGACCGGGTCTTCCACCCGGATTATGCGCAGGATCCAGCTGTCCTGGCGCAGCGCGCGGTGGATGTGCGGGCCTACGGGACCCCGCGGTATGTGGCCCACCAGATAGCGATGGCAAACCGCCCGGACCGTGAGGACACCCTGCGGGCAGCAGCCATCCCGAAGCTCATCATCGCTCCGGGGGAGGACCTGGTGATCAGCACCGAGTACCAGATGGGCCTCGCGAAGAACGTCAATGCGGGCGTGGCGGTCATAGAGAAAACCGGTCATATGCTGCCGGCGGAAAATCCGCAGCGCCTTGGCGAGGAACTTGACAGCTGGCTTCATTCCACCGGGTTCGCCGGCTCCTGCAATTAGCACGCCTGGGGCCGCCGGTCTCCCCTCGGAGTCGCCGGCACCCGACTTTCACCTCCGAGCCACCCTAAACGCCGCTGGCAGCGGCACCGACCAAGAGAGACGTTTCCAATGACTGAAACTTTGCCCGAATACCGTGTGAGCGGCGCCGGGGACACGACGATTTTCATGCTGCATGGCGCATACGGGGACGGACGGTATTTCGCCAATACCGCGGCCTACCTCGCGGAGGCCGGGTACCGGGTAGTGGTGTGGAACTGCCCCGGGTATGGACAGGACGAGACACCGGCCGATTTTTCGATCGATTACGCGGGCAACGCCGCCCGGGCGCTGATCGAGGCCGAGGGGACGGGCACGAACATTCTCCTCGGCCATTCCATGGGTGCGCTGATCGCTCCCAACGCCGCCATGAAGTCCAACGGACGCGTGCACGGGATAATCCTTTCCGGCGCGTCCATCGGATTCCAGAACCGCACCCCGCAGGATCAGGCACGCTTCCTCAAGGAACGCATTGCCCCCATCACCGAGCAGGGGATGACGGTCCAGGAATACGCGCCCAGCCTGCTGAAGACGATGATGGCGCCGGATGCCAAGGGTCACCTGGTGGACCTGGTCTACAAGGTGATCTCCGAGATGAAGACGGATGCCTTCATGGCCTCGATGAAGGCCCTGACCGAATATAACAACACGCCGGCGACGAAGGCGATCAATGTTCCCACGCTGCTGCTGTCGGGGGAATTCGACACCGCATGTCCGCCGGCGGGGATGGAAAAGCTCGCCGCGATCATCCCGGATTCCGAATACCACATGATCCGTGACGCCGGCCACTATGCGTTCGCGGAGCAGGTCGACGCCTACCACGCACACCTCATCGACTTTTTGAACCGGCGCTTTTCTTCATAACCCGGTGTGCCGGGGCGGCCCCCGGCGCACGCAGCAACAGCTTAGGAGTAGTTCCATGACCGTCGAGTTTGAGACTCTGCAAAACCCACTGCCTGGCATTCCCATGGCCAGGGAATGCCCCTTCAGTCCACCCCCCGAGTACAAACAGCTGCGGAAATCCAAGGACTGGTTCAAGGTCACCGTGATGGACGGCCGCGAGGTGTGGTTGGTGTCGACTTACAAGGAAACCCGCGAAATCCTCTCCGACCCCCGCTTCAGTTCGGACCGTACCAAGGAAGGGTTTCCGTTCATCAATCAGTCCCAGAAGGAACTGGTCAAGTCCTCACCGGCGATGGTCACGGTGGATGAGCCGCTGCACAGCGAGATCCGTCGGCGTGCCACCTATGCCTTTACCGCCAAGAAGGTGGAGGCGCTGCGGTCCAGCGTCCAGCAGCTCGTGGACGGGCTCATCGATAACATGCTGGACAAGGGCGGCCCGGTGGACCTGGTGACAGATTTCGCCCTCGTCATCCCCTCCACCGTCATTTCCGGCATCCTCGGTGTTCCCCCTGAGGACCACACGCATTTCCACGAACTGACCAACAAGATCTTCACGCTGACCAACGGCGCCGAGGGCGTCGCGGCGGGCCGCCTGGGCCTCGAGGCGTACCTGCGCGAGCTGATCCTGAAAAAGGTGGACGCGCCGCAGGAAGACCTGATCAGCAAGTACGTTACCGAGTACCTGAACACCGGCCAGCTCACGGTGGAGGAAGTGGTGACGCAGGTTCGCACCTTGCTGATCGCAGGGCACGAGACGACCTCCAGCATGATCGCCCTGGGCTGCGCGTTCCTGATGGAACACCCGCAGTACCGCGAACAGCTTCGCCGCGGTGATGATAAGACGGCGGCAGGCGCCGTGGAGGAACTGCTGCGGTACCTGACAATCATGCACCGTGGCATGATCCGCCTGGCGTTGGAAGACGTGGAGATTGACGGGCACCTGATCAGGAAGGGGGAGGGCGTACTCTGTGCGCTGAACTCGGCCAACCGCGATGAAACGGTCTTCCCCGCCCCGGATGAGCTTGATTTCGAGAATCCGCACCGCAACCACGTCGCCTTTGGCTTTGGCATCCACCAGTGCATGGGCCAGGGCCTCGCCCGGATGGAGATGCAGGTGGCCTTCAAAACGCTCTTCACCCGGATGCCGGACCTGCGCATCGCCGTTCCCGTCTCCGACGTCCGCTTCAAGACGGACATAACCGTCTACGGCGTGCACTCGCTGCCAGTCACCTGGTGACACCAGCACAATCCCCGGCACTATTTTCGAAAGGTACATCATGAAAGTCATACTCGATCAGGACAAGTGCGTCAGTGGCGGACAATGCGTTTTCGCGGCCCCGGAGGTGTTTGACCAGCGGGACGAGGACGGCGTGGCCGTCCTGTTGATGGAGAATATTCCGGCGGAGCTGCAGGACGGCGTGCGGGAAGCCGCCGACATCTGCCCGGCGCTGGCGATCACGCTCACCGCCTAGTCGCCTGCAGCGGAGAGGAACATAACATGCTTCACGCATCATCAGTGGTGATAGTGGGCGCTGGCCACGGCGGCTATCAAACAGCGAAATCCCTGCGCGATTTGGGCTATGACAAGCCGATCACGGTCCTCAACGAGGACGGGGACATGCCCTATCAGCGCCCGCCCCTGTCCAAGGCCTACCTCACCGGAAAATCCTCCCTGGAGGACCTGAGTTTCGCTCCGGCTGACTACTATCAGGCGGCGGACATCACCCTCATGCGTAACGCGATGGTGAAGTCCATCGACCGGCAGGCCAGGACGGTCACCCTCTCGGACGGCTCGGTGCTGCCCTACGGGCACCTCGTCCTGGCAACAGGGACGCGTCCACGTGAACTCGACGTTCCGGGCAGCACCGCCGAGGGCGTCTTTTCGCTGCGCAAGCTGGCCGACGCCGATGCCCTCGCCGCCCGGCTCGCGGCGAGCCGTGACGTCGTCGTCGTGGGCGCCGGCTTCATCGGGCTGGAATTCGTTTCCGTGGCGCTGGCCCACGGCAAGGCGCCGGTGGTGCTCGAATTCGCGCCCAGGATCCTGGGCCGCGCCGCATCGGAACCGGTCAGTGAATACTTTGCCTCGTACTACCGCGAGCAGGGCGTCACCATTGTGCCGGGCACCGGGGTCGCGGAGATTGAGACCGCCGGCGGCGCGGTCAGCGCCGTCGTGGACAGCAATGGAGTGCGCCACGCTGCCGATATGGTGGTGGTCGGGATCGGCGTTCTGCCGGAAACCGGGCTGGCGCAGCGGGCCGGGCTGGCCGTGGAGAACGGGATAGTGGTCGACGAATCGCTGGGCACCAGCGACCCGCACATATCCGCCATTGGCGATTGCTGCAGCTATCCGTCCGTGACCGCCGGGCGCATGGTCCGGCTGGAATCGGTCCAGAATGCCACCGATCATGCCCGCTGCGTCGCAGCGAAGCTCGTGGGAAAGCCGAGGCGCTACGCAGAAATTCCGTGGTTCTGGAGTGACCAGGGGCCGAAGAAGCTCCAAATGGCGGGACTGAATTTCGGCAGCGACCGCCAGGTCGTCCGGGGCGACGTGCCCGCCGGGAAGTTTTCGGTGTTCCTGTACGATGGCGACGACCTCGTGGCCGTCGACTCCGTGGACCGGCCCATGGACCACATGTCCGCCCGCCGCCTGATGGCAGCCGGCATCAGGCTCCCGCCTGAGGACGCGGCCGATCCCGGCTTTGACCTGAAAGGGTTCGCACTGCGGGCCCAGGCCGCCGCGACAGCCCGCAGCTGACTCAACAGCGGCAGGCCCCGACCGGGGGTCTGCCCTGATCACAGCGAAACGAAGCGACGCGAAAGGACAGGTTGTCGAAGAGCCCAGGAACCAGCCTGCTGGTGGTACTGACCTCGGTCATGGTCGTCGGACCACTGATCAACACTGGGTTGAGCGCCACAAGTTCGCTGGGCACCCAGGATCTGAACATCACCGCAGGCCAGTTCGGATTGCTGACAGCGGCGCTTCGCCGTCTCGGCGCTGGGTTCCCTGGGGCTGGGCCGGGTCAGTGATCAGATTTCGGGAGGATGCAGCTGCTGATCATTTTGGCGGCGGAGCGCGGCTGCAGCCGCTCCCTTTGGCTCCGGTCGTGGTGGCCGAGGGCCATGGGGGAGTGGCCCGCAGTTCTCCTGGCGTGCCGCTGGCGTGTCCCTGCGGCTGGCAGGTGCGGATACCGTGGCGAACCCAGTCCCCCAAATAGTTGTCGTCACCGCACATCATTCACACCCCGGCGTTGATTCGACCAGCCTGCCCAGCTAGGGCTGTAACTCGAACCACCATCGCTGGCGTCACTAAACGCCGCCATTGTGGTCACGCTCAAAGATCGCACAATGACAAGGAATGGAATACATGGAAGGCACCCAGACCCATGCTGCAAGGGATGCCCGACCGGCTCGAACAAAATGGCGGCTCCGCCGCGGCGAGAGTACGGGTGAGGCGGGCAGGTCCACGACGACGCATGAACTGATAACTGACCTCGGCAAAGAGGCTTTCGCACACATAACGCGAGACGAGTAAGGATTCATGACCATCCAATTAGCGCCCGGTCATCTCCTCATAGCCATTCAAACTCTAAAGGAATTAGACGCGGCCCTTGATAAAGCGGTGGACCTCTTGAAGCCTCGGGCCATGACCCAACGAGTCGGCATTTTACTAACGCGGCTGGCCCCTGGCTGCTACAAGGCCTGTCTGGACCACAATCTTCCATCGGACACGACGTGGGAAAGCTGGGGCGCCTGCAATGATCCCCGGTAGCAGCGGTCTCCCGGGGATGCCGAGCGACGGAATGAGGAGCGCATGCTCCACCTCCGAGCGAGACACGTGCTCGTTGCGGAAAGCGGCCGTCGGCGCAGCGTCGTGGAGAAACGGGGCAAAGGACTCACTAACGAGATGCGAAGTCGAAGTCTTCCTGTCGCTGGCTCCTGGCCACGGCATCGCAGTGAGAGATAATGAAACTGGCGAGTTCTGGAACGGGTCAATTGACGTCACTTTCCCGGAACAGGGCTTTGTCTGGGCATTCACCGAATTGGGCGAGCGGAAGCTGCTGGACATTAGCGTTCACACGGTATGGCAACCGGCTACCCCTTTGGCCTGCGGTGACGGGGATGAGAAGCGTGCAATAGGTGTCCGGTCTCAGTAAATTTGGCAATGCCGACGGGGGTTTTGCCCTGCAAAGTGAGACAGCTCTTACGCCGGCTGTCTCACTTGAGTTGGCAATTCCATATGCATCTCGGCGGGAGCCAGGTGCGTCTGGTCAGGCAGCGCAAGGCGAGCCGCCAGTCGCGTTGCCAAGTGCGGCGAGACAGAGCCGGCGGTCCGTAGATTGTCCATCTCTATTGAAATTTTTGCCAAAAGGCTAAGACCGGACAATAGGTGATTTGAAACGCCGATAATGGCCCTACACCAATTTAAGTTGAAATAATACTTGCTATCAGTCGCGACCACGGAGCTGAGCAAAAAACAAATTACCTGAAAATCGGCAGTGGCAACACCGGGGAGCGAGTGAGCCAGTGGCAGCTCCTGAGAGCGCCCCGCATAATCGAGACACGAGAAGTTGGACCCATGAAAACCGCTAGTGACCTCGCGATCGCAGTCACCGCGCCCGCCCGTTTCTGTATGGAGAGGCGGCTCGATGAAGCCTTGGCCATCGCCAGGACATGGGCAATGCAGGAAGGGCGTCAGGGCATTCTGATCACGCGACATGACTTCGGCTGCTTCACAGTAGCACTCAGTGATGCTGTGCCCTTCGGACTGACCCGCGAACGCCAGAAAATCGCTGCCGCTACTGTTTCCGGCCGGTACATTGTGACCAGGATCCACGCTTTAACCCCCAGGCGATGGCCCGCAAGCTGGCCGTCGACCGCTCCATCACGACAGACGTTGAGCTGGACACCCGCGCGCTGATGGTGGAGGCGTGAGCGCCAGGGGCTCGGTAACCGCTGGCCGTGCACGAAGCTCCAGCCGTGACAGCATCCTTGACTCGGCAGGCAGGCTCTTCGGTGAGCGCGGCTACAGTTCCGTGACGGTGCGGGACATCGCCTCCGCTGCCGGAGTCTCTGCTGCGCTCGTCATGAAGCTCTATGGCAGTAAGGAGAAGCTGTTCGCCGTCGCCAAACCCACCGAGGCACTGCTGACCGATTTGGATGTACCTGTGTCCGAACTGGGCGCGGCATTGGTGTTCTGTGTGTTGATGCGGCGGGAACGCGGTCTGCGGGAACCGTGGGCGATGATGCCGTGCACAATCCAGGACACCCCCAGACCCGAAGCTACGCGCGCTAAAACTCGGGAACGCTACCTTGCCGGCACGGCGGGTTTGATGAAAGACACAACACCGGACCTTCGTTACGCTTCCACTGTTGTGGCGCTAATGACGGGATTCGGGGAAGCAGTGCGGACGCTCGGTTTGTTTGACGGTTGGGACTTCGACGAACTCGTGGCCCACTACGCGGCGATTGTCCAGGCCCAGATCGACGCCTGCCAGCTGGCAGGGCAGGACTAACCAGCCCTAACCCAACGCGGCTCTTCAAGGTTCGTGGGGAAATGGATTCCTGGATGAGTGTCATGCCGCCGTCCGGGCGGCACTTCTCATGAGAATAACTGATTTGTAGTTGCCGGCGTTTCGGTAGCCGCGTGCGGTGCGTTTGATGTGCTTGATGCCGGTGTTGTTGGCTTCGACCTTGCCGGTGGTGGCGCCGGTGACGATGAGGACTTCGATCTCGTTCCACCAGCGGCAGATCGTGCGGTAGAGCTTGTTTGTCTCGGGCCGTGCGGCCGCTTCCACGAGGACCTTGAGGTCCTCTTTCGCCGCTGCCGCGTCGGCCAGGGAATTGGTGCGCAGTAGCGCCCTGAGCTGTTCTTTGACTTTCCACACGGCTTGCAGCTTGCCTGTCGGGTCGTCGGCGGCGAAGACCTCAGCCAGCCGGTGTGCTGCCTTGTCGGAGAGCGTGTCACCGGCCCGAAGGAGCAGCATCCGGTGGGCCCATGCCTTGTCCACGCCTCGGCCGCGGCGGCCCTTGACCACCTTCCGCTTCAACCGCCGCACCTCGACCAGCCGCGGGCTGCTCTTCTACCGGCTGCTCCAGCAGTGCACGAACACTGATCCCGCACCGCTGAAGAGCCTGTTCAGTTCCGCATTTGCGGAGTGACTTTCAGCTAAGCAGATACCTAATTCTCACATTCACTTCTACTCCCGTGCGTTGATTGCCGATAACGGACCTTCCGTCAAGCTACGGCCATGTCGGCTATGGGATAACGACGGCGCCGGCAGGGGAGCGGTTCACTCCAGCTTGGCGTGGCGCAGGTACTAGGTATTGGGTCTGTGAGTAACCGGAATCAGTGGGGGTCATATTCCCCTCCACTACGATCCTCAAGCGGCGAAAGCGTCCCGGGTTGGGGGAATGGTGGTAGATGCGCCATGTCCAGATCGCAGAGTTCCACGTGGCGGGGCATGCCGAGTTTCGCGTAGGCAGCGCGCGCCTCCTGCAGATACGACTCTGCCCGCGCAGAGGATCCGTCTTGACCAGTCTGCAGCAGCATCTTCCCGTGAAATCTCAAGGTGTGGGCACGCTCCACGACGTGGGGCATGGTTTCGGCATCACGGCGTGCCTCCTGAAAATACTTTTCCGCGCGGGCCCAGTCACCGGCGGCCGCGGCGGCAATTGCCGCTGACCGCTTGACCAAGCGGCCGCCCCGGAATTCGATGCAGACGACCCCCGTCCGCTGAATGCATTGTTCGATAGCAGGGAGCAATGCCGCGGCCTGATCCAAATCTCCCAGAACGACTAAACCTTCTACTGCCGTAAGCGCAGCCACCCAGGAGCCACAGGTGTTGGCCTGATCCAAGTGCGGCAAAGTGTTTCGGTTCTTTTCAAACAAATCCATGGCAGCTTGGGAATCGCCCATGTATGCGAGCAACTCGAACAGGGAAGACCATCCCCAGCCGACCATTCCTGTGTCCGCCTCTGTTTCCAGCGCGGCTGCGTAGGCATCCTTCGCTTCCTCCCATTCCCCGGCGAGGAATTTGGCCAGCCCAAGCCACGCTAGCGAATGTTCAGGCGTTGCCAGCCCGACGGCCGTGCAGAATGCGAGGTCCTTCCGGGCGAATTTTTCCAGGGCGACGGGGCTTCCCTCCTGGAAGAACTCGACCATGGCGTTCATCCGCGTGTGCTGCTGCTGGGCGGCGTAGTTCCCTACACGAACCGCGAGTGGGGCAAGTTCAGCGCCTACCGCGCGGGCCTCCTCCAGGCGACCTAAACCAACGAGTGTGTAGTTCAAGAAGCCGAGCATGCTCGTCAAGGTCCAGACATCGTCGGAGTCGCGGAGTATCTCCAGCGCCTCGTATCCTGCCGAGGCTGCATCTTTATGCTCAAGGAACGCCGGAAGCTGCATCGCGCGTATGGCCAAAGCATGTCCTCGGAGCTCCGCATCCTCAAGCCGGGAAGCGATGTCCAACTCTTCATGGATATTTTCCACGCTTGAGTCGTAATCACCGCTCCAAGCCTGGGCAAAAGACAACGCGCCCAGCAGCCGTCCCCGCTCTGCGCCCTCGTGCCCGTCAAGCATCTTTAGTCCATAAGCTGCCAACTCGCGGGCCTCGGACATCCGGAAAAACCAAAACATGGTGTAGGTCGCCTCGCAGCTCGTTCGGGAGATGGCTTTAAGGTCACCCACTTCCGCATAGATGTTCAGGGCGCTACGCAGCGAGGCCACTGAATCCGGCCAGCGACCTACCATCCGCAACGCCAAACCGCGCTGGAACCACAATTCCGCCCGTTCAGAGGCGTCGGCGGTATCCATGATCACCATGGCCTGATTCAGATAGCGAAGTCCTTCTTCTGCTGCGGAACTGTTCAGGGCGGCCCTGCCAGCCATCGTGAGATACCGCAGAATATTCTGCCGATCTGAAATCGGACCCGCTTGAACAAGGTGCCGTGCGATCTCATCTGCCCGCTCTTCCAAGGTGTGAGAATACAAGTGCTCCAAAGCTGCGGCTGCTGCGGCGTGGATTCGACGCACGCGGGCTGGCGATACGCTCTCAATGATTGCCTTACGCACGATGGCGTGCACAAACTCATAGCGTTCCACAGCGTCCGGAGAAGCGGCTGTGACGTCATACAAAAGCTGCGCCTGCGTTGCTTCTTCTACTCCTTCCAGGAGTGACTGATCGTCTGCCTCAGCGAGTCGTTGCAGCACATTTAGTTCAAATGTCTGACCTAAGACGGCAGCCATCCCCAACAGCGTCTGCGTCTCTTGCTTAAGGCGCCGAACACGTGCCGCAACGATGTCCTTCACTCCATGAGGTACATCTGCACTACCTGCCGATCTCGGTCCGCTATCTTCCCCGAGGCTTCGGATCAGTTCTCGGGCATACAGTGGGTTTCCCCGTGTTTCCGAGTAGATGTCATAGGCCAGGCGTTCGGAGAAGACGTCGTCCGGAGACAAGGGCGACCCATCGTCTCTTCCCAAGAGTTGAGCTACCTCGAGCCGATGCAATCCACCCAGCTCAATTTGAACCGGCGTTGCCCCCCGGCGCAGCTCACCCAGGAAGTCGATTAAGGCGTCTGAAGAATATTTCGGGCGAAGAGTGCAGATTACTAGTGTCCGCTCAAGCATCTCTCTCTGCATAAGGTGCCTAAGCAATAGGAGGGTTGGCTCTGGGGCCCAGTGCAAATCATCAACTGCGAACAGCAACGGAGAAGACATCGAGGCTTGACGGAAAACCCGGGTGACGGCATCGAACAACCGCGAACGGATAAAGTGTGGATCTGCCCGCAATGCGTCAACGGGAACCCGTGGTAAACGAAGGCCGGAATTTGGAACGATTCTGCTCAAGTCTTCAGCCAGATCACCAAGTTCCGCCGCCAAGCGACCCGGATCACAAGCGCGGAGATAGGGTGCGAGGGCCTGGCCGACAGCCTCAAAAGGGCCTGCCACGTCTTCATCGCAACGTCCGTGCAGCACCAATGGGTGGTCAATGACCAACAATTGCCGCGCGAACTCAGCAACCAGCCTGCTTTTTCCAATACCTGCGTCGCCCGAGACCAGCACAAGACGCTGCGCGCCTCCCTGTACCGCCCTCCATTCGTTGTGCAGTTTCTGAAGCTCCGGACCCCGGCCCACGAACTCGCCTGCGTTGGCCATGCGAAGCAACGACGGGGGAGCCTCAATCCGCACCGGATCAGCGGATTGGTGAGCGCGTACAGCAGCCACCAAACCCGAGCGGTCAGGGACTTCGAACTTCGTCAGGAGATTCGAGACATGACTCTCGACCGTGCGCACGCTGATACCTAAGGCCGCAGCGATCTCGCCGTTCGTCAGATGGTCGAGAACGGCCTGGAGAACCTCCCACTCCCTGGAGGTAATGCCCCGATCACGGACCGCCCCGGATTTCGGTTCTGTATAGTCTGCCGGCATTGATGGGATTCCTCTCTGAACCCGAGTGGGGCAGGTCAACGCCACAATTAACCGGAAGCCCTCGCCCGGTAGCAAGCACAGTTCGATCTGATCGGAACAGCTAGGCACGCGCAGAACGACCGACGTGCGGCCGCCCACCAACACCGTTCCAGTCTCGGCGCGCACATCCGGCTCTGTTGAACTCCATCGCTAGCGAACCATACGCGCGCCTGGAGTAAAGCCGAATTGCTCTGCCGCTATGTTTTAGAATCTCTCCGCAGCTGGCAGATGTCGAGTCCCCGTTGTAGAGCCGCAAAGTTCTCTATCGGCGGCCGCCGGGATGCCGGCTGCCGTGGCTGCACAGCCCCCCGAAAATTTCCTCAGTAACAGTCCGCACTGATTCATCCGCGCGGGTGTGTAAACGGCCAAATTGAGGTGTCATCGAGAGGCTCTCAACGGTCATTACGTTCTGCCCGCGGGCAGCCTGTTGATGTACCTGCTGTCACTTTCGTGGCTGCTTAGGGGAAGTTTTTTGGGGCCGCTAGAAAAGGTGCTGGTCCCTGGACGACCAGCCCCGGACATCCTTCCGTACTGACTCCCACCCCTGTTCCCGTGGAGAAATCCGTGATGCTCACGGATGTGCGGTGCATATGACACATTCCACACTGATAGGGACAGGTTGTAGTCCCAGGGTCATGGCCAGCACCCCGCCGGCGGTACCTTCCCAACAGCGCACTATGTGGCGAGAAAGGCAGACTGAAATGACACGCGAAGAAGCTTATGCAGATTGCCCCTCAGATTCGTACGTGGAATTTTATGGCGGCCAGTGGCTCGTGGTCCCGTTTGCGCCCGTCCAGCAGCCCGCCTTTTTCACGTGTCTGCCCGGAAGCGGCCGGGCCAGCCGCACTAACCGCTTCAAATGACCGTCGACACCCCAACCGGTCACGACCTCCGCACAGACGCCATAAGCAATCCATCCCCCCTCGAAGGAGAACCATGCACTCCGCTATTGCACCCATTGATATTCATGTGACCGGTCGGGAAGCCCTTGATGAACGGCTCGAGGCCGCTGTCAAGCACCTTCAGGAAGCCGCGATGCGGACCGGTAGGCACGGGATCTTGGTCACGCGCAACAGGGCCGGAAGCTATACAGCTGCACTCTCAGACCAGGTTCCTTTTGGACTGACGCGCGAATTGGTTCGATGAGGCACCAGGACAACTGTGCGGAACCGGCGTGTTCCTGATTGAAGGATTTCGGGCCGGCCCCATAACTGAAGCCATTACGAAAGATGCCCTGGTAGCGGTCATTCATCCGTAGATAGTGGTGTTGCGTTGGCCGTTGCTCTGGACTGTTTGAACGTGGGATGGCCGCCTGCCGAATCCAAAACCCCCACGCAGCGGCAGCCGGGCCGGTGCCAGCGGAGTCAAGGACATAAGCAGACAAAAACGATGCCCGCCGTGACTTCGCATGTCCTGCTTTCGGCCGCTCCCAGCCAATTTTTCAACGCCGATCATAAGGACCGTGGCTGCTCCACAAAATGGGGGGCATGCGGAGATACCGCCACCACCATAGACATGCAACCGCTGCAGCAGCGAGTCGGGTCCCTTGCCCTTGGGGCGGACGCCCGTTGGTACGTTCGCAGGGACCCCGGGACGCACACGCGCAATCAAGGGGGCCGCGGTTCTCGGGCTAGCAAGCCCGCTGGCTCGGATGGGGAGCCAGCGGGGACGCCGGGACGAAAGGGGCCTGCCCGGGCTCTGTCCTCGTTCGCTGTCGTTCAGCTAGTCTTTTGCGATGGCTGACATGGAATTCAAGAAACGCTTGGATCAGGTCGATGAGCTGTACAATGACCTCTACGAGTTGCGGCAGCGCGGTGATGATGCCGGCAAGGAAGAAATCGTGTTGGCAGAGATGCAGTTCGACGGCCTTCGCGTTTGCACGGAGCGCCTCCAGGGCAGCACCGTGCGGTACCTCTGCAAGGAACTGTACTGCGGCCGCCCGCGCCTGGTCGCCGCCGGTGGCAGAGATTTCGCGCCAGGTCTCACCACGTTTGAAGTCTTCCCGCACTTTGAGCAACTCGTGGTATCACCGCTGCTGAGCGCTTGTTCGACCGACCTCGCATCACCATCCATGACGTCAAGCTAGCTGGCGGAGTCCAGGGCAGTGCCGATATCGCCGGATCTCTCCTCAGCTCCCCGGACACGCAACGTGAGGGGAAGGAGCAGGGAATCCCCGTCAAAGCGTCGGAGATCTTTTGCCGCAACTGAAGGGGGATGCAGCTAACGGAAAAAGAATTCCCCGTTGGCTTGCCCCTGCTTCCAGACCGTTGCCTGCTTCTCATCGTCAGACTGCCGACATGGTCCGGGATGTGCGTTGGGGACGTGCCGAAGGTCCATGTCGCGGGCTGAAACACTCGGGACCTGAGGCCGGTTCTCCGGCTGCTGGAGCCACTGGTTCTGCAACTGCAGGTGCCACGGGTGACCGGCATACATCGGTGATGTGGCCCATTCCGGCGTACTCGCGCATGTCCCGGATTCCTGCCACGGCAGACCCTTTGTCGGGGAAGGCACGTGAGGTGGCCATCACTGCACCGTCGGGACCTGTGATTCTGAACCTGAAGTTCGATTCCTCGTCGTTGAACAGTTCGAACATTCCTGCCATGGGTCTCCTCCCGGTACGGCCGCTGTCGCTGGCCTTCGCACTTGTCACCAAAACGACAGCACGACATTGGGCTGCCATCCAGACGGTCTAACCAATGCAAATGACTGAATCGCGGAAATGTGGGGGCCCTCACATGCCCCTTCGCCAAAGGTACGCGGCGCATCAGTTACTTGTCAGTAGAACTTTCTCCGACGCAAACCCAAAGCCCCTGTTCGGCGGTTTGGAATTCGGCCGAAACTCGGAACAGATGCCCGATTCTTTCGTCTGCTGGACGTCTTAGACCGAACGCCGATAACGGATCTTTCGTCAACTTAGGCTGACATATTCTGCATTATCGGCGCTGCCAGTCGAAAAACATCCGAAAGCGTGCTCGCAGGACGGCCGGCCCTCGGCTCGTCCGCGAGCCCGTCGAGCCGGCGCTCAAGGAGGCGGCGCCGCCACTTGGCCGCGGTGCGTGAATCCCCCGGCGCCGGGCTCCCACATCTCGACATTGCTCAGGCCTTCGGCGCAGCCGAGCACGATCCTCGAGCGTGGCCAGCGCCAGGGACGATTTCGCCCTGCGCGTCCACCGGGACAGTGTCTCCCTCTCATCATTCGACAGTTCCCCATCAGCTAACCTTCGCGCCCGTAATGTACTCCTGACGGCAGTGGCCCCTGACGCCGCTCCACTCGCGATCTCCGCAGATTCAAGCTGTTGTCTCAGTGCATCCCCGGGTGGCCGCCAGCCTAACCGGACCATGGCGCGGGAAGGGTTCCACGACTTGCGGATGTCCTGCTGACACCGGAATCCGGCCAGTGCTGTCCGACGCCGTCAGTCGCCGTGGACCGCGCTCTGCTTCTCTTCCGAGCGGTCCAGATAGGCCAGTAGGAGCCCGGCGGCCCGGTCCAGCTCGCCGGCCTCCAGGGCCGCGCAGATCTCCTCGTTGTCGTCCAGATAGCCGCGGTAGAAGTGCGCGTCCAGGGTGGCCTTGTGGAAGAACAGGCGCATTTCGGCGAGGACCTGGGACATGATCGTGTCCAGCCGGCGGCTCTCGGCCAGCGCCACGATCGCGCCGTGGAAATGCTGGTTTGCCGTGCCGAGGGCTTCCTCGTCGTCCGCCGCCGCCGCGGCCCGGCCTTCCTCGACCGCAGCGCGCACGGCCGCGACCCGCCCGGGACTGCCCCCGGCACGGATCGCGCTGACCTCGATGAACCGGCGCACAGTGTAGACATCGTGGATGTCGCCCGGGCCCAGGCTTGCCACGAACACACCGCGGTTGGGGAGGCGGACCACCAGCCGCTCCGCGGCGAGTTCGGCGAAGGCCTCCCGGACCGTATTGCGGGACACCCCGAGGTCGTCGGCGATGGCCGACTCGGTGAGCCGGGTGCCCGGCAGCAGCACCCCTTCGGCCAGCTGCAGGCGAAGCTCGGCGGCAACCCGGTCCGCCACCGAGGGAACTGTCACGCGCAGCCGGGCCGCGGACGCGCCGTGGGCCGTGCTGGCAACTGCATCGGAAGTCGTCATGATGCCGAATCTACACGATTGTTCTGATGTTAAATCGTCGGATTGTTGAACAATCGGCCAAAGTGTTGCATCCTTAGTAGGGGGCTATCATGAGACGAGGATCACAAATGGCAACCATTGACCTGAACAGCGACGTAGGCGAGTCTTTCGGACGCTGGACCCTGGGCGACGACACGGCGATGTTCCGTTCCGTGTCCAGTGCAAACCTAGCCTGCGGATTCCACGCGGGGGACCCCAGCGTCATCCGGCAGACCTGCCGCGAGGCGGTTGCCGCCGGCGTCGTGATCGGCGCGCATGTCGGCTACCACGACCTCGCCGGATTCGGCCGCCGCTTCCTGGACATCGATCCGATCGAACTGGCCGACGACGTCGTCTACCAGATCGGTGCGCTGCAGGCGCTGGCCGCCGTCGAGGGCGGCACGGTCCGGTACGTGAAGCCGCACGGCGGCCTCTACAACGCGATCGTGGCGCACACCCGCCAGGCGCAGGCCGTCGTCGACGCCGTGAGGTCCGTCGACCCGAACCTGCCGATCCTGGGCCTGCCGGGCTCGGAAGTCTTGCGACTTGCCGAGGCCGCCGGCCTCCGCGCCGTCACCGAAGCCTTTGCCGACCGCGCCTACAACCCGGACGGCACCCTCGTCTCCCGTACGCTCCCCGGGGCCGTGCTGAAGGACCCCGCTCTTGTCACCGAGCACGTCCTCCGGATGGCCACCGATTCCGCCGTCCGCACCATAGATGGCTCCATCCTGAAAATCAACGCCGAAAGCATCTGCGTCCATGGCGACTCCCCCGGGGCCGTCAGTATGGCCGCGGCCGTCCGCAAAGCGCTCACAGCCGCGGGCATTACAACTGCCGCGTTCGCATAAGCAGAACCGCCACTCGTCACACCCCGGTCCGCCGGGCCCATCCCGCACGGACACCGTGCAACAGGCAGCACACCGCACCCTGGAGGAAAACCATGACTGCAGCACCGCATCAGGCCACCCCGGCCGCCGGCAAGAGGAGGATCCCACCCGGTGCCCTCAAGGCCTACGTCGCAAGCCTCACCGGCACTTCGCTGGAGTACTACGACTTCGCGATCTACTCCGTGGCCTCGGCCTTGGTGTTCCCCAAGGTCTTCTTCCCGGGCAACGACGAATACGTCGGGCTGCTGCTGTCCTTCTCGACCTTTGCGGTGGGCTATCTCGCCCGTCCCATCGGCGGCGTGATTTTCGGCCGGCTCGGTGACAAGATCGGCCGCAAGCAGGTCCTCGTGACCACCCTGCTGCTGATCGGCATCGCAACCGTGGTGATCGGCGCGCTTCCGGGCTACGCCACCATCGGTATAGCCGCACCCATCATCCTCGTGTTGCTGCGTCTGGCGCAGGGCATCGGCGTCGGCGGCGAGTGGGGCGGTGCCGTCCTGCTCTCGAGCGAATTCGGCGACGCCAAGCGGCGCGGCTTCTGGTCTTCCGCCGCGCAGATCGGCCCGCCCGCCGGCAACCTGATGGCCAACGGCGTCCTGGCCGTGCTCGCCGCGACGCTCAGCACCGAAGACTTCCTCTCCTGGGGCTGGCGCGTGGCCTTCCTTGCCTCGGCCTTGTTGGTGGGCTTCGGCCTGCTGATCCGGCTGAAGCTCGAGGAAACCCCCGTCTTCAAGGCGATCCAGGCCCACGGCGAACAGCCCAAGGCCCCCATCAAGGAGGTTTTCACCAAGGAACCGCGCGCCCTCGTGTCCGCCGCCCTGTCCCGCATCAGCCCGGACGTGCTGTACTCCCTGCTCACCGTCTTCATGGCCGTCTACGCCACCAAGGAACTGGGCATGAGCACCAGCAACGTACTGACCGCCATCCTGATCGGCTCCGCCTTCCAGCTGGTCCTGATCCCCGCGGCGGGCGCCCTCACGGACCGCCTCAACCGCCGCCTCGTCTACGGCGTCGCCGCCCTCGGAACCGCCGTTTACATCCCGCTGTTCTTCGTCATGATCCAGGACAAGTCGGTGATCACACTGACCGTCGGCATCGTGATCGGGTTGGCCTTCCACGCCTTCATGTACGGCCCGCAGGCTGCTTACATCACCGAACAGTTCCCGGCCCGGCTGCGCTACGCCGGCAGCTCGCTGGCTTACACCCTGGCCGGCGTGGTCGGCGGCGCCATCGCACCGTTGGTCTTCACTGCCCTCTTCGCCGCCAGCGGCAACTGGTTCCTGATCGCCGGCTACCTCGCGGTCGCATCGATCGTGACGGTGTTCGGGCTCGCCATCGGGCGCAACCCGCATACGGACGAAGAAGAGCGGCTCCTGCAGGAAGCCCGCGCCTAGGCGGCGCGGATCCACCCCGAAGCATGGCAACGATGAAGGGCAGCTGATGATTGAGACAGCGGGGGAAACCCTGGCAGCACAGAAGGTCCGCTCCGTGCGGGCGGTGGGAACCCGCGCGGTCCTCGCCGAGCTCTCCGCAACCCGTGACGTGCTGGCCCTGCAGGCACTGCTCCTTGAGAACCCGCTGCCGGGCCAGATGGACGTCCTCGCCGCCGCCGAGACCGTGCTGGTCACGGCGGACTCACCGGCTGCAGCCCGTCGGATCGCCGCGCGGCTGCTCGAGCTTGACCTCACCGCGCCCGTGCAGCGGGACGGCGAACTGGTCGTCATCGACACCGTGTACGACGGCGAGGACCTCGCCGAAGTGGGGGAGCTCACCGGCCTCGGGACCGAGGGCGTGATCGCCGCCCACACCGGGCAGATCTGGACTGTGGCCTTCGCAGGGTTCGCCCCCGGCTTTGGCTACATGATCGGGGAAAACCAGGCCCTCGAGGTGCCGCGGCGCAGCTCTCCGCGCACTGCCGTCCCCGCCGGTTCGGTGGCGCTGGCCGGGAACTACTCGGCTGTCTACCCGCGCCGCTCGCCCGGGGGCTGGCAGCTGATCGGCCGCACCGGCGCCAGGATGTGGGATCTGGACCGCGAGCAGCCTGCGCTGGCCGCCCCCGGCCACCGGGTGCAGTTCCGCGCGGTCCGGGACGTCCTGGCGCTGGGGCGGGAACACCCGGCCCCGCAGCCTGCGTCGGCCGTGACGTCCGGCCTGCGGATCGTGTCGCCGGGGCTGCAGAGCCTGATCCAGGACCTGGGCCGCCACGGCCACTCCGGCCTGGGTGTCTCCGCCGCCGGAGCGCTGGACCGGGCCTCGCTGCGCCGGGCCAACCGCCTGGTCGGGAACGCGCCGTCGGCCGCCGCGGTGGAGACCGTTGCCGGCGGGCTCTCGGTGCAGGCCGTCGGGGACCAGGTCCTCGCCGTCACCGGGGCGCCTGCGGAGCTGACCATCGAGACGCCGTACGACGCAGACTCTGACGACGCCTTCTCCGGGGAGGCCTGGCAGCGGACCGTCCCGATGGCCACCCCCTTCGCGCTGCTGGACGGCGAAACCCTGACCGTCGGCGCGCCGGAGAGCGGCTTCCGCAGCTACCTCGCCGTCCGCGGCGGTGTGGACACCGCACCCGTGCTGGGCAGCCGCTCCACCGACACCATGTCCGGGATCGGGCCCGCACCGCTGGCCGCGGGCCAGCTCTTCGCCGCCGGCGGGGAGGCCGAATCCGGCGTCGTCGGGAACCCCGAACTGCAGCCGGACTTCCCGGGCACCGGCGTCACCGTCCTAGACGTCGTCCCCGGCCCCCGCGCCGACTGGTTCGACGCCGCGGCGCTGGCAACCTTCTGCGGCCAGGACTGGGAAGTGACGCCGCAGTCCAACCGGGTCGGTATGCGCCTGCAGGGAACAGCGCTGCAGCGCACCCGCCAGGGCGAACTCCCCAGCGAGGGCACCGTCGCCGGAGCCCTGCAGGTCCCGCCGGAAGGTCTCCCCGTGCTGTTCCTGGCCGACCACCCGATCACCGGCGGCTACCCGGTGATCGCCGTGGTGGTCGACTCCCAGCTGGACCGGGCCGCACAGGTCCCCATCGGCGGCAAGATCCGCTTCCGCTGGGCCCCGGCTGACACCGGCGCCGCCCCCGCCACCCCACAACATGCCACCACCGAAGAAGAAGCGAGTAACTGATGCGCAAGGTCCTGATCGCCAACCGCGGTGAAATCGCCGTCCGGATCGCCCGGGCCTGCGACGACGCGCAGCTGGCCTCCGTCGCGGTCTACGCCGACATCGACGCCGACGCCCTGCACGTCTGCGCCGCGGACGAGGCCTACGCCCTGGGCGGCAATTCGCCAGCGGACACGTACCTGAACATCCCCAAGCTGCTCGCCGCCGCGGCGGAATCCGGCGCCGATGCCCTCCACCCGGGCTACGGCTTCCTCTCCGAGAATGCCGAATTCGCCCAGGCCGTGCTGGACGCCGGCCTGACCTGGATCGGGCCCACACCGGACGCCATCCGGCTGCTCGGCAACAAGATCACCGCCCGCGAGACGGCCGTCCGGGCCGGCGCTCCGCTCGTCGCCGGCAGCGACGGCCCGGTGGAGTCCGCCGCCGAGGCCCGCGCCTTCGCCGAAAAGCACGGGCTGCCGATCGCCATCAAGGCGGCCTTCGGCGGCGGGGGCCGCGGCATGAAGGTGGTCCGCGCGCTGGACGAGGTTGAGGAAGCCTTCGACTCCGCGGTCCGGGAGGCCGTCGCCGCCTTCGGCCGGGGTGAATGCTTCGTGGAGCGCTACCTCGACCGGCCGCGGCACGTCGAGGCGCAGGTCCTCGCGGACCAGCACGGCAACGTCGTCGTCGTCGGAACCCGCGACTGCTCGCTCCAGCGCCGGCACCAGAAGCTGGTGGAGGAGGCGCCCGCGCCGTTCCTCAGCGATGAGCAGACCCAACAGATCTATGACGCCGCCAAAGCCGTTTGCCGCGAAGCCGGCTATTCCGGTGCCGGCACGGTCGAATTCCTGGTCGCCGCGGACGGCACCGTGGCGTTCCTCGAGGTGAACACCCGGCTGCAGGTGGAGCACCCCATCACCGAGGAAACCACCGGGATCGACCTCGTGCAGGAGCAGTTCCGCATCGCCGCGGGGGAGCCGCTGCGCGTCACCGAGGACCCGGCCCCGCGTGGGCACTCCTTCGAATTCCGGCTCAATGCCGAGGATGTGGGGCGCGGTTTCCTGCCCTCGCCCGGCACCGTCGACGAGTTTCACGGCCCCACCGGCCCGGGCGTCAGGCTCGACACCGGCGTCCGCCCCGGCTCTTTCGTCCCGCCGCAGTTCGACTCGCTGCTGGCCAAGCTGATCGTCACTGGTGCGGACCGGCAGCAGGCGCTGCGCCGCGCCCGCCGGGCCCTCGCCGAAATCCGCATCACCGGGGTCGCCACCGTGCTGCCGTTCCACCGGGCGGTGCTCGAATCCCCGGACTTCACTTCCGAAACCGGCCTGGGCATCCACACCCGCTGGATCGAAACGGACTTCGCGGATACTGTCTCCATCTCCGCCGATCCGGGCTACAGCACCACCGCGCCCGACGGCGAACGCCGCACCATCACGGTCGAGGTGGACGGCCGCCGGATGGCGGTCGGGCTGCCGGCTGACCTGCTGGACGGCTGGGCGCGTTCCGGTGGTCCCCTCCCCGTGGGAGTGTCCGTTGATGCAGCGCCCGACGGCGGCGCTGCCGCTGCTGACGACGGCGAGCTGCGGGCCGACATGGCCGGCACCGTGGTGAAGTGGCTCGTCGAACCGGGCGCCGAGGTCTCGGCGGGGGATCCCGTCGTCGTGCTGGAAGCGATGAAGATGGAAACTCAGATCTCCGCGCACCGCGCTGGGACTGTAACGGATGTCCGCGCGGAAGCCGGCGGCGTCGTTACTGCCGGCGCGGTGCTGGCCCTGATCGGGTAGCCGCTGCCGGCTGCTCCGTCTCGGCCCGTTGGGTCTCCGACCGCTGCGTCGCGGCCCAGCTGGCCAGCAGCCGCACGGCGTCCTCGGTGGTTGAACCGGGTTCGGCGGTGTAGACGAGCAGTGAGAGCCCGGCGTCGGCCGCTAGATCCAGGGCCTCAAACATCAGGTGGAGGTCCCCGACCACGGGATGCCGGAGGTGTTTGCGGCCGGTGTAGTGCTGGCGGACGTTGTGGGCCGCCCACCGGGTCCGGAACTCCTCGCTGCGGGTGGACAGTTCCCCGATGAGGTCGGTCAGGCCGCGGTCGTAGGGATCGCGGCCGGCCTCGGTGCGCAGGATCGCCACCGTGTCATTCGCGGCGCGCTCCCAGTCGGGGTAAAACCCGTGGGCACGGTCGTCGAGGAAGATGAACCGGGCGTGGTTGGCCGGCCGGACCGGGCTGACGTACATCTCGGAGTACAGGGCGTAGCCGAGCTGGTTGGCCGCGACGATGTCCATCCGGCCGTTGCGCACGAACGCGGGCGCAGCGGTGATGGCGTCAAGGGTGAACTGGACGCTCGCGCGGACGGGCTGTGCGGCCGGGCGGCGGCGCGTCGGCTTGCGGCTGGTGCTGGCCGCCCGGGCCAGATCGAACAGGTGGGCCTGCTCCGCCTCATCCAGCTGCAGCGCCCTCGCCAGGGCTTCCAGCACGCCTTCGGACACGCCGGAGAGGTTTCCGCGCTCCAGCCGGGTGTAATACTCGACGCTGACCCCGGCCAGCATCGCCACCTCCCCGCGGCGCAGTCCGGGGACGCGGCGGTTGCCGCCGTACACCGGCAGACCCGCCTGCTCGGGGGTGATTTTCGCCCGCCGGGTGGCAAGGAAGTCCCGGGTCTCGCTCTGGTTGTCCATGCCTTCAACGTTAGAGGGTGCGGCCCCGGGAGGGAGTCCCTGCCAGTACCCCTTTCAGCAGGGCCTCCCTCACCCGCAGCCGGTCGTGTTTGATGGATAGTGCCCCCGATGACGTCCGGGCCGAAAGGCCGCACCTGACCGGTGCGACGCCGGGGCACCACCCCCCCCCAAAAAAACCATCCCAAGCAGGAGATCCATGCTTACCGTTAACGCTTACGCCGCCACCTCCGCGACGGAACCCCTCGTTCCCACCACCATCGAGCGCCGGGACGTTGGCCCGCACGACGTCCTGATCGACATCAAGTTCGCCGGCATCTGCCACTCTGACATCCACACTGCCCGCGGCGACTGGGGACCGGCCAGTTACCCGCTGGTCCCGGGCCACGAAATCGCCGGCATCGTCTCCGAGATCGGCTCGGCCGTCACCAAACACGCCGTCGGCGACCGGGTCGGCGTCGGCTGCATGGTCAACTCGTGCCGTGAGTGCGTCAACTGCCTGCAGGGCGAAGAGCAGTTCTGCGTTGCCGGGAACACGGGCACCTACGGCGCTATGGACCGCGACGGGACCGTCACCCAGGGCGGCTACTCCACGCATGTTGTGGTCACCGAGGACTTCGTGGTGCGGATCCCGGACGCCCTGGCGCTCGACGTCGCGGCGCCGCTGCTATGCGCCGGCATCACCACCTACTCCCCGCTGAACCACTGGGGCGCCGGCCCCGGGAAGAAGGTCGCAATCGTCGGCCTCGGCGGGTTGGGCCACGTCGCCGTCAAGATCGCCCACGCGATGGGCGCCGAGGTCACCGTGCTGTCGCAGTCGCTGAAGAAGCAGGAGGACGGGCTGCGGCTGGGCGCGGACCACTACTACGCCACCAACGATCCGTCCACGTTCGATCAGCTCGCCGGCTCCTTCGACCTGATCCTGAATACGGTCAGCGCGAAGAGCGACCTCGACGCCTACTTGTCGCTGCTGGCCGTCGGCGGGGCCATGGTCAACGTCGGCGCCCCGGCGGAGCCGCTGTCCCTCAACGTCTTCTCGCTGATTTTCGGCCGCCGGTCCTATGCCGGCTCGCTGATCGGCGGCATCAGGGAGACCCAGGAAATGCTCGACTTCTGCGCTGAACACGAGCTCGGCGCCGAGATTGAGGTCATCCCGGCCGAGAAGATAAACGACGCCTACGAGCGCGTGCTGGCCTCCGACGTGCGGTACCGCTTCGTGATTGACACCGCCACGCTGGGGTAGTCCAGCGTGGCGGCAAGAAGTCAGGCGAGGGGCCCGGCCGGTTGGACCGGCCGGGCCGCTTCGGTTTCTCCGGCAGGTCCCCACTGAGCGGACGATCGTCCGAGGCTGGAAGGCCAGCTGAATGTCGGCCATCGATTTGGATGCATAGCCGCCCATTGACTAACGACGTACCCACCAATGAGGCCCGCTCCGATGGCGATTTCGTCTTTGACGCCCGGAATGAGCAGGATGGCGCACAACGGGCAGAGCCCACTGGCGTCGGATTGATTGATCGGGTCGTTGTTTGAACGTGTAGGGGAGTGTCCGCCGGTGGAGGCCCAGCTGTCGATTGGGTCCGGGCGGTGAAGATGCCGAGGATGGGGTCGTGGTCGCGGGCTCCGAGGTGTGTCAGGGTGGTTCCGGCGTAGGCAGTGCCGAAGCTCGTCCGGGATTTCGCCCAGGCAGAGCGCGCATACGCGATTCGGCAGGGATTAACGATGCGGACAACTGTTTTTTATTTTTTCCCTAGATTATCGATTCTCACTAGGATAGTGTTTTCTTTGTCAGGAGCGGTCATAACGCTATCTGTAAGAGCCGTGCAACGAGTAGGAGACAAGGATGTCTTGGGGATTGATAAGCGCCATGGGCCACGTAAGCATTCAGACGACGGACCTCGCCAGCTCGGTATTTGACGCGACCCAGATCCTTGGACTCCGCGAAACGGAACGGACCTCCGATGCCGTGTACCTTGCTGCCGGCAATGTCCACCACGAACTGGTCTATGTCGAGTCCGATGTCAACGGCGTTGATGGCTTTGGCCTTGTTGCGGCCAACGGCGATGCCCTGCGCGAGATCCGCCGGCGCGTGGAGGACGAGAATTTCACCATCCTCAGCAACAAGCCCCGCGGCGTTGGCGTCGAGGACGGCTTCTCCTTCATCGGGCCCGAGGGCTTCGTGTTCGAAATCTACGCCGGCATGCAAGAAAACATTGCCCTGCAGCAGTCCTTCGGGCCTGACCGCTACGGCCACTTCAACTTCCACCCCCGGGACGTGGGCGGCATGATGCGCTTCCTGCGCCGGGTCCTGGATTTCCGCCTCTCGGACGTCATTGGCGACGACTTCGCCTATTTCATGCGCTGCAACCCTGACCACCACGGCATCGCCCTGGTCCGCGGCGAAGGAACCCTGCACCACCACGCCTGGCAGACGCAAAGCATCGCTGACCTCGGCAAGCTCGGCGACAGGCTGAACAAACTGGGCAGGGACCTGATCTGGGGCCCGGTCCGTCACGGAGCCGGCCACAACATCGCCGCGTACTACGTGGAAAACTCGGGGGCCGTCGTCGAGCTTTACACGGATCTGGAGCAAATCTACGACGACGCCCGTCCGCCCGTGGTGTGGGGCGAGGACGAGAACTGGTACAACATGTGGGGCCAATACAGGCCGTTGGACTTCCGCAATTTCGGACTGGCGCCGGTTGACCGCCAGTCCCTCAGTAGCCTCCACCGCTGACCGTTCCGCGGCCTCCTCGCCCATTGGACTCTCCGCTGGGCGCAAAATAAAACACTTTCACCGAAGTTATGCGTAATCGATTCGCCTTCTCCTGTGACCTGCGTCATGCTTGAAAGCGCGGATAAGGGGCTTGCTTCGGGACGTGGCCAAACATTGCCCGTCGGCCACCGAACTCTTACAGCTTTGAAAAGAGACCATGTTGAACCCAAAATCAGCCCAGAGAAATCAGGGGACGGTGAACCTGCCCACGAGCAGGAAGCTGGCAACAGCTGACTCGCTGAACACCAAGGACATGCGCCGGATCCTCGGCTCCAGCCTCATCGGCAGCATCATCGAGTACTACGACTTCATCCTCTACGCCACCGCTGCATCCTTGGTGTTCGACCGAGTCTTCTTCGCCAATTTGGGCCCTGGCCTTTCCCTGTTTGCCTCCTTCGCCACACTCGCGGCCGGATACGTCGCCCGGCCGCTGGGCGGCATCATCTTCGGCCACTTCGGCGACCGACTGGGCCGGAAGCAGATGCTGGTACTGTCCATGCTGCTGATGGGCGGCGCCACTGTCCTGATCGGCTTCCTGCCCACTACCGACCAAATAGGTGCCGCGGCGCCGATTGTGCTGGTGCTCCTGCGGATCATCCAGGGCATTGCCGTCGGCGGGGAGTGGGGTGGCGCCACGTTGATGGCCCTGGAACACGCGCCCGCCAAGAAGCGCGGCTTCGCGGCAGCGTTCGCCAATGCGGGCGGACCGGCTGGCGGTTTGCTGGCCACCCTTGTGGTTTCCGCCGTGTCCGCCCTCACCGGCGACCAGTTCCTGGTGTGGGGCTGGCGGATACCGTTCGTGCTCAGTGCCCTGCTGATCCTGATTGGCATGGTCATCCGCCTGAAGGTGGCAGAGACTCCCGTCTTCCAGAAGCTCGACGCCGAAGCCGCCAAAGTCAAGCACCCGCCGCTGATGGAGGTGCTTCGCAGCCATCCCCGCGTCGTCGTGGTCACCCTGGTGGCGACACTGGGGTTCTACGCCTGCCAGGGACTGCTGACCGTGTGGGGTGTCTCCATGGCGGTGGCAAGCGGGGTGGATCGATCCGGCGTCCTGAACTGGAAGGGAGTTGCCGCCGTGGTAACGGTGGCGGTGTGCTTCTATTCAGCACGGCTCAGTGACCGGATCGGCCGGCGCGCTGTCCTCACCGGCGCGGGCGTGGCGGCCGTCCTCCTGGCCTATCCCCTGATCGTTCTGTTGACCAACGGGACCCTCTGGGGCTTCGCAGTGGCAGTGGTCATCGGTAACGGACTGGTTCAAGGGGCACTCGCGGGACCCATTGGCGCATTCATCTCCGAGCAGTTCCCCACCGGCGTCCGCTATACCGGCGCGTCCCTGTCCTATCAGGGCGCCTCGATGATCGGTGCCGGTTTTACCCCGATGATCGCCACGGGCCTGGTGCTTGCAGCCGGCGGTGGCGTTTGGATGGTTGCCGTGTTCTGGATCGTCATCCTGGTGGCGGGCCTCGTGGCCGTGCGCCTGACGCGTGAGGGCTCGAGCCTTAAGCTCGACGCCGTCTAGGCACCGCACGGCCAACCCCCGGCTGGCGTACACCGCAGCCGGGGGTTCGCTTTGGACTGGATTGTCAGTTTTATTGAACTTATTGAACTGAAACTTCTCCATTTACGGCAGAAGCAACGACTGCCATGCTGGAAGCAGCGAGGCGCCCGGAACGGCGCACATCACGAAAGGAACCAGGCAATGAAGCCTCAGAAACACATGGTGCTCACCACCTTCATGCTGCCCGCGGGCTACCACAAGGACAGCTGGCGGATGGAAGGAAGCCGGGCGGAGGAACTGGGCAATCTGGACTTCGTGGCAGACCTGACCGCCATGGCCGAGGCCGCAAAACTCGACGCCGTCTTCTTTGGCGACATCGTCCATGCAAACACGGTGATGCGCGGCGACATCAAGATGAACGGCTTCTACGAACCGATGACCGTCCTTGCAGCACTGGCCGCCAGGACAAAGAACATCGGCCTGATCGGAACCATGTCCACCTCATTCTCCGAGCCGTACAACCTTGCCCGGCAGCTGTGCGGACTGGACCACATGTCCAACGGCAGGGCCGGCTGGAACATCGTCACGTCGTCGGACGGCTTCAGCAACTACGGTGTGGAAGACGTTCCGGACCCCGCCGTGCGTTACCGGCGGGCCACCGAGTTCGTTGACGTTGTGCAGCGCCTTTGGGACAGCTGGTCCGATGACGCCATCATCGTGGACCGGGCCTCCGGCGAGTACGTGGACCGGAGCAAGCTCAAGGCCATCAGGCACAAGGGCGAATTCTTTGAAGTCGAGGGCCCCATCAACATGCCGCGGTCGCCGCAGGGACGCCCCGTGCTGGTCCAGGCCGGATCCTCGGGCCCCGGCATGGACCTGGGTTCCTCCGTGGCGGACGGGATCTACACCGCCCAGCCGTTCAAGGAACCGTCCATTGAGTTCTACACCAAGTTCAAGAACATGGTGGCGGAGAAGGGAAGGAACCCCGACGACGTCAAAATCATCCCGGGCATCCTGCCGATCCTGGGCGACACGGAGAAGGAAGCGCAGGACCTGGCCAATGAACTGGCCAGCTACGTGCACCTCGGCAACGGCCGCAAGCAGGTGGGCGCAGACCTCAAGATGGACCTGTCCGAGCTGGAGTTCGATGAAGCCATCCCGGTGGCGTGGTTCTCCGACGACCCCCGGATGGGCAGCCGCTACCAGATCTACCGCAAGAAGAGCGTGGACATGGGCATGACCCTGCGCGAGCTAATCGTGGACCTGGCCCGTTCCACCGGACACCAATGGATGGCCGGCACCCCCTCGCAGGTTGCCGACCGCATGGTGGATTGGTTCGAGTCCAAGGCCTGCGACGGCTTCAACCTCAACGCCCCCTTCAACCCCGGCGGCTTCAAGCTCATCTGCGACAAGCTGGTGCCGGAGCTCCAGGACCGCGGCTACTTCCGGTCGGAGTATGAGGGCACCACGCTGCGTGACAACCTCGGTCTCTCGCGCCCGACAGCCTAGCGCCTGTCAGCCTAGGGGCCCGGTGTAAGAGCCGGCAGGACCAAACCGTTCGACCGCGACATCTACCCACGCCTGGGCGCGGGCATTCAACCGCATGCTCCGCGTCCAGGCCAGCGAAACGGTGGCCGGCGCGCGGGTGTGGACACGGGGCTGCGCCACCGGTTTGAGGACGACTTTCAGTTCCCCGTACGGCGCGTCCAGCATGGGCTGTTGGAAGAGCACGGCAACGCCGCGGCCGCTCGCTACGAGGGACCGGACCGTGGCGTAGCTGCGTGAGCGGTGCCGGATGTCCGGGGTGAGCCCGGCGTCGCGGTACATGTCCAGGATGCGGGTGGAAATGGGCGGGGCGTCGAAAAAAATGAGCGGGCTGGACGCCACGTCCTTGAGCGAGACCACCTCTGCCTCGCGCAGGGGATGGTCCCCCGGAAGCAGGATGTAGGGCTCCACGGACAGCAGCGGCGCCGTCTTCAGGGCAGGCGAAATGTCCATGTCATAGACGAAGGCGGCGTCAATGGAGCCGTTGAGCAGGCGATCCTGAAGATCCTCGTGATAGCCCTCGATGAAGTCCACCTCAACATGAGGGCATTGGTCAGCGAAGTCGGCCAGCATCGGGGGAATGATGGTTGGCCCCAGCGGCATGAAACACCCCACGGTCAACGGGCCGCGGATTTCTGTCCTGTCCCTTTTGGAAAGCGACGCGATCTCATCCGCGAGATCCAGCAGTTGGCGCGCCTGCCGGAACACCACGATGCCTGTGGACGTCAGGGTGAGCCCCTTTGACTTGCGTTTGATACACAGTTGCGCGCCGACGATCCGCTCGAGTTCCGCGATGGACATGGAAATGGCCGACGGCGCCATGTGCAGCCGGCGCGCAGCCTCGCTCATGGTTCCGGTTTCGGCCGCCACCACAAAGTGCAGGACCTGGCGCAGGGTGATCGATGGATTCAAGCTGATATTCACATTGTCAATTCTACTGATAACGATGAGCGGAAAGAGGTCATTTACTTGATCAATCCCTGTTGTCATGATGAAAGAAACGGCGCCGACGACGGCGCCACAGTTACCGCCGCACCGGCGGCACCGTCCCCGAAAGTGAAGTGAAGTGAAGTAATGGACGCCCAAGCCATATTCCTCGACAAGGCAGAAGCCATTGTCGGTGCGGACAATGTTGTCCGCGCCACGCCGAAAGAGGGCTACATCGATCCCTATCCGCTGAACCCCGGACGGGCTAAGTGGCCGGGTGTGCGTCCCGGCAGCGTGGAGGAGGTCCAGGCGATCGTCCGGCTCGCTAACGACACCGGTGTCCCGCTATGGTCCTTCTCGAAGGGCAAGAACCTGGGCTACGGGGGGCCGGAACCGCGCACGCGGGACATGGTGGCGCTGGACCTGAGCCGCCTCAACCAGATCATCGAAGTGAACGACCAGCTCAACTACGCCGTCATCGAGCCCGGCGTCACCTTCTTCGACCTCTTCGAACACATCCAGGATCAGGGCCTGAAGCTGTGGATGTCCGTTCCCGCACTCGGGTGGGGCTCCATCCTTGGCAATGCGCTGGACCGCGGCTACGGCATGACGCCCATGGGGGACCATGTGCAATCCATCTGCGGCATGGAGGTGGTCCTTCCGGACGGCGAACTGGTGCGCACCGGTATGTGGGCCATGGAGGGAACGGAACTCGGGCCCATCTTTAAGGGCGGCTTTGGCCCCACCCTGGACGGTATCTTCACCCAGTCCAATCTGGGCATCGTCACCAAGATCGGCCTCTGGCTGATGCCTTGGCCGGATGTGTACATCAACGGCGATGTTGTGGTGGAGCGCGAGGAGGACATGCCCAAGCTGGTGGACATCCTCACCCAGCTCCGGCGCGAGGACGTCATCCAGAACAATGCCCTCTGCGGCAACGTGGTGCGGGCGGCCACCATGAACGGGCCGCGGTCGCGCTGGTTTGAGGGGGAGGGGTCCATCCCCGACGAGCGCCTGGAAGAAATGCGCCAGGAGATGGGCATCGGCCAGTGGAACGCCAAGTTCGGGATCTACGGCGACAAGGGCCTTGCCGAACGCAGGCTGGAAATCATCCGGGAGCGCTTCGCCGGGCTTGATGGCTTCACCGTCAAGGCCCGCCTTTATGAAGGTGCTGAAGGCGTGCAGGTGGCTTATGCGGACATTGCGGACATTGACCGCACCCAGATGGCCGGCGTGCCTACGCTCAAGCCGCTGTCCACGGTGGCCTGGGCGGCGGAGAACGGTGGCCACATTGACGCGGCCCCCATCATTCCTGCCCGCGGGGAGGAAGTGTGGGCGTTCTACCGGGAAGCCAAGGAACTGTACCGCCGGTTCGGCTTCGACCTATACATCGGCTACCACCTGTACCCGCGCCACATGGTGCACGTGACCATGATCTTCTTCGAAAACGACAACCAGGAGCAGCTGGGGCGTGCACGGGCACTCTACTCGGCACTGCTGGCGGCCGCCCGCAGCCATGGCTACGCGCCTTACCGCAGCCATGTGGACTACATGGACGTCATTGCCGACGGTTTCGACTACAACAACAACGCCATCCGCCGGCTCCAGGAGACGCTGAAGGACGCCCTGGATCCCAATGGCATCCTGTCACCCGGAAAGCAGGGCGTCTGGCCCCGGCGGTACCGGGAGATCGGTGCCGAGGCGCCCGGGGGTGCAGCGGAATCGGTCCTCCCGCTATAGGGCGACAATCCTTAACGGCGGAAGGGGCCGGATGCTGGCTCACCAGCATCCGGCTCCTTTGGCCTGCTCTTTTCCCTTATTGCCTTCTACCTACCGACTAAACGCCGCTGATATTGATCGCGACGGACTTGACTTCGGTGTAGGCCTCCACGCCCTCTCGGCCGTTCTCCTTGCCCCAGCCGGACTGCTTGAACCCGCCGAACGGCATATTGGCATCCATGCCGCCGGCGGCGTTGACCCGCACGTTGCCGGCCTTGATCCGGCGTGCGAACTGGTGGGCCCTGGAGATGTCCTTGGTCCAAATGGTGGAGGAGAGCCCGTAATCCGTGTCATTGGCACGCGCCACGATGTCCGCAACGCTGTCCGAGTCGCGGAAGGTTGCCGCAGCGAGAACGGGCCCGAAGATCTCCTCGCGGACCACCTTCATCTCGTGCGTGGTGTTGCGCAGGATGGTCGGCTGGATGAAGAAGCCCTCCCCGGGTATTGCAGCGCCACCGGTGACCACCTCGGCGCCTTCCTCACGGCCGCTCTGGATGTAGCCGAGGATCCTTTCGCGCTGCTGGGCGGAAATCACCGGACCGATCTGGGCCTGCGGATCGGTCCCGGCGCCGACGCGCAACGCTGTGGCCCGCTGCGAGATCCCTGCGATTACTTCATCCGCCACGGCCTCGTGGACGTAGAGGCGGGAACCCGCAGCACACACCTGTCCGGTGTTTCCGAAGATGCTCATTGCCGCCCCGTCCATTGCCCGCTCGAGGTCCGCATCCGGGTAGATGACCACCGGGGACTTGCCGCCGAGTTCCAGCGAGACGCGCTTGAGGTTACCGGCGCAGGAGGCCAGCAAGTGCTTGCCCACGGCCGTCGAGCCGGTGAAGGAGATCTTGTCCACGAGCGGGTGGTCCGCGATCCGCTGCCCCGCGGCGGCGCCGAGGCCCTGGACAATGTTCAGCACGCCCGGCGGGAAGCCCACGTCAAGGGCCAGTTCACCCAGCCGGACCGCCGTCAGGGGCGTCAGTTCCGCGGGCTTGAGCACCACGGTGCAGCCTGCCGCGAGGGCGGGAGCCAGTTTGGCAGCGGTAATGGCCAGCGGGCTGTTCCAGGGAACGATCAGACCCACAACGCCGATGGCCTCCCGGAGCGTGTAGGCGTGCCACTCACCGGGCAGGGAGACGTTCCGGGTTTCGCCGTTGAGCTTCGTGGCCCATCCGGCGTTGTAGCGGAAGGATTCCGCTGCCCCGCTGATTTCGAACGCCCTTGCAATGCCCAGGGGCTTGCCAGTATTGAGCGTTTCGAGCAGGGCCAGCTCGTCCGCGGCGGCGTCGATGGCTTCTCCGAGCTTCCAGATCAATCGGCTCCGCTGGGCCGGCGACATTGCCGGCCACGGACCCGAGTCGAAGGCCCGGCGGGCGGCCTCGACCGCACGGTCCACGTCATCGGCGCTGGCGGACGCGGAGTCCACCAGATGCTCGCCGGTGGAGGGGTTGGTGACGGGAAGCGGTTCCGCTCCGCCTTCCACCCATGCTCCGTCGATCAGCAGGCGCAGGGGCCCGGCCAGCAGGTCCGGCCGCGCAGTGGTGGGGAGGGTCTGGGTAAGAGGCGTCATTGGCTTCCTTCCGGGAGGCTGCATGTCGGGCTGATTGTTTATGCAATCTGTGATGGTTGCCACATCACGTAGTCCAAGATACATTGTTTTAGGAATTATGCATTTATTTACGTCTGTACTCAATGAGGAGCTTCTGGATGGAAAAGCACAACCGTCACTCACTGTTGGCCAAGGTTCTGACGCCGGCTGTCGCCGGCCTTACCCTCCTGTCTCTGGCGGCCTGCGGGACATCAAGCACGCCCAGCGCCGCCGGAGATGCCGCCAGCGGCTCGGAGGGCAAGACGTCCATCAAGGTGGTCGTGGCGCCCATCCAGTTCGAAACGGCCTACGTCGCCAAGGAGAAGGGTTTCTTCGACGAAGCAGGCCTGACCGTGGAAATCGTCCCGGGCGCCGATCCTTCGGCCAACCTTGCCCAGACCGTGAGCGGCCAGGCGGACATCACCACTGCGTCCTGGGGCGTGATGACCACCGCCACGGCGAAGGGCATGCCCGTGAAGGTGATCTCCGGAAACGGTGTTGTTGATCCCACCGTGGACAACTCCGGAATCCTGATCCCCAAGAACAGCAGCATCAACAATGTCGCTGACCTAAAGGGCAAGAATGTAGCCGTCGTCGGTGTGAACACCGGCGGCGATATCCCCATGCTCCAGGCTGCGGCCGCGGCGGGAATCGATCCCAAGTCGATTACGGAGATTGCCGTTCCATACGCCGGCATGCAGGCCGCCCTGGAGCAGGGAACAGTTGATGCTGCGTTCGCGGCGGACACCTACTACCACCAGCTCGTTGACGCCGGCTTCAAGAGCATCGCCAGCCCGGTCCGCGAATTCCAGGGCAACATGCCCGTGACCGTCTGGGCCGCCACCGACACCTGGCTCAAGAGCAACCCCGGAACGGCCAAGAAGTTCAATGACGCGATGACCAAAGCCGCGACGTTCTACACGGACCCGGCAAACGTCCAGGCAGTGGTGGACATCACCGCACGGATCAAGCAAGTGGACGCCTCCAAGGTCAATCCCAAGTCGTACGTTCCGGTGAACACTTCCATCAACCTGGCCACCGGCCAGGCCGGCATCGACGCCATGAAGGAACTGGGATTCGTCACGAAGCCGTTGACTGCCGAGGCCATGCTCTGGGCTGACGCCCCGCGCTTCACCAAGTAGGGCTGCCGGGCATCAGGAATACAACGGAAAGACCGATATGAAGACAAGCACAAAATCGCTGGACTGGGGGTTGACCACCCAGCGGCTGTTGGCGGTGGCTGCACTCCTGGCCATCTGGCAGGTGGTCATCTGGAGCGGCACCCTGCCTTCCATGACACCCGGGGTGGCCGCCCTGGCATCCTCCATCGGCGCGGCGCTGACCTCGGCAACATTCTGGGCAGCGCTGGCGCAGACCATGACGGCGGCCGTCAGCGGCTGGCTGATCGCCGTTGTAGCCGGAACGGTCCTCGGCCTGCTGATCGGATCCATCCGCGCGCTGGACCACTCGACGTCGATCTTGATCGACTTCGGACGTTCCTTCCCGGTGCTGGCGTTGATGCCGGTTGTCATCATGCTCCTGGGTGCCACCGCCCAGATGGAAACCGTCGTCGTTGCCCTGTCCTGCCTCTGGCCGGTACTGGTGCAGACAATCTACGGCGCCCGGCGCATGGAATCGGCGGTGGTGGATACGGTGCGGATCTTCCAGATTCCCGCGCTCCTCCGGTTCCGCCGGGTCCTGCTCCCCAGCGCCACCCCCTTCATCGCCACCGGAATCCGGATTTCGGCCTCCATCGCCATCCTGGTCGCCGTGGGCGTTGAAGTGCTCAGCCAGACGCCGGGAATCGGCCGGCAGATCACTCTGGCACAGCAGGCGCAGCGGTGGGATTCGGCGTTCGCATACCTCTTCTTCGCCGGGCTGGTGGGCTGGGGCATCGCCAGCCTGCTCAACTACGCCGAGGGCCGGATCCTCACATGGAACAGGCAGACCAATGACTGAGACAGCCCTTCGTACGGCACCAAAGCTGGAAACCACGTCCCGGGCAAGGCCGCCGCAGGCGCAGCGCGTGCGCAGCCGTCCCGTCCAGGTTGCGCTCAACGTACTGCAGCGGACCTGGCTGATCGTGGTGGTGTTCGCCCTATGGTGGATCGCTACCGCGAACAGCACCAACGTGTTCATCCCCTCCCTCGAGTCGATCCTGGTCAGCCTGGGCCGGGACCTCTCCAACGGCGTGATCGCCTCGGGAGCGGCCTACAGCCTGGGGAACCTGGCTGCGGGCCTCCTGATCGCCGTGGCCGTCGGCATCATCGGGGGACTGATCCTCGGTGAGACGAAACGGTTGCGGGAAATTGTGGATCCGGTCATCCACTTCTTCCGGTCCGTGCCCCAGGCGGCGCTGGTTCCGCTGATCATCGGCGCATTCGGAATCGGACAGGGGCCCAAGATCTACACCATCGCCTTTGCCTGCATGTGGCCGGTGCTGCTGAACACCATCGACGGCGTCCTGGGCGTGGAACCGACTATCCGCAAGTTCTCCAAGGTCTACCGGATTCCCCGCGGGCTTCATTTCCGCAAGGTGGTCCTCCCGGCTGCGCTGCCGCAGATCGTGGCCGGCGTCCGGGTCGCCCTTCCGATCGGAATCACGGTGATGGTGGTGAGCGAACTTTTCGCCGCCAACAAGGGCCTGGGTTTCTACATCCTCAACTCCTCCGCCACCTTCATGGTGCCGGAGACGTGGGCAGGTGCCCTGCTCGTCGGCGTCATCGGCTACATCCTCTCCCTCCTGTTTGTCGTCCTTGAACGCAGGATCCTGAGCTGGTACTTCAAGTCAGGCGCAAAATGACCACCCCGATCCAACAGAAAAATGAAGGAGCTCCCATGGCCATTCAGGCAGCGCCCGAGGAAGTGCAGGTGGCAACGAAGCCGCTGCTCCAGGTCCAAGGGCTGACGATGAGCTACGGTGTCGGTGACTCGGAGAACAAGATCCTGAACGATCTGAACCTCGAGGTAGACGACGGCGAATTCGTCTCCATCGTCGGTCCGTCCGGCGTCGGCAAGACCACGCTCCTGCGGTGCCTCTCGGGCCTTATCCAACCCCGGAGCGGCACCGTGAGCGTCGGCGGGGAGGTCATCAACGGCCCCCACCGGGACCTCGCCGTGGTCTTCCAGGACTACAGCCGTTCGCTCATGCCTTGGATGACCACCCTGGAAAATGTGGCCTTCCCGCTGCAGGGCCGCGGCGTAGGGAAAAAAGAGCGGAATGAAACCGCGGAGAAGAACCTCGCGGCGGTGGGTCTGGCGGGCCAGGGCCACAAGTACCCGTGGGAAATGTCCGGCGGCATGCAGCAGCGCGTGGCAATCGCCCGTGCGCTGGCCTACAACGCCAAGGTCCTGTTGATGGACGAACCGTTCGCTTCGGTGGATGCCCAGACCAGGTTCGACCTCGAGGACCTGGTGATCGATCTTCAGTCGACCCTTGGTGTCACCATCATCCTCGTGACTCACGACATTGATGAGGCGCTGTACCTCGCTGACAAGGTGATTGTCCTGGCGGAGAAGCCCGCCACCGTGGTGGACGTGATCGAGACCGGATTCGGCGACCACCGCGACCAGGTCGAAACCAAGGCCGATCCCCGCTTTGTGGAGGCGCGGGCCCGCATCCTGCACCGCTTGCGGGACCACTAGTCCCGGCGCGTCACAGCCGACAAAGCCCTCCGGGTTCCCCTACTGGGATCCCGGAGGGCTTTCCACGTTTTCGGCCTGGACTCCCGGCCCGCGGCTAGGCTTTAGCTTTCTCGAGCCCGCGCTCGGCTGTTTCCTTCTCGACGCCGGATTTCAGGATTGCCTGAAGCGTGGTCTCATAGTGGGTCCGGAGAAGCCCGGACGCGACGTCGGCGTTCCGGTCCAACGCGGCGGCCAGGATGTCGCGGTGCTCCTGGGCGATGTCGCGGTCCATGAAGCGCGTGGCGCGGCCGGCCCAGCGGCCGTAAAGCTGCGCCAGGTCGGACAGGGTGGAGGCGAGGTCGATCAGCACCGGCACGCCGCAGGCCTCGAGCAGTTTGGCATGGAAGGCCTGGTGGGCGCGGTCCCACGCCTCCGTCAACTCGCCGTTATCGCTCTCATTGCGGTAGGGGGTCCGCTCCAGCGTGTGGTGGGCCGCGATGAGCTCGGATTCCCAGGCCAGGTCCCCGCGTTTGACCGCCAGCCCGATCCCGAACTCTTCCGAGACGCAGCGCAGCTCCGTGATGTCCTTGATCTCGTCCAGCGAAAGCGTTGGCACGAAAAACCCGCGGTTCGGCTTAAGCACCACCAGGCGGTCTCCCACCAGCCGCGTCAGCGCCTCACGGATTACGGTGCTACTGGTCTTGTAGTGCTTGGTGAGTGCCACTAGCTGCAGCTTGTCTCCGGCGGCCCAGCGGCCGGCCAGGATGTCATCCCGGAGCGAGTCCCGGATCTGCGTGCTGAGGGTCTCAGACTCGATACTTTTCGACATGTGCATTATTTTACCCTGAAGCAGATTATGTTTTCTTAGTTGACTTATGCAATTTCCACCTTAGAATTGGATAAGCCGTACGGAGAGACCTGAATCACAACAGATCCGTCATTACCAAGGAGAACCGCCGTGACCAACTCCACCACCGAAGCACTCCAGACCCGCGAGGAGCACGTCGTCGACGACCTCTACTGGCGGGACCGGTACGAGCCCATTGCGGAAGACGACGAGTTCCTGCAGAAGATCGTGGATACCTCGGACCTTCCGGCGCTAATGGTGGCGCTGGCTGCAGTAACGAAAGACTTCTCCCTGCTGCGCGAGGATCTGCGGCCGCCGCAGCCGCCCGCGGAAATCGTGGGCATGCCGCACGGCGGCATGAGCCCCGAGCAGCAGGCGCAGGCGCGCGGGCTGGCCCTCGCGGCCCTGAAGCGGGTGCGGGACGAGCAGCTCACCAGCGTCGGCCCCCTGACTGAGGCCCAGGCCGATGACATCCTCACTTGGATCACCAACGCAGCCAACCCCGAGTACCACCCCATGCTGATGCATGACATGGCCCTGGTTGAGGGCAAGAGCGGCAAGCCGACGTGGGACTTCAAGGACATCGCCCTGGGCCGGGACTTCAGCGTGGCCGTCATCGGGTCCGGAGTTTCCGGAATGGCGGCCGCCTACCGGCTGAAGCAGGCCGGCATTCCCTACACCGTGTTTGAAAAGGGCCACACCGTCGGCGGCACGTGGTGGAAGAACACCTACCCCGGCGTACGCCTCGACACCCCCAACTACGCCTACAGCTTCTCCTTTGCCCAGCGTGACGACTGGCCCCAGCAGTTCTCGCAGGGGTCGGAGATTTTCGAGTACACCCGGCAAGTGGCCGAGCGCGGCGGCATCCTCGGTGAGATCGAATTAAACACCGAGGTTACGTCCGCCACCTATGACCAGGCCACGGGCCTGTGGAACGTGGACATGATCGATGCCTCCGGCCGGCCGGTCAGCCGCCAGTTCAATGCCGTGCTCTCCGCCGTCGGCCAGTTGGACCGGCCCAAGTACCCGGACGTTCCGGGACGCATGGACTTTGCCGGCATCCAGATGCACTCCGCTGAGTGGGACAACAGCGTCGATGTCACCGGCAAGCGGGTGGCGGTCATCGGCACCGGCGCCAGTGCCTACCAGATCGTCCCCGCAATCGTTGACCAGGTCTCCTCGCTGACCGTCTTCCAGCGCAGCTCACCCTGGATGCTGCCCACCCAGGGCTACTACGCGGACATGCCGGACTCTGTCCAGTGGCTGGTCCGCAAGCTCCCGCACTACGGGCAGTGGCTGCGGTTCTGGCAGCACTGGCTCGGCGTCGAGGGCCGCCAGCACACCACCGTGGCGGAACCGGGCTGGGACGAGCCCGGCAGTGTGTCCGCCGTCAACGCGCAGTGGCGCCAGGGCCTTACCGACATCCTGGCCAAGCAGTACCAGGACCGCCCGGACCTGCTCGCCAAGGTCACCCCGGATTACATCGTGGGCGGCAAGCGCATGCTCCGGGACAACGGCGTCTGGGCCGAGTCGCTGAAGAAGCCCCAGTCCACGCTGGTCACCGAGGGCATTGAGCGCATGACCCCCGAGGGCATTGTCACGAAGGACGGCGTGCTCCACGAGGTGGACATCATCGTCTACGCCACCGGTTTCCAGGCCTCGGAGTTCCTGGAGCCGTTGAAGATCACGGGCCTGAACGGCACGGACCTGCACGAGTACTGGGGCGGCGATGCCAAGGCTTTCGCCGGCCTGACCGTTCCGAACTTCCCCAACCTGTTCATCATCACCGGCCCCAACACCGGCCACGTGGTCAACGGCAGCCTCTACTCGATGATCGAATATGGCGTGGAATACATCCTGGAGTCGCTGCGCCTCATCATCGAAAAAGACCTCAAGGCCCTGGACCTGAAGCAGGAAGTCCTCGACGAGTTCGTCGCGGGCCTGGACGCCGCCAACGCCACCAAGGCGTGGGGGCATCCCAGCGTGCACACCTGGTACAAGAACAAGTTCGGCCGTGTGTCCCAGATCTGGCCCCACCCGGTGTTGGACTTCTGGAAGATCACCCGCACCGTGAACCTCGACGACTACAACCAGCTGGCATGAGCGCCGCCGCAACCGAACCGCTGGCGGGCGTCCTTGTCGGGGAGGCGCTGTACAAGGCGGAAATGCACGACGGCGTGATCAGCGTCCGGGGCGTCCGCTATGGTGAGCGGCTGGATCCTGAGGACCGTTTCTCCGCGCTGGGTGATCCGTCACCGGAGCGGCCGCAGGCTCCCGCGACGGTGTTCCCGCAGGCGCCCGGATCGCTGGACTGGCTGCTCGGCCCCGGACTGTCCCGCATGCCGCAGGACGAGGATTCCTTCCTTCTGGACATCTGGGCGCCCGAGGGCGCGAAGGACCTCCCGGTCCTGGTCTTCCTGCCCGGGGGAGCCTTCATCAGCGGCGCCGGGAACGTCCGCTGGTACGACGGCGCCCGGCTCGCCCGGGAGGGCGGTGCTGTGGTGGTTACTGTTAACTACCGGCTGGGTGCGCTCGGTCTGCTCAACGGCGCCGGAGGGGCCGGCGACGGCGCGCACCCTGGTCCGCGGAACCTTGCGGTCGGCGACATCCTGCAGGCGTTGACCTGGATTCACCGGAACATCGGCGCGTTCGGCGGCAATCCCGAGGCCACCACCCTGGCGGGCCACTCCGCCGGGGCGTGGTACGCGTACGTGCTGAGCTTTGCCGGGCCGGCGCGCGGACTGTTCAACCGGACCGCCCTGTTCAGCCTGCCCTGGCAGCCTCCCTTGAACGAGACGGAGTTCGCCGAGCGGTCCAGGCTGTTTGCCACGGCCCTGGGCGATGGCGACAGTACCGGCCACAGCACCGGGGAGGTCCTGGCCGCCCAGGCCGCGGTGTCCAAGGCCTATGCCGGCAGGGGACTGGGCCTGATGCCGGCAGCGGACGGGGAACTGGTTCCTTCCTGGGCCATGGACTTCGAGGCCGCGGCGGCCGCCATGCACGTGGACGCGCTGCTGCTGAGCAGCACCGACGATGAAGCCGCCGCGTTCCTGCATGCCCTTCCCGTCCAGGCCGTCGGCCCGCAACAGCTTGCCGGCTTTGTCGGTGCGCACTTCGAAGCTCCCGCCGACGCGACATCCTTCATCGAGGAACGGCATCCCTCGGCGACGGACCACGCGAAGCTGGTGGAGGCCATGAGCCTGCACCAGTTCCGGCTGGCCGCCACCGAGCTGGCAGGCCGGGCCGACCAGGCCGGAATTCCGGCCACTCTGCTGCGGTTCTCCGTGCGCAGCAGGGTGGTCGGCGCCGGCAGCCCGCACTGCTTTGAACTGCCTTTCCTATTCGGAAACGGCGCAGACTGGGAGGATGCCCCGATGCTCGACGGGTTCCCCGCAGAGGTCTTCGACGACGTGTCGGACCGGCTCCGGCCGCTCCTGCTCGGCTTTGTTGCGGACGGCGTAGCGCGGACGCCCGAAGGCAGGCCCGTGCCCCGCTTCGATTCGAAGAGCCCGGCACTGTACATGGTGGGCGAAACCGGAAGCGGCACCGCCGTCGTCGAGCCTGAACTGCGTCCGCGACGCTAGGTCCGCCGCAAGCGGGAGAAACTATTCAACCGAAAACGCCAGTGGAGCCGTCCGAAAAGGCGGCTCCACTGGCGTTAGGCGGATGTTGGCGGATCTCAGAAGCTGGTGATCACCGAGCGGGCAACCGATCCGCCGCGCAGCAGGTCGTAGCCTTCATTGATCTGATCCAGCGAGATGCGTTTGGAAACCAATTCATCCAGCTTAAAGCGGCCTTGCAGGTACAGCTCCGCGTACATCGGGATGTCGATCTTCAGGTTGGTGGAGCCCATGGCCACGCCGCGGATGCCTTTCTGCTTGCCCATCAGGTCGCCGAACGGCGTCACTTCCAGGCGGGTTTCGGGTTTCTGGACACCGATCAGGAACGCGGTGCCGCCGATGTCCAGCATCGCGACGGCGTCCATCGCCATCTGCTTCAGGCCGATCACTTCGAAGGCGCAGGTGACGCCACCGCCGGTGAGGTCCTTGACCGCCTGCACGGAATCCCCGTCCCCGGCATTGATGATGTCCGTGGCGCCGAACACCTTGGCGAGTTCAAGCTTGGCCGGCTGCAGATCGATGGCGATGATCCTGCGCGCCCCGGCCAGGGCGGCGCCCTGGATGACGTTGAGGCCCACCCCGCCGCAACCGATGACGGCAACAGTATCTCCGGGGCGGATGCGGGCCGAGTTGATGGCAGCCCCGGCCCCCGTCACCACACCGCAGCCCAGGAGCGCGGCTCGGTCGAAGGGGATGTCCCTGCTGACGGAGACAACAGTGTTCTCGTGGACGATCACCTGTTCGGCGAATCCGCCAACGCCGATGAACTGCGTCAGTGCCTCGCCGTTGCGGCTCAGCCGCGGGCCCTGGCCCGGGGTCCTCTGCGTTTCCTGCGGATGGCGGCACTGGTAGGGCCGGCCCGTCAGACACCCCCGGCAGTGGCCGCAGCTGTGGATCGGCGATGACACCACGTGATCGCCCACGCGGAACTCCGTGACGTCCGGACCAACTTCGGCCACCACCCCGGCGATCTCGTGGCCGAGCAGGGCAGGCATGGGGAAGCCCACGTTGGTTTCGGCCACGTGCATATCGCTGTGGCACAAGCCGCTGGCGCGGACATCGATGAGCACCTCACGGCCGATCGGATTTGCGATGTCAATGTCCTGGACCTGGAACGGCTGACCCACGCCGTCGAGTACTGCTGCTTTCATTCCTGTTGGTTTCCCCTCAAAGAGTGAACCGGACTTGCCGGCTTGGACGTGACGCGCCCCACAAATCTAAATATAGTGTGTAGTGAAGTGCAAAATCTATGAATAATCGATTATTTTGCCCTGGGCGTTCCGCTCACCGACAGACAAGGGAGTCCAGCATGAAAGCTGCAGTCATCAACGAAATCAACGGCCGTTTCGATGTGGAAGAGGTCAGCATCGGTGATCCCGTGGGCCGCGAGGTCCTGGTGGAGGTCAAGGCTGCGGGCCTGTGCCACTCGGATCTGCTGGTCGCCTCGATCGACCGCGGGCGCCCGCTTCCCATGGTTGTTGGACATGAAATGGCCGGGGTTGTGGCCGCCGTCGGACCTGATGTCCGGGACCTTGCCGTCGGGGACCATGTGGTTGGCTCCGAAGTGAAGTTCTGCGGGCACTGCGAGGAATGCCTGGCCGGCCACAGCTACCGTTGTGTCAATCCCGGCGAAGTGTCCCGGCCGCGCGCTGCAGGGTCCAAGCTGCGCCGAAACAGCGGGGATGTGCACGCGTTTGGCGTCGCCGCCTTTGCCGAATACACCATCTGCCACGCCAACTCGCTGGTGCGGATCCCCAGGGAGCTGCCCTTCCCACAGGCGGCAGTGCTCAGCTGCGCGGCCATCACCGGCGTGGGGGCGGCACTCAATACGGCCAAGGTCCAGCCCGGCGACACGGTGGCCGTCATCGGCCTGGGCGGCATTGGCCTTAACGTCCTGTCCGGGGCCCGGATCGCCGGGGCCACCACCATTATTGGTGTCGACGTGCATCCGGCCAAGCTCGAACTGGCGTCCCGCTTCGGCGCCACCCACGTAGTGAACTCCGGCGAGGAGGACGCTGTGGCCAAGGTGCGCGAGATCAGCGGGCGCGGGGTGCACCACTCCTTCGAGGCCATCGGGCTCGGAGCAACCCAGACCCAGGCCATCGAGATGACCCGCGTTGGCGGCGGCGCGTACTTCATCGGAATACCGCAGGGCGCGCCCCTGGAAGTGGACGTACTGCGCTCCCTCATTGCCTCCCAGCGACGCATCCAGGGCGTGTATATGGGTTCGAGCAACATCCGCCGGGATATTCCGATGTACGCCGAGCTCTACCTGCAGGGCCGCCTGAACCTCGATGACCTGGTGGCGCAGGAAATCCCGCTCGAGGGGATCAATGACGCCTACCGGCTCCAGGAGTCCGGGGCGATCGCGCGCAGCGTCATCACGTCGTTCTGACGGAAAGGGGCGCTGCCAAGACAGCCATTGCCAAGTGTAGCCTTTTTATATAAAATCATCCAAAGAATGCATTTTCATCTCACAATGTTGTGAAGGTTCCACGGGTGCCACCCCTGGTGCCAGCCAAGAAGGAGTTCAAAGTGACTGCACGCACCGGAGCAGAGTACAAGCGGGGCCTGGATGACGGCCGCGAAGTCTGGCTGGGGTCGGAGCGCATCTCCGTCCTCGAACACCCGGCCTTCAAGGGTTCCGTCGAAGGCATGGCGGGCTACTTCGATTACCAGCACAAGTACGCGGCGGACTGCCTGACCACCCACCCGGAAACGGGTGAGCCGATGAACGTGAGCCTCTCGCTGCCGAAGAATGCCGAGGACATTGCCCTCAGGCACCGCGCCTTCGACCGGCTGGCCCGCTACTCCAACGGCATGCTGGGCCGCACGCCGGACTACGTCAACGTGGTCCTGGCAGGTCACGTCTCCCGCCGGGACATCTTCGACCGCTCCGGGGACCCGGTGTACCACCAGCGGCTGGCGGCCTACCACCGCGAAGTGATCGAAAAGGACCTCGCGCTGACCCACACCATTGTGCACGCGGCCATCGACAAGAGCGTCGGCGAGCTGCAGGGCATGAACGAGGAACTCACCCTCCGCGTGGTGGAGCGGACCGAGCAGGGACTCGTCGTCAAGGGCGCCAAGATGCTGGCCACCCTCGGCCCTATCGCGGACGAACTCTACGTCTACCCGGCAGTGCCCATCCAGAAGGGCTTCGAGGAATTCGCCATTTCCTTCGCCATCCCGGTGGCCACTCCCGGCGTCGTGGCCGTCTGCCGCGACCACTACGGCGTGGACGCCGATGTTGCGGACAAGCCGTTCTCGTCGCGCTTTGACGAGCAGGACGCCGTCATTATTTTCGACGACGTGCTGGTTCCCTGGGACCGCGTGTTCATCGACGGCAACCTGGACGTCTACAACGCCATCAATGCCGGCACCGCATCCGGCAACACCCAGCAGCAGACGGCCATCCGTGCCGCCGTGAAGCTTGAGTTCGCCTACGATCTCTGCACGCAGATCGCCAAGGTGACCGGCACCGAGAACAAGCCCGACGTCGGCGCGATGCTCGGCGAAATCTACACGTACCTGCGCCTCACCCGCGCGGCCATCCACTCCGCGGAGATGCGGGCCTCGGACTGGGGCGACGGCGCGTTCTTCTGCCACGACGACATCAGCGCCCTGCGGGCCATCATGCCCGGCTGGATGATCCGGATCAACGAAATCATCAAGTCCATGGGCTCGCACAACCTGCTGGCAACCCCCACCGGCGGCGCCTTCAACGATCCGCGCCTGGGCCCGCTGCTGAAGAAGTACCTCCCCGGCGCCAACGGCATCAGCGCCCAGGAACGCGCCCGCATCATGCGCACCGCCTGGGACTTCGCCGGCTCGGCACTGGGCAGCCGGATCGAGCTCTACGAGCGCTTCTACCTCGGGAGCATCGGCCGCGCCCGCGCCCTGGACCACCGCAAGGCCCAGGCCGCCGGGGAGACCGGCGCCTACAAGGCGATGTTCGAGGAAATCGACGGGCTGCCCGCCGCACCACAAGGCTCCATGGCAGAGAGCGAAATTGCCGCGCCCGCGACTGACCGGGTCGCCGTCGGGGCGCGGGGCTAGGTTCCGTCATGACGGCGCAGACAGCGGAGGCCGCCGGCCTTGAGAACAGCGTGGAGAACATAACGGGCACCGTGGCCCGGCATGTCGCGGACACCGGCTTCGAGGCCTTCGATGCCGGCACGGTGGACCGGGCCAAGATCCGCATCATCGACTCGCTGGGCAACATCGCCGCAGGCCACCGCGCCCAGGGCAACGACGCCGTCCTGGACCTCGCCAGGCGCTGGGGCGGTGCGCCGGAATCCAGCGTGCTGGTCCACGGCGTCCGCGTCCCGGCGCACAACGCGGCCATGGTCAACGCGGTGATGATGCGGTCCTACGACTTCGAGCCGATCGGCGCGGAATATGAGGACCACACACAGTCCGCCGCCCACATCAGCGGGACCACGGTTCCGGTGGCCCTGGCCGTCGCGGAGCAGCAGCGCTCCTCGGGCCGCGACCTTCTCACCGCACTGATCCTGGGGGACGACCTCACCTCGCGGCTCGCCGCGGCATCGGGCTTTGACGTCTACAGCGGCCAGGACAACACCGGCACCGTCAACGGCCTTGGCGGCACCGCCGTCGCCGCCAAACTCATGGGGCTCGACGCGGACCAGATCCGGAACGCGCTGGGAATCGCGGTGAACCAGCTGTCCGGCACCGTGGCCAACATCTTCGACCAGACGCTCGCGTTCAAACTCCCCATCGCTTTCGCCGCCCGCAACTCGATCATGTCCGCGGAGCTGGCGCAGGCCGGGTTCACCGGGCCGGTGGATGCCATCGCGGGCCGGCACGGGTTCCTGGACATGTACTGTTCCTCGCCGGTGCCGGAGAAAGTAACCCGCGGGCTCGGCCAGGCCTTCTATGCGGACTGCGTGATCAAGCCCTGGGCCTCGTGCCGGGCCAGCCACCCCTCACTGGACGCGTGTGTGCGGCTGGCCACGGAGAACCGGTTGAACGAGGACCAGATCGAGGAGATCCTCATCCACGTGACCCCGCGGACCCTGCAGGGTTTCGTGGGCCAGCCGTTCGTGATCGGGGAGTGCCCGGAGGTTTCGGGCGCCTTCAGCATCCGTTTCACGGCCGCCACCGCCCTGATGTACAGGACGGTGCGGCCGGAACACCTCACGCTGGAGCACATGCAGGATCCGCGCCTGCAACGGCTGCTGGAGAAGATCCGGCTGGTTGATTCGCTGCCGCCGGCGGAATCGCTCACAGCCGAAGTGGAGCTGCGGCTCCGGGACGGTTCCGTGCTCAGAACCCGGACAGACGTGCCCAAGGGGGACATCCACGCCAGCCCGATGAGCGAGGCGGAGATCCTGGACAAGTACTACGCCAACGCTGCGTTCGGCGGCAGGACCTCACGCAGGAATGCCGAGGAAGCGGTACGGCTCATCCAGCGCCTTGAGGAGCTGGACAGCCTGGCCCCCCTCATCAAACTCTTCACACCCGACCTTCAGCACTAAATCCCAGGAGGATGAAATGAACACAGAACAGGTTGTACCCACTGCGGAGATCACCGTCGATCCCGCTGCCTTCCGTCACGTCGTGGGCCACTTCGCCAGCGGCGTCACGGTGATCACCACGGTTGTGGACGGCGAGCTGTACGGCACGACGGCGTCTGCCGTGTCCTCGCTGTCCATGGAACCTCCCATGATGCTCGCCTGCCTCAACCGCTCCAGCTCCACGCACGACGCCGTGCTGAAGGCCGGAGTGTTCGGCATCAACATCCTGGCCGAGGACCAGAGCGACCTCGCGATGAAGTTCGGACGCAAGGGCGGAGACAAGTTCGACGGCGTTGCGGTCACCATGTCCGCGGAGGGCGTTCCTATGCTGGACGGCGCCCTGGCCGCCATCGTCTGCCGGGTTGCCGAAACCCCCACCGGCGGCACGCACACCGTGTTCCTGGGCCAGGTCACGGATGCCAAGGCCACCGCAGGGGAGCCGCTGGCATACTTCCGCGGCGCCTTCGGCCGGCTGGAACGGGTCAAGGAGCTCGCGGCCTACGATGCCGTGCGCGACTGGGTACTGGGCCGCCGTACGCCGCTGCACCAGGCGCTGGACCCCGTGGAGATCGCCGAACAGGCCAAGTCCGATCCCCACAACGTCCACAATGCCCTGGTCAAGCTGACGGCCGAATCCCTCGTGACCCGCGGGGACCGGGGCGAATTCCTGCCTGCGCCCATCACTCGCCAGCTCACGGACAGTGTCTACGACGGCCGCCTCACCATCGAGCTCGGCGTGCTCGCCAGCCACTTCGAGAAGTTCACGGACGAGGACATCGCGGAGCTGAGCCGCCTCACTGACGAGCTGGCGCTGCTGCGCCAGGGCGGCCAGGAAGCGCTGGACAAGTTCCTTAAGACAAACGCGATGTACCACAACCGCCTGGTCAGCGTGGCTGGCTCCGCCCAGCTCACCGACGCCTTTCGCCGCCTCGGAATCGGCACGGTGTGGCGCGAGGCCCTCAACAGCGAAGAATGGGCCCGGAAGATGGACCACAGCCACATCGTGGAACTCACGGCGGCGCTGAAGGACCGCGACCACGCGCGGGCCGCGGAGGCCCTCCGCCTGCACACGTCCTTCGGCAAGCAGCTGGCCAGCGACGTCATTGAGCGCCACGGCGGCGAAGTCTAAGCAGCAGCTCCAAAGAACGACGGCGGGGCCGCACCCAGGGATTCCCATCCCGGCGGGTGCGGCCCCGCCGTCGTTCCCTGGCCGTTCTCTGTGGGGCCAGCCGGGGGACAGCAAAGGGGCGGGGAGACCGGTGTGGCCTCCCCGCCCCTTTGTTCCGGTGGTTCGTCAGCGCGTGGCCGGCAACCCTGTTTCCGTCTGTTGGAGGCAGGCCAGTTCCGGCACATAGGCGGCAAGCGCTTCGAACGCCGCCCGCTCGGCGTCCGGGGTGGTGGCTGCTGCCACATAGCGGTCGGGCCGCACCATGAGAGTCATGCCGCTGCCTGCGACAGCTGCGAAGGCGCCGCTGGTGTCGGTGACCGCGGTGACGCCGGTCAGCGCGAGGTGCGGGCCGCCGTCGTGATTCCCCTCAGTGCCAACCCGCCGGACCTCAAGGGGGGCGCGGCGGTCGTGAGGGAAGTACAGCAGTGCCCAGCCCGTACCGAGGACGGAGTCCAGCGGGACGGCGTCGCCGGTGGTCAGCGTGACCTGCGGCTGGGACAAGGAGCGCCCCACCAGGGCGGCTGCCCGCTTCGGAACAGACGTGCCCGGGGCCACCACGCAGCCGTCGGTGAAGTGCGGCTGCTTGAGGAACTTCATGCCGGCGAGCCATGCCTTGGCGGTGGGAACGATGCCGGAGGCGGTGATGGCGGCGTCGCGGATGGCGGTGAGCGCCGGGTTGACGTTCATCACCACCGTGCCGATCCGGTGGGAAAGGCGCACCATGTCCACCGCGTGGGGGCGCCGCTCCGCCTGGTAGGTGTTCACCAGGGCATCGGTGCCGGTGCCACGGACGTTCGCGGCGATCTTCCAAGCCAGGTTGGCGACGTCGCGGATGCCCGCGTTCAGGGCCTGGCCGGCGAACGGGGGCATCATGTGGGCTGCGTCCCCGGCGAGGAGCGCGTGCCCGACGCGGTAGTTCAGGGCCACGCGCTGGTGGGCCACGTAGACGGCAGCGCGGCGGATGTCCGCCGCGGCAATCGTCTGGAACGGCGCGATGAGCCTGGTGATGGCCTCCGGTGACGTCATCGCAGCCGCTTCCTCGCCGGGGAGGAGCATGAACTCGTAGCGGCGGCGGCCGTTGACTCCGGGGACCACGACGACGGGACGCGTCCCGTTGCAGTGGAACTCGGAGAACCGCTCCGGATCGCCCGGCGTGTTGATGATGTCCACCACAATCCATTTCTGGACCTGGGTGGAACCTTCCATCGGGATGCCGAGCTGGGAGCGGACCGGGCTGCGGCCGCCGTCGCACGCGAGCACCCATTTGGAGCGGACGGTGTGCTTGCCGTCGTCGTCGATCAGCACCGTGTCCACATGCTCGGGTCCGTCCGTGATGCGGAACGCTTCGGTGGTGAAACGGACATCGATCAGCGGACGGGCCCGGGCGGCTTCCAGGAGCAGTGATTCCATCACGGGCTGGTCGAACTGCGACTTACCGGGCTGGCCCAGCCGCGGGCTGGCCGGGTAGACCTCCGCCAGCAGCTGTTCCTTCCGGCCGAAGTAGCGGGCGCCGGTGTCCATGAGCATCTCCGGGGCCAGCCGGTCCAGAATACCGATCTGCTGCATGACCCGCAGCGTCTCGTCGGTGACGCTGATGGCCCGCGGTTCGTCGCTGGTACCGGCATGGCGCTCAACGAGGATCACGTTGACGCCCTGATCCGCCAGCAGGTTCGCCGCGGCCAGGCCGATGGGGCCAGCCCCGATGACCAGTACGTCGGTTTCGATGATTTTGTCCATGCCGATCAAAGTTCCGTTCCTATAAGAGTGCAGTCGGTGGCGTAAGGGGCACGGTGAATTAGGAGACGAGCTCCACGGTGTTCTTCAGAGTGCCCAGGCCGGTGATTTCCACCTCGACGACGTCCCCTTCCGAGAGCAGGCCGGAGGGTTCCATGAACAGACCCACGCCGCCGGGGGTGCCGGTGACGATCACATCGCCGGGGGAGAGCTTGGTGAAGCCGGTGACGTAGGCGATCAGCTGAGGGATGGTGAAGTACAGGTCCGACACGGAGGCCTTCTGGCGGATGTCGCCGTTGACCCGGGTTTCCAGGGTGAGCGCGTTGACGTCGCCCAGGTCCGCGGCCGGGACGAGGTAGGGGCCGAAGCCACCGGTGCCGGGAAAGTTCTTGCCGGGGATCCACTGGGAGGCCGCAAGCTGCCAGTCGCGGACGCTGAGGTCGTTGTAGGCGGCGTAACCTGCCACATAGTCAAAGGCGTCCTCTTCGGCTACGTGGAATGCTTCTTTGCTGATGACCAGGGCCACTTCGCCTTCGTAGTCGAACTTGGTGGTGGTGGCAGGCATTTGAGCCGGCTGCAGGTGGCCCATCTGGGAGTCGGCGAAGCGGGTGAAGACGGTGGGTGCCTTCTGCTCCGTCTTGCCGGATTCCTCCTGGTGGCTGCGGTAGTTCACGCCGATGCAGATGACCTTGCCGGGATCCGTGACGGCGGGAAGGAACTCGATGACCGCTTCCGCGCGGGACGGGGCGTTGCGGTACTCTTCGCCGACGGTGCCGAAGATGCCCTGTTCGACGGCGGCGCGGAGCGTGTGGGCAAGGTTGGCTCCGCTGGGGCCGAGATCGTAGGCCTGTCCGTCGGCGATGATGCCCCAGGTGGGGGAGCCGTCTGCGGATACAAAGCTTGCGTAGTTCATGATGATGTTTCCTTTCGCGGCGGCGGCGCGCCGGGGAGGTGACGCAGTCCCTTCCCTGTCGGCGGTTTTGCCGGGCAGAAAGAATGTGCATCTTTTGACAAGAAATACATTATCTTGTTTTTACGCATTCTGACTAGTGTGTTCCTGGACGGGTCGAGGGAGCCGCGTTCAGCCAGATCGCGCACTTTTGGCGCCCAGCGTCCGCCCATCAATAGCAGTGGCCAGGGTGTGCGTCGGCAGCATCGGTTCCCGCGTGCAGGCGGGCCGGAGTTACGTCATGGGAAGGTCGCGGGTATAGGATCTCGGCCGACCGCCGGCGCCCAGCCGCGCTGAACGGAAGGCCCCGGGTTTCGCTGCGCTCAATCCGTCTCAGGTCCGGTGCAGAAGTAGCACTCCCCGGCCTCGAGGCTTGAGTCGCAAATCAATTCTATGAGGTTGATTCCTCGGCGTTGGTTCGGGGCCGCGCTGAGAGTTCGGGTTTTCATGTCGGCGGACTTACTTGCTGGAGGGCGCATCAGTTGCCAGCGCCCACCTGGACCCATTCCCCGGAAAGAGGCTGGACAGAAAGCGCTCCATCTCCGGATTCGGAGCGGGTGCTTCCACAACGCGCTCGGACTCCACGATTTCGAGATACAGGCCTTCCCAGGGGGACCAGGTCATGCCTGCCAAGGAGGGCGCGGCCGGCGCTACCGCTGCATGGTGATTTTGCTCGCCGACCGGGCGGCGGACCTTGCGGCCGAAGGAAACTGACGGGACGCTGTGGGCGATGGTCATGATGCTTCCTCTCTGAAGCTTTCCCTCTGCGTGTCTAGATGATTAATTTCCATTGGATTTAATGGTCGTAGGCGATGAGTGAGCGTTTGCGGGGTGCACCGGTGTGCCATTTGTGCCAGATCCCGGCGGCGAGGGCCAGAAGGCGTGCCGCGACGCGGGCATAGATTCCCGGGAGCGACCGGCCCCCGTGGTGTTCAAGGGAGAGTTGGCCTTTGAGGGTGTCAAAGACGGATTCGATCCATTGCCGGATCCGACCGATCCTGCCGAACCGGGGTTTCTCGTCTTTCCGGTCCGGGCGGACCAGGGGTGGCGGCGAGGTCCCGGGTGATGGATGCCTCGAACTCCCGGTCGGCGAAGCCTTTGTCCCCGAGGATGATCTGTCGGCCAGTGCGGTGATGACCGCAGCGATCAACGGGCCGGTGGCCCTGACCCGTTTGTTGTAGCCCGACTGGCCCGGAATGCCGGGGAACATCGGGCGCAGGTGGGTGTATGCGTACCGGATCCACCGTGTCTCTGAGTGCATGGCGAGCAGTTGCTGTGCAACGACGAGGCAGAGCAGTTCCGCGTCCGTCAGGACGGGTTTCCGTCCCGCCCGCCGAACGCGGGACACGCCCAAATCCGGCAGGATCTGGTCGGTGAGAAAGACGTAAAGTGTGGTCAGGAGAGTGCTTAGTTGAGTGTTCACAACCCGGCTTAACACTCTCCGACCTACTTTAAAAGCCTCCACGCCACAGGAGGTATCAGGACTTCCTCATCTAGTGGGTGTCGACTGCCTCGATTTCGGACTTGTCCTCGCCCCAGAGGGTGTGGAAGGTTCCTTCGGCGTCGACGCGGCCGTAGGTGTGCGCGC
>NZ_JAVDVQ010000017.1:0-83950 GCF_031456935.1 Arthrobacter ginsengisoli | reverse complement strand
ATGCGCAAGAAAGGCCGGGACATCCCACCCCAGCTCGCCCACATCGAAAGCTCCGGCAGCACCCGCCAGGAAGCCAGCACACTCCTCGCCGCGCACTCCTGACCCGAGCTGTAACGATTGCGCCGAGGGGCCGTCCCCGGAGGAATTCCGCGTCCGGCCCTTTGCTGTGTATCACGTAGAATTAAGGCACTATGGCGAATTCCCCTGATTCCAGCAACTCCAGTCCGGCTTCTGACGCTCCGAAGCGGGGCCTCTTTTCCCGTAAGCCCAAGGCGGCCAAGGTCAAGAAGCCGAGCCGTCTGAAGCAGATCCGCGAGGTCTTCCAGATGACCCGCGAGCACGATCCGATGGTTCCGTGGCTCATGCTGCTGGCCTTCCTCGGCGTCGTCGCTGTCAGCTTTGTCGTCGGATTCCTGCTGGACAACTGGATTACCGGCCTGATCATCGGCATTCCGCTGGGCGTTTTGGCGGCAACCCTGATCCTGTCCCGCCGTGCAGAGCGCGCCGCGTTCGCACGGATTGAAAACCAGCCCGGCGCCTCGGGCGCCGCGCTGGGCACGCTCAAGCGGGGCTGGATCGTCGAAGAGCAGCCCGTCGCGGTGAACCCCCGCACCCAGGACGCCGTATTCCGCGCCATCGGACGGCCCGGCGTTGTCCTGGTGAGCGAGGGCCCCAGCACCCGGGTCAAGCCGCTGCTCGACGCCGAACGCAAGCGGCTCGCACGCATCCTGCCCAACGTCACCATCCACGTGATTGAAACCGGCCGCGGCGAGGGCCAGGTTCCGATCAGCCAGGTCGCCAAGAAGATGACCAAGCTGAAGAACGAACTCACCAAGCTTGAGGTCAGCACGGTCTCCAAGCGCATCTCTTCGCTCGGAAGCCGGCTGCCCATTCCCAAGGGCATTGACCCGTACAAGGCCCGCCCGGACCGCAAGGCAGCCCGCGGCCGCTAGGCCGCACCCGCCAGACCAGGCACGCCCCGGTAACCGCCTCTTCAGGCCGGCGGCCGGGGCGTTTCCTTTGCCCACGACATCCCCCACGTCCCGCCGGGACAGAAACCGGAGACTTTCGCCATGAAACGTCCGTCCACGTCTGCCGTAGTCCGCATCTTCCGGGTGCTGGCCATCGCCGAAGCATTCAGCTGGGCCGCGCTGCTGGTGGGGATGTTCCTCAAATGGGTCACCCGGACCACGGAACTCGGAGTGGAGATCGCGGGCCCGATTCACGGGGCGTTGTTCATCGGCTACGGGATCGCAGCACTGAGCCTGTGGGGTCTGCAGCGCTGGCCGTTCCGGGTGGCCCTGTTCGCCGGGCTCTCCGCGGTGTTCCCCTTCGCCACGGTCTGGTTCGAGCGCTGGGCCGGCCGCCACGATTACCTGACGGTCCAGGCCGGCCGCCACCCGTCGACGCCGGCGAAGGAAACTTCCCGCGAGACGGCCGGCGTCTAATACGCGGCACTAGCCCCGCGCTGCAGTAGCAACGTTCGTCACTGGCGCCGTGCAGCCGCAGCGATGCGCGGCCGGCGCTACATCCGGACGAGGACCGTGTTCATGGCCTTGTCGTGCAATCCGCGGTGGTCCGGGTCAAAGATGACGGCCGGGATCACGAGGCACAGCAGCAGGCTGCGGACCAGGGCCGGAAGCGGGCCGGCCGGGCCGCCGCCCAGCCGGATGACGTGGATCCCCATGATGCGGTGACCAATGCTGTACCCGAGAGTGCCGACCAGCAGCGCCTGCTCGACGGCGAACACGGCCAGCGTGGCCCAGGAATTGCCGGCGAACGCGTAGTTGCTGATCAGCAGCGCGATGCCCCAGTCAATGCAGATGGCGACGATGCGCCGGCCGGCCCGGGCGATGGAGCCCGGCCCGGACTCGGGCAGGCCCAGCCGCTCCCCCGGGTACTTCGAGATGCCGGACGTATCCGGCCCGCTGAGCCATGAGCCAATGTCTTTGCGATCAACCACCCTCCAAGACTATCGGCAATCAGCACCGCCGCGGCGCTGTTCAGAGTGTGGACCCCCGGGGGCCACACTCTGGTCACGGATAGGCCACGTAGTGGACAGCGGCTACCGTTTACCTGTCAGGGCATTCTGTAACCTGCCGGAAACAAAGCGGACACCATCGGGAAATCCCGTGTCCTTAGGGTGGTAACAGTTGCTAGCGGCATAGGAGCGGGGAAATTTTTGTGTTTTCCCCGCTGTCGGACTGCGCTGGACCACATGGCCTGACGGCCAGATCTTTCACATGCATAAGGAGCATAGATGTTCAAGACTGCGGACGAAGTCCTCAAGTTCATCAAAGACGAAGACGTTAAATTCGTCGATATTCGCTTCACCGACCTCCCTGGCATTCAGCAGCACTTCAACGTGCCCGCCAAGAGTGTTGACGCGGACTTCTTCGTCAACGGCCAACTCTTCGACGGCTCCTCGATCCGAGGCTTCCAGGGCATCGCCGAGTCGGACATGCAGCTCATCCCGGACGTCACCACCGCCTTCCTCGACACGTTCCGCATGGAGAAGACCCTCGCGTTGAACTTCTCGATCGTGAACCCGCGTACCGGAGACCCGTACCACCGCGACCCCCGCGGCGTGGCCGAAAAGGCCGAGGCCTACCTGGCCTCCACCGGCATTGCCGACACCGCATTCTTTGCGCCCGAGGCCGAGTTCTTCGTCTTCGACAACGTCCAGTACCAGTCCTCCCCGCAGGGCAGCTTCTACAAAATCGATTCCGAGGAAGCACACTGGAACACGGGCCGGGAGGAAGAGGGCGGCAACCTCGGCTACAAGACCCCGGTCAAGGGCGGCTACTTCCCGGTCTCCCCGACCGACAAGCAGGCCGACCTCCGCGACGCCATGTGCATCGCCCTGGATGAGGCTGGCCTCGAGGTCGAGCGCAGCCACCACGAGGTCGGTTCCGCCGGCCAGGCTGAGATCAACTACAAGTTCACCACCCTGACCCACGCGGCGGATGACCTGCAGAAGTTCAAGTACGTCATCAAGAACACTGCCGATGCCTGGGGCAAATCGGTCACCTTCATGCCGAAGCCTGTCTTCGGCGACAACGGCTCGGGCATGCACTGCCACCAGTCACTGTGGAACGGTGGCGAGCCGCTGTTCTACGACGAAAAGGGCTACGCCGGCCTGTCCGACATGGCCCGCTGGTACATCGGCGGCCTGCTGAAGCACTCCTCGGCCGTGCTGGCCTTCACCAACCCGACGGTGAACTCCTACCGCCGCCTGGTCAAGGGCTTCGAAGCTCCGGTGAACATGGTTTACTCGCAGGGCAACCGCTCCGCCGGTATCCGTATCCCGATCACGGGCTCCAACCCGAAGGCCAAGCGCATCGAGTTCCGCGCTCCGGACCCCTCCTCCAACCCGTACCTGGCCTTCGCCGCCCAGCTGATGGCCGGCATTGACGGCATCCGCAACCGGATCGAACCGCCGGCTCCGATCGACAAGGACCTCTATGAGCTCCCCGCCGAGGAAGCCAAGGACATCCCGAAGGCTCCGGGCACGCTCGAAGAGGCCCTGGATGCCCTGGCCGAGGACAACGAGTTCCTCCAGGCCGGCGGCGTCTTCACCCAGGACCTGATCGACACCTGGATCGAGTACAAGTACGAGAACGAGATCCGTCCGCTCTCGCTGCGCCCGAACCCGTACGAGTTCGAGCTGTACTACGGCGTCTAGCCACCAGCGGCTTTCCGTCCACGGATCGCACGACGGCGGCCCCCACCTTCCGGTGGGGGCCGCTGGTCTTTAAATCCTGCTTGTCCGTAATCCGCTTCAGCGCTTCCCGTACTTCCGATGCACGGCCTGCTTGCTCACGCCGAGACACGTTGCGATGGCTTCCCATGACAGGCCCGCCCGGCGCGCCCGCAGCACCGCTGCCGTCTCCGTCCGGGACACTTCCTTGCGCAATTCGACCACCGCATACAGCGCCTCGGCCGGACCCTTGGAATCCATCGAACCGATCAGTGTTTCCATCAGACACCTCCTGGCGTCAACCGTAGTTGACAATCCGCCGCCTAGTCAACTGAAGTTGACGGCAGGTTATCGGTGTGCTGGAGGAGCCCGCGCAGGGCCGCCGCGGAGGCGGGCGAGCTCAGAACCCCCGGTACATCGTCCGCTGCGGGCCGGAGTCGCCGCCCAGGTACTGGCCACGGTCCTCGTATCCGGCCTTGCGGTAGGCGGCCCGGCCGGCGGGATTCAGTTCGTTGACGGAGAGCACCACGCCGGTCTGCCCGCCGCCGAGGGCCGCCGTGAGTTTCGCCGCGGCCACTACCGCGGCGTCCGCTGCCAGCGTGCCGAGCCCCTTGCCCTGCTGCCGCCGGTCAATCAGGAAACCGCGGAGCAGCCAGACCGAGTCGTCGTCGGCCCAGCCGGCCAGGGTCGCAGCCCCGGCCTGCAGGGTCAGCACCCCGACAGCGGATCCGTTGGCATCAATCGCAAAGGGGTGCCGGGAATCCTCTTCCAGCCCGATGAGCACCATGCGGAGCGGCTCGCCCACGAACCCGCGCTGGGCATCGGTGACGTCAAGCCCTGCGATCTCGCCCAGCTTGATGGCGCAGGCGTCGTCGTCGAGGTTCTTCAGCGGCATCAGCCACACGTTTCCAGCCATAACAGAAGCGTACCCAAGCCGGCGGGCCTGCTCCGACGCCGGCTGCCGGCAGGGTGGTCAGAGCGCTGCGTCCTTCGGCGGCCCTGCCGGGTCCATCCAGAAGACTTCCCACAGGTGGCCATCCGGGTCCTGGAAGCTGTGGGTATACATAAATCCGTAGTCCTGGGCTTCCTCGGACGGTGCGCCGCCGGCGGTGAGTGCCGTCCGAATGAGTTCGTCGACCGCCTCGCGGCTGTCCAGCGAGAAGGACATGATGACCTCGGCAGCGCCTGAGGCATCCGCGACAGCCTTGGACGTAAAGCTCTTGAAGTACGCCTCGACGAGCAGCATCACGAAAGCGTCGTCGTTGACGATCATGCAGGTGGCGTTCTCATCGGTGAAGTCAGGATTAAAGGAAAAACCCAGCGCAGTGAAAAACTCCACCGTCTTGTCGAGGTCCTTGACGGGGAGGTTCACAAAGAGTTGTCTGGCCATGCGGATAAGGTAGCACCGCGGCCGCGGGGTGTCAGCCCCCGGGGCCCTGGCCCGGCTCTCGACGGGAGCTCTGCCCGGCCGTCACTGGCCGTAGAAAACCCGTTCGAACACGCCCCGGGCCCGCCGGCTCAGCCTCAAATAGTCCTCCTCGAAGGCGGCGGCGTGGCCTTGTCCGTAGCCACACCAGCGGGCCACCGCCTCCAGATCGCGGCGGGAGGACGGCAGCAGATCCGAAGCCCGCCCGGTCCAGATCACGTTGGCGGACCGGACGCGGCTCGCGAGGCGCCAGGCCCGGAGCAGGACCACCAGGTCCCCCGCATCGAGGAGTCCGACGGCGGCTGCCGCCTCCAGCGCCTGCACCGTGGAAGTGGTCCGCAGCTCCGGGTGCTGTCCGGCGCGCCGCAGCTGGATGAGCTGGGCGAGCCATTCGACATCGCTCAGTCCGCCGCGTCCGAGCTTCAGGTGCCGGGCCGGATCGGCGCCGCGGGGCAGCCGTTCCGCCTCCACCCGGGCCTTCACCCGCCGGACTTCCCGCACGTCGTGCGCAGAGAGCGACTCGGGGTAGCGGACGGTGTCGATCAGGGCCACGAAGTCGGCCGCCAGCTCATCATCTCCCGCCATGGGCCGGGCACGCAGCAGCGCCTGCGCCTCCCACACGAGCGACCACCGGCGGTAATACTCGGCGTAGGATTCCAACGACCGCACCATGGGCCCGCTCTTGCCCTCGGGACGGAGGTCCGCGTCCACCATCAGGACGCGTTCAGCCAGGATGGCGGGCTTCAGCGGCTGGGTGAGAAGGCTGGAAAGCCGGCTCACGATCTGCAGGGCCTGCTGCTGGGCCTCCTCCTCCGGGACTCCGGGAAGCCCCCGGTGCACGTAGATAACGTCGGCGTCCGAGCCGTAGCCGATCTCCCGGCCGCCCTGCCGGCCCATGGCGACCACGAGTACATGCGTTTTGAGCGGCTCCTCTGCGGTGACCATGGTTTCCGCGACGCGCAGGGCCCCCAGCACGGCGGCCCGGTCGGTGTCGGCCAGCGCCGCGCCCACCTGGTCCTGGTCCAGCAGTCCCGCGCTGTCCGCGATCGCCGTCCGCAGGATCTCGCGGCGCCGGATCAAACGGATCAGGCGCATTGCGCTTTCCGGGTCCGCGTGGCGGGACATCTTGGAGGCAATCTCGAGCCATTGTGCCTCGAAGGTCAACGGGACGAGTTCCTTGTCCGAGCCGAGCCAGGCCACGGATTCGGGCGAGACCTCGAGCAGGTCGGCGATCAGCCGGGAGTTGGACAGCACGTGGCAGAGCCGCTCCGCCGCCGCCGTCGAGTCCCGCAACATGCCGAGGTACCAGTGGGTGGTGCCGAGAGCCTCACTGACCCGCCGGAAGGCCAGCAGGCCGCCGTCCGGGTCCACCCCCTCCGCGAGCCAGCCCAGCAGGATCGGCAGGAGCTGGCGCTGGAGTGCGGCGCGGCGGCTGACCCCCGCGGTGAGCGCCTCGATGTGGCGCATGGCGCCGCTTGGATCGAGGTAGCCCAGGGCGGCGAGGCGCCCCTGCGCGGCTTCCGGGCTGAGCCTGGCCTCCTCGCTGCTCAGTGACGCGGCGGTGTTCAGCAGCGGGCGGTAGAAGATGCGCTCGTGCAGTTCGCGGACAGACCGTTTGGTCCTGCGCCAGGTCTCGACCAGGGCGTCGGGCTTGGGCCGTTCACTGGAGAACGGGCCGAGCACGGCCTTAGCGAGGGACCGCAGCGATGCTTCCGCGACCGGCATGAGATGGGTGCGGCGCAGCTGGAACAGCTGGATCCGGTGTTCCAGCAGCCGGAGATAGCGGTAGCAACGGTCGAACTCAGCCGCGTCGGAGCGGCCGATGTAGCCGCCCGCGGACAAGGCGGCGATGGCCGAGGTGGTATCGCGGCAGCGCAGGGTCTCGTCGGATTTGCCGTGCACCAGCTGCAGCAGCTGGACGGTGAATTCAACGTCGCGAAGTCCCCCGCGGCCCAGCTTGATCTGCCGCTGCTCCTCTTCGGCGGGGATGTGTTCGGTGACCCGGCGGCGCATCGAGCGGACGGACTCCACGAAGCCTTCCCGGCCGGCGGAGGCCCAGATCAGCGGTGCGACTGCGGCTTCATAGCGGGCGCCAAGATCGGCGTCCCCGGCGATGGTCCGGGCTTTCAGCAGCGCCTGGAACTCCCAGCTCTCGGCCCAGCGGGCGTAATAGCTCTCATGCGACGCCAGGGTCCTGACCAGCGGTCCGGATTTTCCCTCCGGGCGCAGGTTGGCGTCGACCTCCCACAGCCCGGGTTCGCGGCCGATGGACATGATTGCCCGGGAGATCCCGGAGGCTAGGGCAGTACCGATCGTATTGGCGCGCGAATCGTCGAGCCCGCCGGGATCAATGACGTAGATGACGTCGACGTCGGAGATGTAGTTGAGTTCCCGGGCCCCGCACTTTCCCATGCCGATCACGGCGAGCCCGACGTCGGCCACTTCGGTGGCGCTGAAGTGTTCGGCGGCCTCGGCCCGGGAGACGGCCAGGGCGGCCTCGATAGCGGCACCGGCGAGGTCCGCCAGTTCGGCGCCGGCTGCGGGCAGGAAGTCCAACGGATCGGCGGCACAGAGGTCCTTGACGGCGAGCTCGACGAGGCCGCGCCGGTACTCGGTGCGGAGCGCCACGTAGCCCTCCTGCCCGGTCAACGCAGCGACCGGGCGGGCGGCTTTCGGATTGGCCCGTACCGAGAGCAGCAGCCGGGCGCGCAGGCCGGCGGCGTCCGCAGCCCGCGGTTCCGGGCTGGCCGTCACGTCGAAGGCGTCAAGGTGCTCCGGATGGCGGATCAGGAACTCGCCCAGCGCCTCGGAGGCGCCCAGCACGCGGTACAGGGGTTCGCTGCGTTCCAGCTCGGCGACCGCCAGCTCCCGCAGCCCGCGGTGCTTTTCGATCAGCCGGACCAGCGACTGCAGCGCCGTGTCAGGGTTCGCGGCCAGCTGCAGCCCTGCGAAGAGGGTGTCCTGGTCCAGGCCCTCCAGCTCCGGGGCGGCCAGGAACCGTTCGCCCTTTTCCAGATCGCTGAAACCGGCCGAAATGAGGCGTCGTGCCAGGCTCACCCGGGCCGCCTAAAGGATGCCGAGGTTGCGCTGCAGCTCGTAGGGCGTGACCTGGAGGCGGTAGTCCTGCCACTCGGCCCGCTTGTTGCGCAGGAAGTGTTCGAACACCTGCTCCCCGAGGATCTGCGGCATGAGTTCGGAGTCCTCCATCGTGCGGATGGCATCGTGCAGGCTGGCCGGAAGCGGATCGTGGCCCATCGCCCGGCGCTCGGCCGAACTCAGCGACCAGATGTCGTCCTCGGCGGCGGCGGGGAGCTGGTAACCCTCCTCGATGCCCTTGAGTCCGGCACCGAGCAGAACGGCGTAGGCCAGGTACGGGTTGGCGGCCGAGTCAATGCCGCGGTATTCGATCCGCGCCGACTGGCCCTTGCCCGGCTTGTACAGCGGGACGCGAACGAGGGCGGAACGGTTGTTGTGGCCCCAGCTGAGGTAGCTCGGGGCTTCTCCGCCGCCCCAGAGCCGCTTGTAGGAGTTCACGAACTGGTTGGTCACCGCGGTGAACTCCGGCGCGTGCTTGAGGATGCCGGCGATGAACTGCCGGGCCGTCTCGGAGAGCTGGAACTCGGCACCGGCCTCGTAGAAGGCATTCGTGTCGCCCTCGAAGAGTGAGAAGTGCGTGTGCATCCCGGAACCCGGGTGGGCCGTGAACGGTTTCGGCATGAACGTGGCGTAGGTGCCCTGCTGCAGCGCAACCTCTTTGATCACGGTGCGGAAGGTCATGATGTTGTCGGCGGTCTGCAGGGCATCGGCATAGCGCAGGTCGATCTCGTTCTGGCCCGGGCCGGCCTCGTGGTGGCTGAACTCGACCGAGATGCCTACCGATTCCAGCATGGTCACGGCCGTGCGGCGGAAGTCCTGTGCCACGCCGCCCGGAACGTGGTCGAAGTAGCCGCCCTCGTCCACGGGGACGGGGGAACCGTCGGGACCCGGCTGCTGGGACTTGAGCAGGTAGAACTCGATCTCGGGGTGGGTATAGCAGGTGAAGCCCATGTCCGCGGCCTTGGCGAGGTTGCGCTTGAGGACGTTGCGGGGATCAGCGGTGGAGGGTTCGCCGTCGGGCGTCAGGATGTCGCAGAACATCCGCGACGTCGCCTCGGTCTCGCCGCGCCAGGGCAGGATCTGGAAGGTCGCAGGGTCCGGCTGGGCCAGCATGTCGGATTCGAAGACGCGGGCCAGGCCCTCGATCGAGGAGCCGTCGAATCCCAGGCCCTCCTCGAACGCGCCTTCCACTTCGGCCGGGGCCAGGGCCACGGACTTCAGCGATCCGACGACGTCCGTGAACCACAGCCGCACGAACCGCACATCGCGCTCTTCGATCGTCCGCAGGACAAACTCTTGCTGGCGGTCCATACTCTGGCCTCTTTCCGGTTCTTTCGTCGTGCCACCGGCCCGTCGTGCGTGGGTTCCCGCGGCTGCTCACGATTCACTTTACTAATCATTGCCACCGATTGCTGAAGCGGCTGCCGCGCGTAACCCAGCGTTAACACGAGGAACCCGGAATACAACGCCTCACGCCCCTTGCCGGACTGCCGGCAGGCACCCGTGTGACGTGATTCACGCGCCCACCTGCTGGAGCCCGGTAGCTAGGACGCGCGGTATCGCACTACGCTCGTGCCATGGCCACAAGCACCAGCCCCGATTCCAGCATGCCCGCAGAAGCAGCCGCCCCCTACGGCAACGGCCCGTCAGCCGCAGGCCTGTCCGCAGCACCGCCCGCACGTCCGGGCGGCGGCCAGGAGGCGGGCGCCCGGAAGCCGGTGGCGAAGATCCGCACCCACCACCTGCACCAGGCCAAGCTCGACGGTGAGCGCTTTGCCATGCTGACAGCCTATGACCAGTACACGGCGGAAATCTTCGACCAGGCCGGGATCGAGGTTCTCCTCGTCGGCGACTCGGCGTCCAACAACGTCTTCGGCAACGAAACCAGCCTGCCCGTCACCGTGGACGAACTGCTGCCGCTCTGCCGCGCCGTCACCCGCTCGGCCAAACGCGCCCTGGTCGTGGCGGACCTGCCCTTCGGCAGCTACGAGGTCTCCGCCCAGCAGGCAGTGGCCACCGGCGTCCGGTTCCTCAAGGAAGGACTCGCCCACGCGGTCAAGATCGAAGGCGGAAAATTCTACGCCGAAACCGTCCGGGCCATGGTCCAGGCCGGCATCCCGGTGATGGCGCACATCGGTTTCACCCCGCAGAGCGAGCACGCCCTTGGCGGCTACCGCGTCCAGGGCCGCGGCGATGACGCGCAGCGGCTGATCGACGACGCCGTCGCCCTGGCCGAGGCCGGGGCGTTCTGCGTGTTGATGGAAATGGTTCCGGCGGCCACGGCGGCGGCCGTGGATGCCGCCGTCGCCGTCCCCACGATCGGCATCGGCGCCGGCAACGCGACCACCGGCCAGGTGCTCGTGTGGCAGGACATGGCGGGTCTGCGCGGCGGCAGGATGGCCAAGTTCGTCAAGCAGTACGCGGACCTGCGCACCTCCCTCAGCGACGCGGCGAGAGCTTATGGCGAGGACGTGCGCTCCGGCCAGTTCCCCGGACCCGAGCACTCCTTCTAGGCGAGCGCTGCGGGCTCCTTTCCCCATCGTGCCGCGTCACCTCATCCTTTACGAACGATGCGTTGCGCCGCCCGTCCGGGCACGCTGGCCTTAAGGTCTGCATCAGGGCCCCAGCAGATGCTCCGCCGGCCCGGACCGATTTATGCGCGAAGCGCTGGGTCTGGCTCCGGTGGACATAATTGGAGGAGTAACGATGGACACGACTAACTTCTGGGACGTTCTCCTGTGGAGTTTCTGGTTCTTCATCTGGATCGCCGCACTGATGGTGTGGTTCCGCTGCTTGATTGACATGTTCGGCGACCACACACTCAACGGCTGGGCCAAGGCCGGTTGGGTGATACTGCTGGTCTTCGTGCCCTGGCTCGGCGCCCTCATCTACCTGATCGCCCGGGGCCGCAGCATGGCCGAACGTCAGATGAAGGCACTGGCCGAGCAGCAGGCTGCCCAGCAGGACTACATCCAGCAGGTCGCCGGCAAGTCGACCAGCCCGGCCGCGCAAATCGCCGACGCCAAGGCGTTGCTCGATTCCGGCGCCATCAACCAGACCGAGTTTGATTCCCTCAAGGCAAAAGCACTGGCCTGACGCGGGCCGGACAACCCTGTCGTGAGAATCACCTGGCTTGGTCACTCCTCGGTGGTTCTGGACCTCGACGGGGTTCGGGTCCTGACCGATCCGCTGCTTCGCCCGCACGCCGGGCTGCTGCGGCGCATCGCGCCGCGGCCGGACCCGGCGTCGTGGAGCGGCGCGGACGTCGTGCTCCTCTCCCACCTGCACCATGACCATGCCGAACTGCGCTCCCTGCGCATGCTGGGCGGGGCAGCGGTGATGAGCGCTCCGGCGAACGTCGTGTGGCTGCGTCGCCGGACCCAATTGCCGGGAGTTCCCTTGGGCGACGGCTGGACCCCGGTAGGCAGCGGCGGGGTCGAGGTTCGCCAGGTGCCGGCCGAGCATCGTCACCGCCCCATGCCGCACCGGCCCAATGACGCCCACGGCCAGCTGGTCCGGGGTCCCTCGGGCGTTGTCTGGATTGCCGGCGACACGGGGCTGTTTCCGGAGATGGCCGAGCTCCCCGCCATGGCAGGCGGGGCCATCGATGTCGCCCTGGTGCCGGTCTGGGGGTGGGGGCCGAGGCTCTCGGCGGGGCACCTGTCCCCCGAGACCGCGGCCCGGGCAGCGGCGCTCAGCGGCGCGCGCTATGCCCTGCCGGTGCACTGGGGAACGCTGCACCCGCCGTTCGTCACACGCTTCGCCCGGGGCTGGCTTGAGCACCCCGGGCGCCGGTTTGCTCTCGCCGTGGCGGAGCAGGCACCTGGCTGCACGGCCGTGGTCCTGGCCCCGGGCCAGTCGTGGGTCGCGCCGGAGTGAAATCCGCCGGTCTCGAGCCGTCCCGGTCTTGAACTGTCCCGGCCCGCCGGGATTCTGCTCAAGGCAGCCGCTCAGGGGGAAGCGCCGTCGTGGTGCGCTGGCCACAGGACTCGAGCATTGCCACCAGCACGCGGTGGAGCCTGTCGGCACCCTCTATCCGCTCGGGCAGCCCCGTCATGAGATCGGCCGGGCCAAGCAGCAACGCACGGTCCTGCCAGCCGCCCAGGCCCCCGTGGGACCCGACCAGGCCCTCGAACGCAGCGACGTCGTGGGTCACCGGATCGACCGCGCTGTTGACGTAGAGGTCCGGTGCCTCGGGGAGCAGCAGCGCACGCCGGAGCATCCGCGCCGCGTGTGGCCCGAAGACAGCCAACGGGTCCGCGCCGTCCACTGCACCGCTTGAAATATTGTGGCGGCCGCGGCTCCCGATCGCCCAGGCCTGGCCGTCTTCATCAATACCGGCGACGAACCCCACACCGGGATGGCCTGCCAGTCCGGGGACCAGGGCCGGCCACTCCCGCTCGAGGTCCTGGAGCGTCCGGCGCCGGTCACCGCGCACGTAGACCAGGCCCAGGTTGCCCGAGCCCAACACGACAATCGGCTCTTCGGCGGCTTCGCCGGGGGCGGAAGTCTGCTGTGCCTTCGCCAGCTCCTCGTCGGCGCGGGCGGCGAGTTTCCCGGACATCCCGCCCGCCGCGATGTCGCCGGCGATGGAGTCCGCCCGTCCCAGCCCTTCGACCGAGGCGTCCACGTTCTGCACGTCTTCGTCCATGAGTTCCGCACACAGGCCGGCGAGAGTCTGGCCGTAGCGGTCGGCAAACGGGGTGCCCTGGGACTGGCCGTGGTCCGAGAGGACCACCAGCCGGTAGCGGCGGGGAGCGGATCCGGCGAGCTCGGCCAGGGATCCCAGCGTGCGGTCCAGGCCATCCAGGGCGGCGAGGGACTCGGGCCGAAACATCCCCGCGTGGTGGGCGATCTCGTCATAGTCGACATAGTCGACATAGATGCTCCTTGTGCCGCGACGCAGTTCCTCCGCCACCAGGGCAGTGTTCAGGTCGCGGAGCAGACCGTTCGTGACGGCACGCAGCACGGCAAAGGTCCAGTCCCGCTGCACACGCGGGTCGAGGTCACGCTTGCGCTGGCGCCGGGCCTGCCACCGCTCCTTGAGGATCTCCCCGACGGTCCGCGTGAGGCTCCGCATGAACCCGTTGGGCGAGGTGAAAAACCAGGCGAACGCACGACGGGTTTGGGTGGAGCCCCGGCGGACCTCCACCCGGCTCATCGTCATGAGCGACCGGGGCGCGTCACCCGTGAACAGGTTGGAAATGGAGACCCCGTCGTCGCAGAGCAGGCCCCGGCCGGTGCTGTGCCTGTCCTCGATCACCCGGGCATCGGCCGGCCGGTTGGCCACCAGGACCCGGTTGAGCTCACGGTCGTACCACCGGAAGGCGGGGATCCCATCAACGGTGCCGTGCAAGATTCCCAACTGGCTGGCCGGCGTGGTGCACGGCAGCTGGGGAGTCCATTCGCGAAAAGTGTAATCCCCCGACGCCAGCCAGCGCCGCAGATGCGGGACTGCGCCGGACTGGACCGCCCACTGCAGCACCGGGAAGGGGACACCGTCGAGCTGCACGAACAGGACGCCGTCAACCTCCGGATCGGTCACCGTTTGCCGCCGGCGCGCCCTGCCTGCCAACGAGGTGATGAGGCCGTCGTCGGTACCGGCCGTGGTGGCCCACGAGATGACCGTGCCCACAACGGCACTGACCCAGGTGGCGACCAGGGCGGTCCAGGCCGTCGACTCGATGCCGGGCACCAGGCGGATGGCGACGTACATTATCAGGGCTTGCCCGAGCAGGGCGGCAAGAAGGACGGCCAGCCAGCCCACCCTGGCCGAGATCTCCACGAGCCCGGGGCGCAGGACCAGCCCGACGATGCCGGCCACGGCCGCCACAGCGGCGTACGCCCACCAACTGGTTGCAGAGAACCCCGGCACGAGCGCGCCAGTGACGATGAGGGCCACCGTCGAAGCGGCCCAGGCAACGGCCAGCCGGGCCAGGTCGGCGACCCGGACGCCGCGGCGGCGGGTTACGCTCGTCGGCATTTTCCCAGTATGGCCGAGCGCCGCAAGCCGGCACTCATCCGCACCGGGTGAGAATAAGGGCATTCGCCCAGGAAAGTATCAGTTCTGCCGGCCGGTCGCCGGGTCCTCCGCGCCGGGGCGGTGTCAGTCCGCCGCCTGGGCGGCGCCCGCTGGTCCGGGGCCGTCTTCGTTCTTGATGGCGGACACCTCAAATTCCAGCGTGATCTTGTCCGACACCAGCACACCACCGGAGTCCAGGGCGGTGTTCCACTTGAGCCCGAAATCCTGGCGGTCGATTCGGCGGGAACCTTCGAAGCCCGCCCGGAGGTTGCCCATGGGGTCCCGGTCCACGCCGATGAAGTCGATGGGGATCGAAATCTCTTTGGTGATCCCTTTAATCGTCACGTCTCCGCTGACAATGAAGTGGCCCTCATCCACCTGGTCCACCCGGCTGCTCACAAACGTGATCTTCGGGAAATGGGGGGCGTCAAAGAAATCGTTGGTCCGCAAATGCTGGTCGCGGTCGGCGTTGCGGGTGTCAATGCTCGCGACGTCGACACTGAGCCTAACCTGCGAGCGTTCCGGGTTGTCTGCGTCGACCGTGATCGACCCTTCAAAGTCGTTGAAGGCTCCGCGGACTTTTGTCACCATGGCGTGGCGGGTGGAAAAGCCAATGCGGGTATGGGCGGGGTCGAACCGCCACTGTCCTGCGTAGTCAGACAACAGTTCGGCCATGTTTATCCTCCTTGTGGCACCGGCAGTGCCAGTACTCGGGTGTGGGTAGTATAGCTTGCAGCCGGTCAGTCGTCGTCGTCACCTTTTTCCCAGGATTCGTTGCGCGCCTTGACCTTTTCGAGGGCGTGTTCGGCTTCCTCCCGCGTTTTGTAGGGTCCGATCAGCTGGCTCCAGTCGGACATGGCGTCCTCTTCAACCTCATGCGTATTGACGTTGTACCAGTACTCCGGCATTGCTGCTCCTCAGCTTCTCTCAGGGTGGCGTCCGGCACCCTGGGGGCCGAACGCCGTCGAACGCGCCTGTTATTTCCCACGGTATCTGTCCGCTTCTGTTTACTGGCGTTCGGCAGGGCCTTATATGATCAATGTATGCCTTCTCTAGCCTCGACCGCACCCATCGGCACACTCGTCCCGGGAGCAGTCAGTCCCCAGCTTCCCGTTCCGGCATCGATCCCCCGCCCGGAATACGTGGGCAAGCCGGGACCTGCGAAGTTCACCGGCTCGGAGGTCAAGTCTGCGGAGACCATCGAGAAGATCCGCATCGCCTCACGGATTGCCGCTCAGGCCATCGTTGAGGTCGGCAAGCACATCCGGCCCGGCGTCACCACGGACGAATTGGACCGGGTGGGTCACGAATTCCTGCTCGACCACAACGCGTATCCGTCCACTCTCGGCTATCGCGGTTTCCCCAAGTCCCTGTGCTCGTCGTTGAACGAAGTCATCTGCCACGGCATCCCGGACAGTACGGTGGTCAGGGACGGGGACATCCTGAACATCGACATCACGGCCTTCATCGGCGGCGTGCACGGCGACACGAACTACACTTTCCTGGCCGGCGACGTTGACGAGGAATCCCGGCTGCTCGTTGAGCGCACGCAGGAGTCCCTGAACCGGGCCATCCGTGCCGTGGCCCCGGGCCGCGAAATCAACGTGATCGGCCGCACCATCGAGTCCTACGCCAAGCGCTTCGGCTACGGCGTCGTCCGCGACTTCACCGGCCACGGCGTGGGCGAAGCCTTCCACACCGGCCTGATCATCCCGCATTACGATGCCGCCCCGGCCTACAACACCGTTATGGAGAGCGGGATGGTCTTCACGATCGAACCCATGCTGACGCTCGGCACCGTTGACTGGGACATGTGGGGTGACGACTGGACCGTCGTGACCCGTGACCACAAACGCACCGCGCAGTTCGAGCACACGCTGCTGGTCACGGAGTCCGGCGCGGAAGTCCTGACCCTCCCCTGATACCCCGCACCACCAGTAGATCCCGGTTTTCGCCTATCGGCCCCGGGCCGCACCTCCCAGCCCTGCCCCTGCCACGAACGGAACGACATTGGCCAAGAAGGACGAGAAGTCGAAGAAGAACGCCCCGCTGATTGGCATCGACATCGGCGGCACCGGGATCAAGGGCGGGATCGTGGACCTGAAAAAGGGCAAGCTGGTCGGTGATCGCGTCCGCATCCCGACCCCCCAGCCTTCCACGCCGGAATCCGTGGCAGAGGTGGTGGCCCAGGTCGTCGCCGAGCTGTCGGCCCGGCCGGACGCACCGGCCCCTGACTCGCCGGTGGGTGTCACCTTCCCCGGCATCATCCAGCACGGTGTGGTCCACTCCGCCGCCAATGTGGACAAGTCGTGGCTGGAAATGGACATCGACGCCCTGCTGACCGCCCGGCTGGGCCGCCCCGTGGAGGTCATCAACGACGCCGACGCCGCCGGCCTCGCGGAGGCCCGCTTCGGCGCCGGCGAATTCGTGGAGGGAACCGTGCTGGTCATCACGCTCGGCACCGGTATCGGCTCCGCCTTTATCTTCGACGGCAAGCTTGTCCCCAATGCCGAGCTCGGACACCTGGAGATTGACGGATTTGACGCCGAAAGCAAGGCGTCGGCCGTGGCCCGGGAGCGGGACGGCCTGAGCTGGGAAGAGTACAGCGTGCTGCTGCAGCGGTACTTCTCCCATCTGGAGTTCCTCTTCTCGCCCGAACTGTTCATTGTCGGGGGCGGCATCTCCAAGCGCGCCGACGAATACCTGCCGCGGCTGCAGCTGCGCACGCCGATTGTCCCGGCGGAACTGAAGAACGAGGCCGGCATCGTCGGCGCTGCCCTCGAGATCGCGCTGAAGCACAAACTGGCCAAGTAGCAAAGAGAGCTATCACTCCGGGTCGTTCTGAACGCTGATAACGACCCGGAGTGATAGCTCTTTGTTAGGTGGTGCCGGTGGTGGCCGCGGCTTCCCCTCCACTGCCACCACCGGAGTCTGTGGGCCGGCACCGCTGAAGTGCCTAGAGCGGGCTCTTCTGCTGGCTCGTGCCGTCGCGTCGCGTGGTTTCAGCCTCGTGCCGGAGCAGGGAGATGGCGGCTTCGAAATCCTCGAGGGATTCAAAGGCCTGGTAAACGCTGGCGAAGCGCAGGTAGGCGACCTCGTCCAGCTTCTGGAGCGGATTGAGGATGGCCAGGCCGACCTCATGGGCTTCGATCTCCGCGGCGCCGGACGCCCGGATGGTCTCTTCGACTTCCTGGGCGAGCATGGCTAGGTCGTCCTCGGTGACGGGACGGCCCTGGCAGGCCTTGCGGACACCGTTGATGACCTTGCTGCGGCTGAAGGGCTCTCCGACGCCGGACCGCTTGATCACGGTGAGGCTGGTGGTCTCGACGGTGGTGAAGCGGCGGCCGCACTCGGGGCACTGCCGGCGGCGCCTGATGGCTGAGCCGTCATCGGCCATCCGGCTGTCCACCACGCGGGAATCAGGGTTGCGACAGAACGGGCAGTACATGTCGTTTCCTCCCCTGCCGCTGCTTGACGGACGGACGCCGGAGAACACCTGCGGTCCGTCGGAGCGTTGGCTCCGGAATCAGTTTACGACTAGATCTAGCTGAATAACAAGCCTGTAATTACTACATGTTGTGGTCAGGAGCCGTCAGCGAACCTGGCCGTAACCGCTTCGCCGTGCGCCGGCAGATCCTCCGCCCCGGACAGGCTCACGATGTGTCCGCTGACCGCTTCCAGGGCGGCGCGCGAGTAGTTGACGACCTGGATGGCGCGCAGGAACGTGGTCACGTTCAGCCCCGAGGAGAACGCGGCGGTGCCGCTGGTCGGCAGCACGTGGTTGGACCCGGCGCAGTAGTCGCCGAGGCTGACGGGGCTGTAGTCCCCTACGAAGATCGCCCCGGCGCTGCGGATCCGGCCCGCGACGCCGGCCGCATCCGCCGTCATGATTTCCAGGTGTTCGGCGGCGTAGGCGTTGCACGCCGCGATGCCCTGGTCCAGGTTGTCCACCAGAACAACGCCGGACTGCGGGCCGGAGAGCGCCTCACGGACCCGTGCACTGTGCTTGGTCGCCGCCGCCTGGCGCTCGAGTTCCACCCGGACGGCGGCGGCGAGGTCCACGGAGTCTGTGATCAGCACGGACGCCGCCTTGGGGTCGTGCTCGGCCTGGCTGATCAGGTCAGCCGCGACCAGGCCCGGCCGCGCGGTGGCATCGGCCAGGATCGCGATCTCGGTGGTGCCGGCCTCGGAATCGATGCCGACGACGCCCTTGACGAGGCGCTTCGCCGTGGCGACAAAGACGTTGCCCGGGCCGGTGACGACGTCAACGGGGTCCAGTCCGGCCTTCTCCTCCGCGGCGGGGATGCCGTAGGCGAAGGCAGCGATGGCCTGGGCGCCGCCGATTGCATAGACCTCGTCAATCCCGAGCAGGCACGCTGCGGCAAGGATCGTGGGGTGCGGGAGCCCGCCGAAGTCCTTCTGCGGCGGGGACGCCAGGGCGATGGACTCGACGCCGGCCGCGAGGGCTGGAACGACGTTCATGATCACGGAGGACGGGTAGACGGCGAGTCCGCCGGGGACGTAGAGGCCCACCCTCGCCACCGGAACCCAGTTCTGGCTGACGACGGCGCCCTCGCCGAACTCGACGTCGGTATCCGCCGGGCGCTGGGCGTCGGCAAAACGCCGGGCGCGCCGGATGGACTCTTCCAGTGCGGCCCGCACGGCGGGATCGAGCCCGGCCAGGGCCTGCGCCAGCGCTTCGGCGGGGACGCGGGGGTGCGACTGCTCCACGCCGTCGAAGGCGCGGGCCAGCTCGCTGAGCGCCTCGAAGCCGCGGGAGCGGACCGCGTCGATGATGTCCAGGACCTTTTGCTCGGCGTCCGCCATGGTGCCGGCCTGGGCCCGGGGCACCGCCGCACGGAGGCCGGCGAGGGTCAGCCGCTGGCCGCGCAGGTCGACGGTGCGGAAGTTGAGATCGGCGGGAACCGGGGGCGCGGTCACGGCGGGCACGGGGCTGTCAGCTGAAAGGGTCACCCGTTCATTTTACGTGCCGCCCCGGCAGGTCCCGCTCCTGTTACTTCGGGACCGGCATGTCGGGGCTGCCCGGCTGCGGCGTGGTGAAGACAGTATTCAGGAAGATCGCCAGTGCGGCGGCGCCCGGCCAGATCGCCAGGACAGCGAAGGAGCGCAGGGAAAAGGCGGTACTGGCGCCGGCCGCGGCCTCCGCCGGCGTTCCCCACCACAGGCCGCACACGACGCCGGTCCCCCAGGCCGCGAGAGCGCCCAGGGCGCCGGCACCTACCGTGCGGAGAACGTCCCGGCCGGATGGCCCGCCGTGCTTGCTGCCGGAGGCGACCGCGCCGCAGATGCAGCCGGCGAGCAGGAACAGTCCGGCCAGCACGAGGTCCCGCGGCAGCCAGCCCTCCGTGTTGCCGCCGCTCCGGAGCTCCGGATTGCCGGACAGGAGATTCATCCCGGACGGTGCGAGCAGCCACCACAGCACCCCCACGGGAACCCCGGCGGCGACGATGACAGCGGCCTTCCGCCACGGCGGCGTGCGGGCGGTCCCGGGCACCGGCGGCGTGCGGGCGGTCCCAGGCACCGGCGGGCCGGCCGGCGGGGCGTCCTGCTGGAACGGGCCGTTTGGTGCGGGCTGAGTCATGAACAAACCTTAACAAGGTTTCCGCGGCAACAAGCTTTCCGCCGGGCGGGCACATAACGCCGCGCGTCTCCGGATGACGTGCCACATGACGCCTCCGGGTAAACAAGTACCGCGGCCGCTCGCAGGCGCAATACGCTGGCGGGGTAGGAATATCACACACGTGCAGCAGGGAGTTGGATCGCAGTGGCCACAGAGGATCAAGCCTTCGAGGGAACCTTCAGGGAGATGTTCCGCCGGCACGCGGCAGGCGTGGCCATCATCACCGCCAACTTCAATGGTGTCCCGGTCGGCTTCACGGCGACGTCGGTGGCCTCGCTGTCGGCCAAGCCTCCCCGATTCACCTTCAACATGGCCCGCACGTCGAGCTCCTGGCCGGCTGTGGCCAACACCACCTACATCGGCGTCCACATGCTCGGGCTGGACAACCAGGAGCTGGCCGACCGTTTTGCGCGGACCAGCAACCGCTTCGAGGGCGATCACTGGGAACTCGGACCGCACGGAGTGCCGGTCCTGAATGACGTTGCCGGCTGGCTGATCGGCAAGGTCCAGATGCGGCTCTCCTTCGAGAACAACGCCGTGGTGGTGGTCGAGGTCGTCGAGGGTGCCGTCGGCGCAGACGGCGCTCCCCTGCTGTACCACTCGGGCTCCTACAGCCAGCCTGCGCCGCTGGATTACGAGATCTGAGGCCCCCACCAGGGCCGGCGCTTCCGGCCGGACCGGTGGTCCCGTCGGCCCAGGCCGGCTAGTTGTCCAGGCAGGTCGGGCCGAGCAGCACCTTCAGGTCCCCGAACAGTGAGGGGCTGGGGTTGACCCGGAGGTGGACGGGCAGGCCCATGATCTCCACCCGGGAGTCCCCCTGCAGGTGCAGCCGGACCTCGGACTTGCCCCGGTGGGTCCGCAGCACATCGCCGAGCTCGGTCACGACGGCTTCGGTCGCCTTGTGGGTCTGCATGGTGATCACCAGCGGGCCGTTGAGCCCCTCGCTGAGGTCCGGGACGGAGAGTTCCATGCAGTTCAGCGCGACGGCGCCGTCGTCGCGGCGCTGCAGCCGTCCCTTAACAACCACGATCAGGTCTTCGGCCAGCACCGAGGCGATGGGGCCGTAGACCTGGCCGAAGAACATAACCTCGACGGAACCACCCAGGTCCTCGATTTCCGCGCGGGCGTAGGCGTTGCCGCTGGCTTTCGCGATCCGCCGGCTCAGCGAGGTGATCATGCCGGCGATGGTGACGATGGCGCCGTCGTGCGGTCCGTCCTCGGCGATGATCGAGGTGATGGACTGGTCTGCGTGCTGGCTCAGGAGCCCTTCGAGCCCCTGCAGCGGGTGGTCCGAAACGTAGAGGCCCAGCATGTCGCGTTCGAAGGAGAGTTTGTCCTTCTTCTCCCATTCGGGAAGGTCCGGGATTTCGATGCTGAGCGACGCCTCGGATTCGGCTTCGTCGAACCCGGCGAAGAGGTCAAACTGGCCGATCGCCTCGTTGCGTTTGAGCGTAATGACGGAATCGATGGCTTCTTCATGGATCATCGCCAGGGCGCGCCGGTGGTGATTGAGCGAGTCGAACGCACCGGCCTTGATCAGCGACTCGATGGTGCGCTTGTTGCAGACCACGGCCGGGACCTTCACGAGGTAGTCCTTGAAGGACGTGTACGCCCCTTCCTTTTCGCGTGCCGCCACCATGGCCTCGACGACGTTGACCCCGACGTTGCGGATGGCTCCCATGCCGAAGCGGATGTCGGTTCCGACCGGGGTGAAGTTCAGCGCGGATTCGTTGACATCCGGCGGCAGCACGGTGATGCCCATCCGCCGGCATTCGTTGAGGTAGATGGCCGACTTGTCCTTGTCGTCGCCGACGCTGGTCAGCAGGGCAGCCATGTACTCGGGCGCATAGTGGGCCTTGAGGTAGGCGGTCCAGTAGGAGATCACGCCGTAGGCCGCCGAGTGCGCCTTGTTGAAGGCGTAGTCGGAGAACGGGAGCAGGATGTCCCAGAGGGTCTTGACCGCTGCCATGGAGTAGCCATTGTCCTGCATGCCCTGGGAGAATCCGGCGAACTGCTTGTCCAGTTCCGATTTCTTCTTTTTGCCCATCGCCCGGCGCAGGATGTCGGCCTGGCCCAGAGTGTACCCGGCGAGCTTCTGAGCCACGGCCATGACCTGCTCCTGGTACACGATCAGGCCATAGGTGCCGCCGAGGATTTCGGCGAGTGGTTCCTCGAGCTCCGGGTGGATCGGGATGACGTCCTGGATCTTGTTCTTGCGCAGCGCGTAGTCGGTGTGCGCGTTGGCGCCCATGGGACCGGGCCGGTAGAGGGCCAGGACAGCCGAGATGTCTTCGAAGTTGTCAGGCTTCATCAGCTTGAGCAGCGACCGCATGGGGCCGCCGTCGAGCTGGAAGACACCCAGGGTGTCGCCGCGGGCCAGCAGGTCATAGGACGCCGCGTCGTCGAGGGCGAGGGAGTCCAGGTCCAGGTCCTCGCCGCGGTTCATTTTGATGTTTTCCAGGGCATCGGAAATGATCGTGAGGTTCCGCAGGCCGAGGAAGTCCATCTTGATCAGGCCGAGGCCTTCACATGTGGGGTAGTCAAACTGGGTGATGACCTGGCCGTCCTGAAAGCGGCGCATGATCGGGATGACGTCGATGATCGGGTCCGAGGACATGATGACGCCGGCCGCGTGGACACCCCACTGGCGTTTCAGGCCCTCGATGCCGAGAGCCGTTTCGAACACCTTGGCGGCTTCCGGGTCCGTAGCGACGAGCTGCCGGAAGTCCCCGGCCTCGCTGTAGCGCTTGGAGTCCTTGTTCTGGATGTCCGCGAGCGGGATGTCCTTGGCCATGACGGCCGGCGGCAATGCCTTGGTCAGCTGCTCGCCCATGCTGAAGGGGTAGCCCAGCACCCGGGAGGAGTCCTTGAGCGCCTGCTTGGTCTTGATGGTGCCGTAGGTGACGATCATGGCAACGCGTTCGTCGCCGTATTTGCGCGTCACGTAGTCGATCACTTCGGAGCGGCGCCGGTCATCGAAGTCGACGTCGAAGTCAGGCATGGAGACGCGGTCCGGGTTCAGGAAGCGCTCGAAGATCAGCCCGTGTTCCAGCGGATCAAGGTCGGTGATGCGCATGGCGTAGGCCACCATCGACCCTGCACCCGAGCCACGTCCCGGGCCCACCCGGATGCCGTTCTTCTTGGCCCAGTTGATGAAGTCGGCCACGACGAGGAAGTAGCCGGGGAATCCCATCGAGGTGATGACACCGAGTTCGTAGTCCGCCTGGGTGCGCACCTTGTCCGGCACGCCGCCCGGGTAGCGGTAGGCCAGTCCCGTGGCCACTTCCTTGACCAGCCAGGAGTTCTCGTCCTCCCCGGGAGGGCAGGGAAAGCGGGGCATGTAGTTGGCGCTGGTGTTGAACGAGACTTCGCAGCGCTCGGCGATCAGGAGCGTATTGTCGCACGCCTCGGGGTGGTCGCGGAACAGTTCACGCATCTCCTGCGGGGATTTCAGGTAGTAGCCGCTGCCCGAGAACGCGAACCGGGAACCGCCGTTGTCGTAGCTGGGCTCCAGGAGGGTCGAGCCGGACTGGATGGCCAGCAGGGCCTCGTGCGCCTTGGCATCGTGCTCGTGCGTGTAATGCAGGTCGTTGGTGGCCACGAGGGGCAGATTGAGTTCCTTGGCCAGCCGGAGCAGGTCCCCGGTGACGCGCCGCTCGATGTCCAGGCCGTGGTCCATCAGTTCGCAGAAGTAGTTTTCCGCCCCGAAAATATCGCGGAATTCGGCGGCGGCCTCCACCGCTTCCCGGTACTGGCCAAGCCGAAGCCGGGTCTGGACCTCCCCGGACGGGCAACCGGTCGTGGCGATCAGCCCTTCGGAGTAGGTGTTCAGCAGCTCGCGGTCCAGCCGCGGCCATTTGCCGAACACCGCATCCAGCGACGCGAGGGAGGAGGCACGGAAAAGGTTGCGCATGCCCTTGTTGTTGTAGCTGAGCAGCGTCATGTGCGTGTAGGAGCCGCCGCCGGAGATGTCGTCCTTGCGCTGGTTTTCCTCACCCCAGCGGACGCGCGTCTTGTCGGTGCGCGCGGTTCCGGGCGTGACGTAGGCCTCGACGCCGATGATCGGTTTGATGCCCTTGTCCGTCGCCTTTTTCCAGAAGTCGAAGGCCCCGAAGAGATAGCCGTGGTCCGTGGTGGCAAGGGCGGGCATGCCCAGCCGCTCGGTTTCGTCGAACAGTTCCCCCAGCCGGGCGGCACCGTCCAGCATGGAGTATTCGGTGTGGTTGTGGAGGTGCACGAACGAGTTGTTGCTGGAAGTCACCGAACCATTCTAGTGCCGGGCGGCGACCTTTCCGGCACGGCACCCCGCCGCGTGGCCGGACAGGTCCGACCGGGGCGGGCCGCTCAGGCCTGTCCGGACTCCAGGACGTCCAGCGCATAGCGCAGGTCCTGCGGGTACTCGCTGGTGACGGTGACCCGCTCACCCGTCCGGGGGTGGTCGAAAGACAACTGCCGGGCGTGCAGCCACTGCCGGGTGAGCCCCAGGGTCGCGGCAAGACGCGGGTCCGCGCCGTAGGTCAGGTCGCCGGCGCAGGGGTGGCGCAGTGCCGCGAAGTGGACCCGGATCTGGTGCGTGCGGCCGGTCTCAAGGTGGACTTCCACCAGGGAGGCCTTTCCGAACGCCTCGAGGACCTCGTAGTGCGTGATGGAGTCCCGGCCGTCCTCGATCACGGCGAACCGCCAGTCGTGGCCCGGATGCCGGCCGATCGGCGCGTCAATCGTGCCGGCCAGCGGGTCCGGCAGGCCCTGGACGACGGCATGGTAGACCTTGTCCACGGTGCGCTCCTTGAAGGCACGCTTGAGCGCCGTGTAGGCCTTCTCCGTCTTGGCGACCACCATCACTCCGGAGGTCCCGACGTCGAGCCGGTGGACGATGCCCGCGCGCTCCGGCGAGCCGGAGGTGGAGATCCGGTAGCCGAGGCCGGCGAGGCCGCCGACGACGGTGGGTCCGACCCAGCCGGGCGAGGGGTGCGCGGCCACACCGACCGGTTTGTCGATGACAACGAACTCGTCATCGTCCAGCAGGATGTTCAGGCCTTCCACGACTTCCTCCACAATTTCCAGGGGGTCCCGGCGTTCCGGGACGACGACGTCGAGCACGGCGCCGGGGGCAAGCTTGAGCGATTTTCCGACCGTTTTGTCCTTGCTGAGGACGTTGCCCTCGGCGATCAGCACAGCGGCCTGCGATCGGGAGATGTCCATGAGTTTCGCCAGTCCGGCATCCACCCGGGTCCCCGCGAGTTCGTCCGGGACCACCAAGCGGTACGACGCAGCAGCGGCGGCGGACGCCTCATCCCCGGCGTCCAGGTCGTCGGAGTCGTCGGGAAGGAGGTCCTCCGGCAGGAGGTCCTCCGGCAGCACGCCGCCCGCCCCCAGCTCTTCCGGCGTCAGGTCCTCCGGGGTCGTGGGGCCGGACGCTGGGTCCTTAGGAGTCATGTTTGACGGTGTCCTTCGTCGGGTGCGTGCCGTCCAGGGGGATCCCCCGCAGGGTAAGCAGGCAGATGATCACCACGGAGGACACGACGGCGGAGTCGGCGATGTTGAAGATTGCAAAGTTGGGGACCTGGATGAAGTCCACGACGTGGCCCATCGCGAAGGAGGGCTCACGGAAGAGCCGGTCCGTGAGGTTGCCCAGCGCACCGCCGAGCAACAGTCCGAGCGCCAGGGCCCACCAGAGCGAGCCCAGTTTCCGCAGTTGCAGCAGGATCGCGATCGAGACGGCGGTCATGATGATCGTGAATACCCACGTGACGTTTTCGCCGATCGAGAAGGCAGCGCCGGAGTTCCGGATGTAGTACCAGTGCAGCAGCGGCGGAAGCACGGGGATCCTCTCCCCCTCGGTCATGTTTCCCGTGACCCACAGCTTTGTCAGCTGGTCAAAGACGTAGGCGAACACCGCCAGGCCGAAGAATGCGGCGAGCAGCAGGGCCCGCTTCGGCCGAGGCCTGGGAGGCTCTGCCTGGGCGGACCCAGCGGGTTGCACGGCGTCGGGAGAAGGTGCGTCAGTCATAAGGCTTTCGTTGACAAGCCAGTCCGGGGACTGGGTGCTCGGTTGCGGGTCACGGCCGCCGGCCGGACCTGCGGTTAATGGCAAAAGCCGGCGGCCGAGGAATCCTCAGCCACCGGCTTTCAGAATACTTGCTAAACGCCTAGCTGGTGGCTTCGACCTCAGGGGCCGCCACGGAGCCGCGGGCATCCAGATCACGCAGCTGGCCTTCGATGTAGGCCTTCAGGCGTGAACGGTAGTCGCGTTCGAAGCCGCGGAGCTGCTCGACCTTGCGTTCCAGCACGGAGCGCTGCTGCTCGAGGGCACCGAGGATCTTGCGGGACTTCTCCTGGGCGTCGTTGACGAGGCTGCTGGCCTCGATCTGCGCTTCGGCGATGATTTTGTCGCGCTGCTGCTGGCCGTCTGCGACGTGCTTGTCGTGCATCTGCTGCGCCATGGCGAGCAGGCCTGCGGCGGATTCGGCGGCCGGGGTAGCCGCGGCGCGTGCCGGGGCAGCTGCCTGCTCGGCTTCCTTCTTCTTCGCGACTTCAGCGGCCTTGGCGGCTTCAGCAGCCTTGGCCTTGGCCGCGGCTTCGGCTTCGGCCTTGGCGCGGTCTTCCTTCTCGACCTTGACGGGTGCCGGAACCTTTTCCACGACGGGAGCCGCGGCGGCGGAGCTGGCAGGCGTGCCGGCGCCCAGTTCGGCGAGCTTCTTGCGCAGCTCGTCGTTCTCCTGGTTCAGTCGTCGCAGTTCAACGACGATCTCGTCCAGGAAGTCATCAACTTCATCCTGGTCGTAGCCTTCGCGGAACTTGGTCGGCTGAAAGCGCTTATTGACAACGTCTTCTGGCGTCAAAGCCATCTGTTCACCTCGTTGGTCTAGTTAGTCAGTAGGCCTTCCGGCCGTCAAAACTACGGTACCTAAATATGGTCTGGTTCCTCTAATTCAACACCGCAGTGTCAAACCGGAGTTTCTAACTGTTTCAGGCAGCGGACCGGGTCCGCCGCCCACTACGCCGAGATCGGCTGGGAAACCACGAGGAACTTGGCAACCGACATGGCGATGGTGACTGCCACGAACAGCAGCAGGAAGCCGAGATCCAGTGATATTCCACCGAGCCGCAGCGGCGGAATAAGCCGCCGTAGCAGTTTGATGGGCCGGTCTGTGACTGAATACACAGCGTGGGCCGTGACGAGGGCCGCGCCGCGCGGCCGCCAGCCGCGTGCGAACATCTGCACCCAGTCGAAGATCAGCCGGATGATGAGGGCAACAAAGAACAACAGCAGGGCGATATAGACAAGTCCGAAAACAATTCCCATGAGCTAACTCATATCTCCGTGTTCATTCCGGATACCGCAGTGTCCGCTTGATGGTTACGCCTCTATTTCAACACGGATAATTCAGCAAGGATGCCAGACGGGTGTCCTCGCCTGGCATCCTTGACGAAAATAGTCGACTAACTCTGGTTGAAGAAGCTTGCCTGCGTCTCGCTGACCTTCTTGTCGTCGCCGATGACTTCAACGTAGGACGGCGACAGCAGGAACACCTTGTTCGTCACCCGCTCGATGCTGCCGCGCAGGCCGAAGACCAGCCCGGCCGAGAAGTCGACGAGCCGCTTCGCATCCGCCTCGCCCATGTCCGTAACGTTCATGATCACGGGGATGCCGTCACGGAAGCTCTCGCCGATGAGCTTGGCGTCGTTGTAGGACCGCGGGTGGATCGTGGTGATCTGGCGGAGTCCGGTGTGCTCTTCGCGGCTCGAGGCCGCTCGCTTGATGGGTGTCACAGGTGCGCGATATTCCTCTTCAGCGGCGTAGGGCTCTTCCCTGGGGGCCTCGCGGACGGGCGCCGGTGCACGGCGTTCCTCGCGGTCATGCTCCATGGAATCGTCCTCATCCTTGTGCGATGTTTGGTGCTCGGACTCGTAGTGTTCGTCGCCATCGGCGAGCCCAAGATAGATCATTGTCTTGCGCAGAGCGCCGGCCATGGTCGACTCCTAATCGTGTCCGTAAGCGGGCCGATCAATGACATAGCAGCCTTGGAATCCCCGCCATTACCTTCCAATACGTTGAACCTACCGCAACGCCGGACGCGGACCGAGAATATCGGAACCAATGCGTAGGTGTGTCGCCCCGAACCGGATGGCCTGTTCCAGGTCCTGGCTCATGCCTGCGGAAATGCCTGTGGCGCCGGGATAGTCAGCGGTGAGACGGGCGGAAAGCTCCGCGAGCTTCTCGAAGGCCGGTGCCGGATCGGCGCCGAAGGGGGCGACCGCCATGACCCCCGCGAGCCGGAGTCCCGCAGCACCTGCGACCTGTTCGGCCAATGCGGGAACCCCGCTTGGTGCCGCCCCACCGCGGTGCGCCCCTGCGTCCTCGTCCAGGCCGACCTGGATGAAGCAGTCCAGCGGCGGGCGCCCGGTGCGTTCAGTTTCGGCTGCCATCGCCTTGGCCAGCGCGTCTACGACGGCAGCCCGGTCCACGGAGTGCACGGACCCGGCGTACTTCACCACGGACTTGGCTTTCTTGCTTTGCAGTTGGCCGATGAAGTGCCAGTCCAGCCCGAGGTCCTGAAGTTGTGCCGCCTTTTCTGCGGCTTCCTGGTCCCGGCTCTCCCCGACGTCCGTGACGCCGAGGACCGCGAGCCGCCGGACGTCCGCGGCGGGATGAAACTTGGTGACGACAATCAGCCGCGGCGGCTTTACCTGCCGGCCGGCGGCTGCGACGGCGTCCCCGATGCGCCGCTGGACGGCGGCGAGCCGCCCGCGGAGCTGCTCCAGCCGGGGATCGGGCTGCCCGTTGGCGGGATCCGGTGCTTCCATCGGCTCATTCACCGGGCCGACCCAGCGCCGGCCGGCACGGCATCCGTCCACACCAGTCCGGCGAACCGTCCGGTGTGCCGGTCGCGCCGGTAGGAGAACAGGCGTTCGTCTTCCAGGGTGCAGTGGCCGGAGTATTCGACCCGGACACCTGCGTCCTGCAGTTGGCTGCGGACGGCGGCCGGCAGGTCCAGGCCCGGGGTGCCCCGGGACGTCGTGCACCAGGCTGCGGGGACCCGGGCGGCCACCTCGTCGCGCATGTCCGCGGGGACTTCATAGCATCCTCCGCAGACGGACGGGCCAATCCAGGCGCTGAGCCCTGCCGCGCCAAGTTCGATCATGCGGGCCACGGCCGCCGGAACGACGCCGGACGCGACACCGGGTCGCCCGGCGTGCACGACGCCGACGAGGGGATCCTCCCTACCGAGGCTGTCCCCCACCAGGACGATCGGCACACAATCAGCGACCATCACGGCCAGCGGTTCCCCCCGGGACACCATGGCATCGGCAGTCGGGGCGACGGCAGCCGGGGAACCGCCGGCAGCCGACGCGGCGCCGATGGTGGCCACCGCATTGCCATGGACCTGGTTCATGAACTGGAAGCTCCGGCCGTGGAGTCCGAGGGCCGCCTCGAGGTCGCCGCGCCGGTGCCGCACTGCGGCCGGGTCGTCGCCGACATGGAGCGCCAGGTTGCCGGCGGCGGCGTCAGTGAAGGCCACCCAGACGCCGGGCCGGACTTCTGCCCGCCAGGAGAACACTCAGAACACCGCCAAACTTGTTTGCAGAACATCGATCCTACGAGAAAGCACCATGGCGCTGCCACCCGGCAGCGCCATGGTGCTTCAGGATCTACTTGAGGAAGTCAGGGACATCCAGGTCGTCGGAGTGGCGGCCGGACAGGTCCGGCTCCACCACCGAGGGCAGGTCGACGTCGAAGCCCGAGTCGGCCGGGACGGCGGACGGGCGCTGCTGGCCCCAGCCGCCGTAGCTGGAAGCGCCGACCGTGGCGTGCAGCGGCTGGACCTGGGCCGAGGCCGGAGCCTGGGCCGGTGCGGGGGCTGCTGCCGGCACCGCCGGGCGCTGCGGTGCTGACTGCGGAAGGGACTGGTCCATGGACGGCGAGGTGGCCTTGACGTCGTCGAAGCCGGCCGCAATGACCGTCACCCGGGCCTCGTCGCCGAGAGCGTCGTCGATGACCGCACCGAAGATGATGTTCGCCTCGGGGTGGGCCACTTCCTGGACCAGGCGGGCCGCTTCGTTGATTTCGAAGAGCCCGAGGTCCGAGCCGCCCTGGATGGAGAGCAGGACACCGTGGGCGCCGTCGATCGATGCTTCAAGCAGCGGGGAGGCGATGGCAAGCTCGGCGGCCTTGACGGCGCGGTCCTCGCCGCGCGCCGAGCCGATGCCCATCAGCGCGGAGCCTGCGCCCTGCATGACGGACTTGACGTCGGCGAAGTCGAGGTTGATCAGGCCCGGCGTGGTGATCAGGTCGGTGATGCCCTGGACGCCGGACAGCAGGACCTGGTCGGCGGAGCGGAAGGCGTCCAGGACGGAGACGTTGCGGTCGCTGATGGACAGCAGACGGTCATTCGGGATAACGATGAGCGTGTCGACTTCGTCGCGGAGCGCGTCAATGCCGGCCTCGGCGGAGCCGGCGCGGCGGCGGCCCTCGAAGGTGAAGGGACGGGTGACGACGCCGATGGTCAGGGCACCGAGCGAACGGGCGATCCGGGCGACGACGGGCGCGCCGCCGGTGCCGGTGCCGCCGCCTTCTCCGGCGGTGACGAAGACCATGTCAGCGCCGCGGATGACCTCTTCGATTTCCTCGGCGTGGTCCTCGGCGGCCTGCCTGCCGACCTCCGGGTTCGCACCGGCTCCCAGCCCGCGCGTCAGCTCACGCCCGATGTCGAGCTTGACGTCTGCATCGCTCATCAACAATGCCTGCGCATCGGTGTTGACCGCGATGAATTCGACGCCGCGGAGACCGACCTCGATCATGCGGTTGACTGCGTTCACGCCACCGCCGCCGATGCCGACGACCTTGATGACGGCCAAGTAATTCTGCGGAGCTGCCACGTTACGTGTCCCTTGTTCGTGTTCTGTGCGAAAACTGCTGGAGTCGGGCTTGAAGCTTTGAACCTTAACCTTCGAGTTGAAGGTTATAGTTATGTCAAGTAACTCATGCTGTGACGCTATTTGCTATGCAGAGGACATTCAATAACCGGCGCCGCGTGTCGCGGTAATACCGGCGAAATAGCCTCCATTGGTGCCGTGTTGTGATGCGTTGCTCCGGCGCCGGGCGCCGGGGTGGTGCGTCCCCGGCCATCTGATTGACCGCTATCGGGTGACCGGGTGCCTGGGCACGCTGACATCGTAGATCCGGACCGGGTTCTTCGGGTCCGCCGGCGCCTTCAGCAGGGCGGCCAGGACCTTTGCCTTGAGTTCTTTCTCCCCCGCGTTGCCCCAGACGATGGTCTGGCCGTCCACCAGCTTGAGCTCCACGGCGTCCACCGATTTGGCCGAGGCGTTCGAGAGTCGGGCGAGCACATCGGCCGGCAGCGCTCCCAGGACTTCGGTGATGGCGTGGAAGAGGTCCTGGGGCAGCGTGCCGCCTCCGCCGTCGATGACCGGCAGCAGGGTCGAGGCCGGGTCTGCGGCGTCGCTGAGCAACACGCCGTCGGCGTCAACCAGCTGGTGGGCATTGCCCTGCCGGACCAGGGCCACGGGTACGCGTTCGGTCACCGTGACCTGCAGTGTGGAGGGCGGGCGGGCCTGGGTGGTGACGTGCTTAACCTGGACCAGTGGCTGCAGCAGGGCCGTGACGTCGCCGTCGCTGATCTGTGGCAGCGGCTTGCCCTGCAGGGGCGCAAGGGCTGCCCGGACCTGGTCCGCGGTCAGCAGTTTGGTGCCCTGCACGGTGACCGTCTGCAGCGCCAGGACGGGCGAGTAGACGGCCGCGGCGATAATCGCCGCGACCAGCACGGCCAGGGAACCGATGATGCCCTGGCTGATGCGCCTGCGGCGCCTGGCCTTGGGTTCGGGAAAGGACAGCACATTGTCCCGGGCCGTCGGGGATTCCGGTTTGGTTCCGGCTGCGGGGACGGCGGTGGCGCCGGTTGGGCTGCCGTCCTTGGATGCCGAGATGACGTCGGACGGCGCCGAGTCCCCGCGCGCCGACGGCGGCCGGCGCGTTCCGGTCCGGTAGTTGGGGCGCCGGGTGCTAGGCACCGGGGGCTCCGCCGTTCAGGGCCGCGACGATCAGCGGGCCGTAGGACGTGACGTCGCCGGCTCCGACCGTAAGCACGATGTCCCCGTTCCCGGCGGCGGACACGAGGGACTGTACAGCCTCCCGGCCCGGCCCGACGAGCCGGCCGCCTGGGCCCAGGTGCGCGGCGATCAGTTGGCTGCTGACGCCCGGAATCGGGTCTTCGCGGGCCGGATAGATGTCCAGGACCAGTGCGGTGTCGGCGGCGTTGAGCGCCGCGGCGAACTCCGCGGCGAATTCCCGGGTGCGCGAAAACAGGTGCGGCTGGAAGAGGACATGCAGCTTGTGGCCGCCGGCCACCGACCGTGCGGCGGACAGCGCGGCGCGCACTTCCGTGGGGTGGTGGGCGTAGTCGTCGTAGACGCGGACGCCACGGCCGCCGCCCTTGAATTCGAAACGCCGGGACGCCCCGGTGAAGTGTGCCAGGGCGCCGGCGGCCACGGCGGGGTCGACTCCGAGTTCCAGCGCGACGGCGAAAGCCGCCGCCGCGTTGAGGGCATTGTGCCGCCCGGGAACGTGCAGTTCGAGGGGGAAGCGTCCGGCCGGCGTGGAAATTGAGACGTCCCCGGGCCCGCCGTCGTGCAGCACGACCTGGGCGTCTTCACTGGTGCCGTAGAGCACGACGCGGGTGGTACCGCGCTCGAGGGTCCGCAGGGCCAGGGCCCTGGCCCCGGCGTCGTCCGCGCAGGCCACCAGCACCCCGTCCGCCGGAAGCAGGGCGGTGAACCGGTCGAAGGAGGCGTAGACGGCGTCGGCGGTGCCGTAGTAGTCGAGGTGGTCCGGTTCGACGTTGGTCACGACGGCGATCTGCGGGCGGTAGTTCAGGAAGGAACCATCGGATTCGTCGGCTTCCGCGACGAAGATCGGCGTGCTGCCGCTGGCGGCGTTGACGCCCAGTGCCGGGACGTTCGCGCCGATGGCGAAGGACGGGTCGAGCCCCGCGCCCTGCAGCAGGACGGTGATCATCGACGTTGTGGTGGACTTGCCGTGCGTGCCGGCAACGGTCACGGCGGTGTCCTGGGCCATGGCGGCCGCCAGTGCCTCCGAACGGTGCAGCACGGGCAGTCCGGCCTCCCGGGCCGCCGCCAGCTCCGGATTGTCCGGGCGGATGGCGGAGCCGGCGACCACGCTCTGGGCGTCAGCCAGGTTGGCGGCGTCGTAACCGACGCAGATCCGTGCCCCGGCCGCTGCCAGGTCTGCCATGACCGGCAGGTCCTTGGCATCGGAGCCGCTGACCGGCAGGCCCCGGGCCACCATGATGCGTGCGACGGCGGACATTCCCACGCCGCCGATGCCAATGAAGTGCACACGGCCGAGGGATTGCCCGGTGCGGGCGGCCGTGCCGCTGTTGGGGTCTTCGGGCTGGGTCATTGCTCTACCGCTTCCTGCTGTGCTGCTTCACGGGCGTTGCCTGCGCGGACGCCACCGTTTCAAGGACGAGTCCGGCCATGCGCTGGGCGGCGTCCCGGATGCCGAGCCGTTCGGCGCTGGCCGCCATCCGGGCCAGCCTGTCCGGGTCCCGCAGCAGCGGGATGATGTGCCCGCGGACCCACTCGGGCGAAAATGTGCTGTCCTCGACGACCAGCGCACCGCCTGCGGCGACGAGACCGGCGGCGTTGAGCGCCTGTTCGCCGTTGCCGATGGGCAGCGGAACGAAGACGGCAGGGAGGCCGACGGCGGCGACCTCACAGACCGTGGCGGCGCCGGAGCGGGCCAGCAGCAGGTCAGCCGCGGCGTACACCGTTTCCATGCCGTCGACGTACTCGCGCTGCTGGTAGCCGGGGGCAGCCAGCGGCTTGCCGTCGGCGTCGTGCACGGCCTTGCCGCGTCCGGTGATGTGCAGGGTCTGGATCCCGGCCTCCGCCAGGAGTCCAACCGACGCCGCGATGGTGCGGTTGATGCTCTGGGCGCCCGAGGAGCCGCCGGTGACGATCAGGGCCGGGCGCTGCGGATCCAGGCCGAGGGCGGCCCGGGCTTCGTTCCGGGCTGCGCTCCGGTCCAGACCGGAGATTTCCGGGCGCATCGGCATGCCGACGTGCCGGGAGGCGCCCAGCCTGGTTGCCTCGAAGGCCACGGCAACATGGCCGCCGAGCCGTGCACCCACCCGGTTCGCCAGCCCGGGGCGGGTGTTCGCCTCGTGGATGACAATGGGGATCTTCCGGCGCCAGGCGGCGAGGTACATCGGCGTGCAGACGTAGCCCCCGACGCCGACCAGGACGTCAGCTTTGGCCTCGTCGAGGATTCCGCCGGCCTGTTTCACGGCGGCAACCAGCCGTCCGGGCAGCCGCAGCAGGTCCAGCGAAGGCCTGCGCGGGAAAGGGACCCTGCTGATGGTGGCGAGATCCAGCCCTGCGGCCGGAACCAGCCGGGCTTCCATCCCGGCCGGTGTTCCCACCGCGAGGAGCCGGGCTTCGGGGCGGGCCTCCCGGAGCGCGTTCGCGATGGCCAGGAGCGGGCTGATATGTCCGGCTGTTCCGCCGCCGGCGAGGACGACGGACAATGACGACTCGGTGTTCATGGAGGCCTATTTACGCTTTCGTGCCGGATTGCTGGGGGCGGGGGTTCTGCGGGGGGTCTTCCGGTCAGCGGTTGCTCCGGGCACGGGTCCCTTGGCCGTTTTGGCGGTGCTGCCGGCGGGTTTCCCGGCTGCCTTCCCGGCTGCGCCGCGTGCTGCGCCCCGCTTCCGCAGGGTCGCCGCCAGTGAAGCCGGGCCGAACCTCAACAGCCGCTTCGGTTGCAGGCCGGGCGCCATCTGTGCCCGGGCCAGTGACAAGACTACGCCGATCGCGCACAGCGACATAAGCAGCGCCGAGCCACCGTAGGAAATGAACGGGAGCGGGATTCCGACCACGGGGGCCAGCCCGGTGACCACGGCCATGTTGACTGTCGCCTGGCCGAGCAGCCACACCATGATCGTGCCGGCCAGGACCCGGTGGAACATGTCCTTCTGCGCGACGACGACCCGGTAGATGGCGGCACCGAGGATGGCGAAAAGGACCAGGACCACGAAGGTTCCGACCAGTCCGAGTTCCTCCCCGATGATGGCGAAGATGAAGTCATTGTGGGCTTCAGGGATCCAGCTGTATTTCTGCCGGCTTTGGCCGAGCCCCACCCCGAACCACCCGCCGGAGGCGAGTCCGTACAGGCCGTTCGTGGACTGGTAGTTCAGGTCGGAGCCGTCCGCGCAGGTCTGGCCGGTCCAGGACAGGATGCGGCAGACCCGGTTGGGGCTCGTCAGGGCCAGGACGGCCGTGCCCGCGGCAAGGACAACCCCGGCGATGCCGAACAGGTACAGCCGCACGCCGGCGAAGAACAGTGCGGCCGCCGTGATCATCATGACGATCATGGCGGTGCCGAGGTCGTTGCCCATGAGGATCAGGGCGATCACCCCGCCGGCGCCCGGGATTACCACCGGGATCAGGGCGTGCTTGGCCTGGGACAGCAGCTTGGCCTTGCGGTCCAGCACGGTGGCCATCCAGAGGGCAAGTGCCAGTTTCGCCGCCTCGGAGGGCTGGAACGTGAAGGGGCCGACGTCGATCCAGTTCTGGTTGCCGAGGGCGCTTCGTCCGACGAGCAGCACCAGCACCAGCAGCACGAACGCGGCGATGATGGCGATCCAGGCGCCGCGTTTGAGCCACACCACGTTGACCCGCGAGAGCAGGAACATGCCGAAAACGCCGATCCCGGCGAACATCCCCTGCTTGAGGGCGGCGGTGTAGGGCGACTCCCCCGCGGCGATGGCCTCGACGCTGGAGGCGGAGAGCACCATCAGGATTCCGATTGCCGTCAGCGCGAGCGTGGAGCCAAGGATCAGGTAGTACGTGGAGCCGTTGCGGGACTTGCCGGACCCTTCCAGGGCGGACCAGAATCCCTGGTACCAGCCCCGGATTTTCCGGCCGGCCGACTGCGGGCCTTTTGGCGCCTGGGCCGTTGAGGCTTTTGCTGCCGGCGCCTTCGCGGTGGGCTGTCGTGTCGCGGCCGATGCGGACGCGGGCGTACGTGTGGGCGTGCTGACCATTGTTACTCCTCGCCGGTCTGAGCCTGCCCTTCCACGAGCTCGCGGACAGCTTCGATGAAGGTGTCGCCGCGGTGAGCGTAGGAAGAGAACTGATCCATGGATGCAGCCGCCGGGGCCAGGAGCACAGTGTCCCCGGAAGCGGCCAGCTGCGCCGCCGACGCAACGGCCCGGGCCATCACAGTCTCGCTGAAAATCGGCGAGGGGCCTGCTTCGGCGTCGGCCGTTCCGGCAATCTGCACGTCTTCAGTTTCGCCCTTCTCTTCACCGATCACGGGGACATCCGGCGCGTGTCGCCGAAGCGCGGACCGGAGATCGCTCGAGTCCGCCCCGATCAGGACGACGGCCTTGAGCCGGCGGGCATGCTCCTGGACGACCGCGTCGTAGTTCACGCCCTTGGACAGCCCGCCCGCGATCCACACGACGTTCTCGAACGCGGAGAGCGAAGCGGCGGCCGCATGCGGATTGGTGGCCTTGGAGTCGTTGACCCAGAGGATGCCGTTGTGGCTGGCCACGAGCTGGATGCGGTGGTCCCCCGGAAGGTAGTTGAGCAGGCCCTTGCGGACCGCGGCCGGTTCCACCCCGTAGGCGCGGACCAGTGCCGCGGCAGCGAGGGCGTTGGCAACCATATGGCGTGGGGCCACCGGGCCGAGGTCCGAAACGGACGCCAGTTCGGCGGCGCTGTCTTTGCGCTCTGCGATGAAGGCGCGGTCCACGAGGAGCCCCTCGACGACGCCGAGCATGCTGACCGCCGGCGTGACCGTGGTGAAGGCCACCGCACGGCAGCCCTCGACGACGTCGGCGTCCTCGACCATGCGTTCGGTTTCGATCTGCTCGGCGTTGTAGATGCATGCTTTTTGGGTGCGTTCGTAGACCTTGGCCTTGTCGGCCAGGTAGGACGTGTAGGAACCGTGCCAGTCGACATGGTCCTCGGCGACATTGAGGCACACACTCGCCACCGGGGAAACCGAGTGGCTCCAGTGCAGCTGGAAGCTGGAGAGCTCGACGGCGAAGACGTCGTAGTCCACCGGATCGCGCAGGGCGTCCAGGATCGGTGTGCCGACGTTGCCGACGGCGATGGCCTTGAGCCCTGCGGCCTGCAGCATCGCTTCGGTCAGCCCGACGGTGGTGGTTTTTCCGTTGGTGCCGGTAATGGTGAGCCAGTCGGCGGTCTTGCGTCCTTTGCGTTCGCGGACCCGCCAGGCAAGTTCGACATCGCCCCAGACCGGGATGTGGGCCCTGGCCGCGGCGGCGAGGACGGCCTGGTCCGGCCGCCACCCCGGGGAGGTGACCACGAGGTCGGGCTTGGCACCGTCGATCCTGGGCATAGTCGCGACGGCTTCCTCGCCCAGCAGCACCTCGGCCGCCCCGACGATCCGCAGTGTGTCCGCCTGGGCCTGCGCCTTGGGGCCGGTGGCGGCGTCCACTACGACCACGCGCGCGCCAAGTTCGATCAGCGTGTCCGCGGCGGCGAAGCCGGAGACCCCGATTCCGGTCACGACGACGCGCAGCCCGGCCCAGTCGGAGTCCCAGCTGACCAGGTCCCGGATCCGGGGCGAGGTGGCGAGGGGTGCGGGAATTTGACTGGTCACAGCAGTACCACCCATTCGGCGTAGAAGATGCCCAGCCCGGCGGCGACGAAGAGTCCGCACAGAATCCAGAACCGGACGACGACGGTGACCTCGGCCCAGCCTTTGAGTTCAAAGTGGTGCTGGAGCGGGGCCATTTTGAAGAATCGCTTGCCTTTGGTGATCTTGAAGTAGCCGACCTGGATGATCACCGAGAGCGTAATCAGGACGAAGAGGCCGCCGATGAAGGCCAGCAGCAGTTCGGTCCGGGACAGGATGGCGAACCCGGCGACGGCGCCGCCGATCGCCAGCGAGCCGGTGTCGCCCATAAAGATCTTGGCCGGGGAGGTGTTCCACCACAGGAAGCCGACCAGCGCCGCACTCAGGATGGCGGCGAGCAGGGCAAGGTCCAGGGGGTCCCGGACGGTGTAGCAGCCGGCGCCCGCCTGCCGCGGCGAACCGCAGGCCTGGTTGCTCTGCCAGATCCCCATCAGGGTGTAGGCGCCGAAGACCATGATGGAGGCGCCGGCGGCCAGGCCGTCGAGGCCGTCGGTGAGGTTCACGCCATTGGTGGCGGCGGTGATGATCAGGTTGGACCACAGCACAAAAAGGATGGCGCCGACGACCGTGCCGGCGAAGGCCAGGTTCAACCACGGGATGTCACGGACCAGGGAGATCTGGTAGGAGGCCGGCGTGACGCCGTTCTCGTCCGGGAAATACAGCGCAAGGACCGCGAAGATGATGCCCACGGCGGCCTGCAGGACCAGTTTGGCCTTGGCGTTCAGGCCAAGGCTTCGTTGCTTCGAAATCTTGATGAAGTCATCCAGGAAGCCGACGAGTCCCATCCCGACCATCAGGAACAACAGCAGCACGGCCGAGGCGGTCGGACCGGGCGAGTTCGGGTTCATCAGCCACATGACGAGGTGGGTGATGCCGTAGCTCGCGAGCACCGCCAGGACCACGACGGTGCCACCCATCGTGGGGGTGCCGCGCTTCGTGTGGTGCGTGGTGGGCCCGTCATCCCGGATGAATTGCCCGTAGCTCTTCCGGACCAGGAAACGGATGAAAAGGGGGGTGCCCAGGAAGGAAAACAGCAGGGCCAGGCCAGACCCCATCAGCAGTGCAATCACAGCAGCGCACTCCCTTCAGTGGCGGTTCCGGCAGCGTTTCCGGCGGCACTGTCGGCAGTCCGTCGCTCACCGGCACCGGCAGCGGTCCCGGGCGCCTGTGGGGGTAATGCTATCCGATCGCCCAGATGGCGCAGCCCGATGCTGTTGGAGGACTTGAACAGGACGAGGTCACCCGGTTCGAGCTCGGCCTGCAGCAGTTCGTAGGCCTCCTGGGGAGTCTCGGCGAAGACGCACTCGTTGCCCCAGGATCCCTCGTTGATGGCCGAGACATAGAGCGATCGGGCCTCGCGCCCGACGACGACAAGCCGGGAGATGTTGAGCCGGACGACCTGTGTGCCTACCGCGATGTGTTCGCGGATGGAGTCGTCGCCCAGCTCCAGCATGGCGCCGAGCACCGCCCAGGTCCGGCGGCCCCTGCCGAGGTCGGCGAGGGTCCGCAGCGCGGCCCGCATCGATTCCGGGTTGGCGTTGTACGCATCGTTGATGACGGTGACGCCGTCGGCCCGTTCGGTGCGTTCCATCCGCCAGCGGCTGGCGGCCGCCTGGCTGCTGAGGGAGGCCGCGATCCGCGCGGCGGGAACGCCGGCGGCGTGGGCCGCTGCCGCCGCTGCCAGCAGGTTGGCGATGTGGTGCGCGCCGATCAGCCTGGCGGTGACGTGGTGTCCGGCGGCCTCACCCGGCAGGAAAAGGTCGAATTCGGGGTGTCCGTCGGCATTGAGTTCGGCGCCCTCGGCGCGGACCCGCTCTGCACCGGCACGCCCCGGACCGACTCGCTCTTCACCGACCCGCTCTTCACCGACTCGCTCTTCACCGACCCGCTCTTCACCGACTTCGTCGGAGTGGTCGTCGCGGGATGGCTGGGCGGAGTAGCCAAGCACGGTGGCGGAAGTGCGCCCGGCCATGGCCGCGACGCGGGCGTCGTCCAGGTTGAGGACGGCGGTGCCGGTGCCGGCGAGGGCTTCGACGAGTTCGCCCTTGGCCCGGGCGATGTTCTCCACACCGCCGAATTCACCGGCGTGGGCTGTGCCGACCCCGAGAACCACACCGATGTCGGGGCGGACCATCTCCGCGAGGTAGCTGATGTGTCCGACGCCGGTGGCACCCATCTCGATCACGAGGTAGCGGGTGTCGGCGCCGGCCTTGAAGACGGTGAGCGGGACCCCGACTTCGCCGTTGTAGGAACCCTGCGGGGCAACGGTCGTGCCTTCCGCGGCCAGGATCCCGGCCAGCAGGTCCTTGGTGGTGGTCTTGCCGGCGGAACCGGTAATGCCGATCACCGTCAGTGGCTCGCCGTCGGCGGCCCGGCCGGCGCGGATCCGCCGGACGGTTTCCGCGGCGAGGGCGCCCATCGCGAGGACCGGGTCCTGGACCACGACGGCGGGGTGGTTGCGCCCGGCGTCGTCCGCCACGTCATGCTGGACCAGGGCAAGGACAGCACCGCGTTCGAAGGCCGCGCCGACGAAGTCGTGGCCGTCGGCGGTCTCCCCCGGCTTGGCCACATAGAGGGAACCCGGGGTGGCTTCGCGGGAGTCGGTCACCACGGAACCGGGGGTGATGCCGGGGTCCGCGGCCAGCCGGCCGTTGGTTATGTCGGCGATTTCCGCCGCGGTAAATGCAATCATCTCGGTTTAGGACTCTATCCGCTGGTCTTCGAGAACGGTGAATCCCCGAGCTGTCAAGGCGGAGCGGAGCTCCACCCTGTCGTCAAGGGCGTGGTTGACGCCCTTGACCTCCTGCCAAATCTCGTGGCCCCGTCCCGCGACGAGGATGGTGTCAGCCGGGCCGGCGAGTTCCACCGCGCGCCGGATGGCGGCTTCGCGGGGGAAGACCTCAATGATGCTGCTGCCCAGGCCCTCGCTTTCCCTGGCCTCCGTCGCGCCCGCCAGGACGTCGGCGCGGATCCGCGCGGCGTCCTCGTCGTGCGGGTCGTCGTCGGTGACAATGACGGTGTCGGCGAGGCGCGCGGCGATGGCACCCATGGCCGGCCTCTTGCCCTGGTCCCGCTGTCCGGTGGCGCCAAAGACGATGATCACGCGGGATCCCGGTTCCGGGGAGCGGACGGCCTCGAGTGCGCGGGCCAGCGCGTCCGGGTTGTGGGCAAAGTCGACCACCGCGGCGGGGGCGGTGGAAACGAGCTGCATGCGGCCGGGGACGGCGACGGTGAAGGGGTCGCGCGCATCAAGGGCGGCCTGGACGGCGGCGGCATCGTGGCCGGCCGCGAGCACCATGGCCGTTGCCAGCGCCGCGTTGGCGACATTGAAGCTTCCGGGCAGGCCGGTGTGGACCCGCAGTTCCGTGCCGTCGCGGTGGCGGAGGCTGAAGTCCGTGCCCAGGCCGCGCGGCGCCGGACTGTGGACCGTCCAGTCCGCCGTCGCTGTCGCAGTGCCGGCGTCGTGCGTGGCCAGCGTGGTGACCGGGATGCCGGCGGTGGCGGCAAGCTGTACCCCCCAGCGGTCGTCCACGGTCACGACGGCGCTGCGGGCCCTTTCGGGGCTGAAGAGCCGCGCCTTGGTCTGGAAGTACTCCTCCATGCTGCCGTGCAGGTCGAGATGGTCCTGGGTCAGGTTGGTGAAACCGGCGACGTCGAACACGACGCCGTCCACCCGGTGGAACGAGACGGCGTGCGAGGAGACCTCCATGGAGGCCGCGTCGAGGCCCCGCTCACGCATCAGGGCCAGCAGGGCGTGCACATCGGTGGATTCCGGCGTGGTGAGCAGGCTGGGAATCGCTTCGCCGCCGGCCAGGATCTCGATGGTGCCGATCAGTCCCGTCTTCTTCCCGAGGGCCTGCAGCAGGGCGTTGATGAAGTAGGTGGTGGTGGTCTTGCCGTTGGTGCCGGTAACGCCGTAGAGCGCCGGAGCGGGCGCATCCTGCGGCCGGCTCCGGTAAATCAGGGCGGACAGCTGGCCCACGAGGGCGCGCGGTTCTTCGGCCAGCAGCACCGGCACGGCAATGTCGTGGGAGAACGCCAGCAGGCGTGCACCGGCGTCGTCGGTCAGCACCGCCGCTGCTCCCGCCTCCACGGCCTGGGAGACGAAGTCGGCCCCGTGCCGGCTCGCGCCGGGCAGTGCGACGTAGAGGTCCCCGGGCTGCACGGAGCGGGAGTTCAGCGAGATCCCGGTGACCGCGACTGAGGCGGAGGCCCCGGGGACAACGACGCCGATCGACTGACCGATGATTGCCAGCGGCACGGCGGCAACCGCAGTGGGCCGGAATCCCGTGCTGGATCCCGGACCGGACGGCACGGCGGAAGCGCCGGGGGCAAACTGATCTGACAAGTGGGTCTCCGTTGGTGGTGCTGGTGGATCTGGCCGCGCGCGGAGTGATGCTCCGGCCCGCGGGCCCAGTTTCCCGGGACAGGTTCGTGGTGGACGTGCTGGTTCTCGGGTGCTACTTGGCGAACTGCGGCAGCCGGACGGGTTCGCCGGTGGACGGCGGGACGTTGAACGTCCGCAGCGTCTGGCTCATCACCGACCGGAAAACCGGTCCGTTCGAGATTCCGTAGATATCGCCCTTGGGCCGTTGCAGCACCACTTCAACAATAAACCGAGGATCGTCCATCGGCGCCATGCCCACCATCGACGCCGTGAAACCGCAGAAGCCGGCGGTGCCGTCGTCGCAGGGCGATTGTGAGGTACCGGTCTTCGCCCCGACCCGGTAGCCGTCCAGGGCTGCTTCCTTGATCTGGCCCTCCGTCACGGCGCTCTCGAGGATGTCCCGTACTTGCCGGGCGGTGTCCGGGGAAACGATCTGCCGGGCAGGCTGCGCCGGCGCCTTCTCCTCGGTGCCGTCCGGGTTGATGTAGCTGTCAATCAGCCGCGGCTGGAGCATCACGCCGTTGTTGGCGACGCTCTGGAAAGCCCGCACCGTCTGGAGCGTGGACTGCGAGACGCCCTGGCCGAACAGCACGGTGTACTGCTGCCGGCCGTCCCATTCATCGGCGGGGGTCAGGATGCCCGCGGCCTCGGCGGGAAGTCCAATATCCGGCGCTTCCCCGATCCCGAACTTCTGCAGCCAGTCGTGGCGCTGCTCCTTGCTGAGCCGCTGGCCGGCCATGACCGTGCCGGTGTTCATCGACCAGCCAAGGATGCCGGCCAGGGTCCGGTCCTCCGTGCCGTGGGCGAAGGCGTCGCTGAATGTCTGCCCGTCCACGGTGTAGGAGGACGGGATGGTGAACTTTTCCAGCGGGCTCGATTTGCCTTCCTCGATCAGGGCCGCGGCGGTGATCATCTTTTCCACCGAGCCGGGCTCGTAGGCGGCCGTCACGGCCCTCACGCCGCGGTCCTGGGCGTCGACCTTGCCCGGGTCGTTGGGGTCCGGGGAGTTGGTGTCCGCCATGGCGATGATGTCGCCGGTCTTGATGTCCTGGACGATGACGACGCCCCAGTCGGCGCTGAGTTTGTCCCGCTGGCTCTGGATGGCCTGCTGGGCGAAGTACTGGAGGTCCGAGTTCAGGGTGAGCTTGATGTCCTTGCCGTTCACGGCGGGCGTCAGCTGGTCCACGCCCACCGGGATGCGCAGCCCGTCGGCGCCGATTTCGAAGAGCCGTTTGCCGGCAGTTCCCCTGAGGATCTCGTCCTGGGTCTGCTCGAGCCCGGCCTGTCCGGTGGTGCCGTCCTTCAGGAAGCCGACAATGCCGCCGGCCACCGAACCGTTGGGGTACACCCGTTTGCTGGTGCCCACGGTGACGATGCCCGGGATCTGCAGTTTCGAGATGCGGTCCTCGACGTCGGGCTTCAGGTCCTTGGCCACGATGTAGTACGGCTGCTCGCCGGTGAGGGCCTCCTTGACCGTGGCCGTGTCCATACCCAGCAGCGAGGCAAGCTCGGAGATGCCCTGGTCCCGGGAAACCTTGACCAGTTCGTCATTGTCCTCGTTGAACCGGCGGAACGTCTCGGTCTTGGTGTTCACGCGCTGGTCCACGACGACGTTGTAGCGGATCACGCTGCTGGCCAGGACGGTGCCGTTGGCATCCAGGATGCTGCCGCGCTCGGCGGGAAGCTCGACCGGGGTGAGCCGGTTCTGGAGGGCGGCTTCGGCCATGCCCCCCACGTCGAGGCCCTGGACCAGGAAGAGTTTTCCGCCGACGACGAGCAGCAGCGTCAGCATGACGCCCAGTCCCAACCGCAGCCGCCGGGTCGCGCTCGGCGCTTTGGCCTTGCGTGCCTTGCCGGTGCTCTCTGCCACGATGTTTCCTTGCTGCTTGCCGGGCTGGTGGTCCGTCCTGCGCTACTGCCCGGGGACCTTCTGCGCGGGGGCCGGAACAGAGCCCCCGTGGAGTTCGGCGGCCGGCGGAACCGGAGCGACGGCGGCTGCTGGTTCCGGGGTAGCTGCGGCGTCGGGAGTTGCGGCTGCCGGCGCGGCCTCAGCTGCGGGAGCGGCGGGAGCCGCGGCGGCTGCGGCCGGTTTGCGGTTGGCCAGCGGCTCGTTGACGGCGGCGGGCGGAACCACGCGGAGTTGTCCGGCCACGGCGGGCGCGGCGATGACGGCGCCGGGCGCGTCGCCCTTCACTGCGGGCTTCGCCTTGCCGGTCACGGTCAGGGTGGAGAGGTCAATCTGGCCCTTAGCCGTGGCGGCCACCATGCCCAGTTCGGTCGCTTTGGCCGCCAGGTTCTGCGGGGCATCGAAGTTCTGGACCTGCTGGGTCAGGTCCTGGTTTTGCTTCGTCAGGGTGGACTGCTCGCCCCGCAGCTGCACCAGCTGGTACTGCGCGGTGGAGACGGAGATGTTGAGCACCAGCACTGCCATGAGCGCCACTGCGAGGAGGCCAAAGCAGAGCACAACGAACGGGGCGCGGCGCTTGCGCGGGGCCGACCGGACCAGCGAGAGCGGGGTGCGCGCCTTCCGGGACGGGCCGGTGCCGGGAGTGATCCCGGGCAGGGCGCGGGCGGTCGCTGCGGTGGCAACGGGGAATCTGCTGACAACGGTGCTCATGCGGCCCTCCTGGCTTTGATGCGTTCCACGGCGCGGAGCCTGGCCGAGGCGGCGCGTGGGTTCTCGGCGATTTCGGCGGCGGTGGGCACTTCGGTGCCCTTCGTCAGGGTCTTCAGCCCGGCTTTGTGCTCTTCCAGCTCCACCGGGAATCCGAGCGGTGCGGAGGATTTGGAACCGGCCTGGAAAAAGCCCTTAACGATCTTGTCCTCCAGCGAGTGGTAGGACATAACGACAACGCGGCCGCCGACGGCGATCGCGTTGATGGCGGCGGGGATGGCGCGTTCCAGGACATCGAGTTCCTCGTTGACCTCAATCCGGAGCGCCTGGAAGGTGCGCTTCGCGGGATGCCCGCCGGATTTTGCGGCGCCCGCGGGGACCACCCCACGGATCTGTTCGACCAGCTCCCCGGTGGTGGTGAAGGGCTTCACCGCCCGGGCGGTGACGATCCGGTTGGCGATGCGGCCGGCGAACTTCTCTTCGCCCCATTTCCGGATGATCCGGACCAAGTCCTCTTCGCTGTAGTTGTTGATGACGTCGGCTGCGGTCTGGCCGCGGCTGGTGTCCATGCGCATGTCCAGCGGTGCGTCGAAGGAGTACGCGAAGCCGCGCTCCCGCTCGTCCAGCTGCAGCGAGGAGACCCCGAGGTCCATCAGGACCCCGTGGACCTCCGCGAAGCCGAGGTCCGCCAGGATGTCGGGAATCTCGTCGTACACGGCGTGGACCAGGTCGATCCGGTCAGCAAAGGGCTGGAGCCGTTCCCCGGCGAGGGCGAGGGCTTCCTCGTCACGGTCAATGCCGATCAGGTGCAGGTCCGGGAAGCGCTGCAGCATTGCCTCGGAGTGACCGCCCATGCCCAGGGTGGCGTCAATGACCACGGGGGTCTCGCCGCGGCTGCGCGCTGCCTCGAACCCTGGTGCCAATAAATTGATGCACCGGTCCTTGAGGACCGGTACATGCCGTTCGGACGTGGGCTTCGAGTGGTCTGGATCCGTCATACCTGCGTCCTTTCGTGGTCCGGTTGGTTCGTGGAGTGCGGTTGCTGGCTGCGCGTGCCGCTTCTTGATCCAGATCCCCATCCGCGCCTAACCTGCGTCCGCCTGGCTCCGGGGAAGTGAGCCAGGAAAACGGCCGGACGGGCGGCTGGAGATCTCGGTCAAGAATCGTGCAGTGCTGCTGGCGTGGGGTTTCAGAGAATCCCCGGTATGGCGTCGTCGGTCTCCGAGAAGGCCGTTTCCTTTTCGGCGAGGTATTCATTCCAGGCCTGGGCGTCCCAGATCTCCGCGCGGGTTCCTGCACCAATGACGGCGAGTTCCCTGCCGAGCCCTGCGTACTCCCGGAGCGCCTGCGGAATCGTCACGCGCCCCTGCTTGTCAGGTACCTCGTCGGAGGCTCCAGAGAGGAAGACACGGATGTAGTCGCGAGCCTGCTTGCTGGAGATTGGTGCCTCCCGCATCTGCTCGTGAACCCGGCCGAACTCCGCCTCACTGAAGACGTAGATGCAGCGTTCCTGGCCCCTCGTCAGGACCAGTCCCCCGGCAAGCTCCTCGCGGAACTTCGCGGGAAGGATGATTCGACCTTTTTCGTCCAGGCGCGGCGAATGGGTGCCGAGAAACACGGCCCACCGCCCGTCTGTTCGTAGGAAAGCCCAACGTCCCCCTGCTGCCACTACCCTCTTACGTCCTCCACATTACTCCACATCCCTCCACAGTCAACGACATGCCGCTGGTTTGCACACCCATTTGTGGGATCGGCAGCCGCAGCTTCCCTGTCATGGCAAGGAATCACACCTGGGGTGCGCAGTGGAGGGACGGCGGCAGGCCATGGCATCCGGCCATCCAGTGCCGGGCCCTCGTGGGGCCGGTCTGGCGCTCAGGCGCTCTGCCGGCTCGGCGATTCGGCAGGAAGTCGCCGCGGGGGCAGTGTTTAACCCTGCTTAACGGCGAAAGACCCGCCGCAGCGGGTCTTTACGCCATCGGCCTCGTGCCGGTGGTTGAAAGTGGAGCCAGTTGAAGGTGGACGCGGTGCGAAGTGGAGACGTGCAGGAAGGGCGGGCCGCCACGGGTGCGCTCCGGGGAGCTGCACTGCCGGCGTTCAGGACTCCCCGCGGTGCCTCTCGTCCCAGCGTTCCTCAAGATTGCTCATGAACGAACTCCGGGGCTTCCCGGACTTCCGGCCCGCACCTGCGGCTTTGGCCTTGCCGGCGGCCGCGCCACGCATGGTGGCGTAGTAGACCCCCGCGCCCATCACCACAAAGCCAAGGACGCCGACGAAAATGTTTTGGATCGTCACGCCGAAGAGCAGGAGAACGATGCCGGCCAGGGCGGCCAGGACTCCGATCACCAGATGGCGGGTCGACCATGAACGTCCTGCGTCCGAGCCCATCGAGCTGGCGAACTTGGGATCGTCCTCATGCAGCTGCTTCTCCAGTTGCTCAAGCAACTTCTGTTCGTGCTCCGAGAGCGGCATCACGACCTCCTTAAGTCGGCCAACGTCCAGACTGACGCGGCCAGTGTCCCTAAACCCATAACGTGCGGGATTCCCGTGTGGTTCCCAATGGCCGTCGTTGGCCGCATTGGATCCCGGTCGGGGTGTTCAGCTGGTCCTGCATTAGTCCGAACGCTCGATCCTGTCGTTCACAATCTACGTATAAATAAGGATAGTTTGTTGCGCCCTGTTCTGAAAGATGCCGAACGTCCCGTTGACTTCCGAAGGGCCCACCGGCCGTCCGATCAGCCCGAAGTGTTCCCTGGGTCCAGGAGCCGTGCCGGCAGCACGGATTTGGTGCCAAATTTCCTGGTCACCTGGTCCAGAACCTGTTCCGCGGCGCGCCAGTTGTCATCCCGTCGGTCGAGGCTCAGCTGCAGCGGCGCTTGGGCGGCCTCCTCCAGCTGTTCGGCCCGGATCCCCACGAGCCGCACGGTCATGGGGCGTTCGCCCAGTGACTCCAGCAGTTGGACGGCGACGGCGTAGAGCAGCTGGGCACTGTCGATCGGGGTGCTGACCGTGCGGCTGCGGGTGATCGTGGAGAAATCCGCATAGCGCAGCTTGAGGGCGACAGTGCGGGCGTGCATGCCGGAGCTGCGGAGCCGCTCCGCCGTCCGGTGCGACAGGCGCAACAGTTCCCGGTGCAGCAGCGCCTCGTCCGCGGTGTCCACCGCGAACGTCTCTTCCGCACCGATGCTCTTCTCCAGCCGGACCGGGGTGACCGGGCGGGGGTCAATGCCCCACGACAGGCGGTAGACGTGCTCCCCGGAAGCACCAAGCACCTTCCGGAGCGACGGCAGGGGGGACGCCGCAACGTCCGCGACGGTCCGGATGCCCATCCTCGAGAGCACCTCGACGGTTTTGGCCCCGACACCCCAGAGGGCGCTGACCGGCAGGCTGTGCAGGTACGGGACCGTCTCCTCCGGTCCGATGAGCAGCAGCCCGTTAGGTTTGCACCGCGTGGAGGCAATCTTCGCCACGAACTTGCTGGCGGCAATCCCCACGGAGGCGGTGATGCCCAGTTCGCTGCGGACCCGGGTGCGGACAAGTTCGCCGATCCCGCGGGGCGGCCCGAGCCGCCGGATCGCTCCCCCGACGTCGAGGAATGCCTCGTCCACGCTGAGTGGCTCCACGAGGTCGGTAATCGAACCGAAGATGTCCATGATCTGGCCCGAAACCTCGTAGTACAGCTTGTGCCGGGGCTCGATAACGACGGCGGAGGGACACATCCGCATGGCAACCACCATCGGCATGGCGGACTTGACGCCAAAACGCCGCGCCTCGTAGGAGGCCGACAGCACGACCGAACGGTCGGCGGGGTAGCCCACGATGACCGGCTTGCCGACGAGCGCGGGACGGCTGCGCAGTTCGACCGAGACAAAGAACGCGTCCATGTCCACGTGCATGATGCTGCTCCGCCGGAGCTCGCGGAGTTGCGCCTCACCGAGCCGTTGGGCGGCGCCCTGCGGAGACTGCTCCCGCTGCTGTTTATCCTGGTCCGGCCCCACGACTTCAATCCTATGCCCCGGGACTGACTAAACTGGAGGCTGAATCCGGCGTCAACCCCAGGAGGAATGTCCCCGTGAAGGTATTTGGACAGCGCAAACGTGCTGCGGCAGCTGCTCTGGCGGCGGGAGCGCTGTTGGCTGGCCTGACCGCGTGCACGCCCGGCAACCCCGGAACGGCTTCCCCCGGCGCCTCGTCCGTCCCGGCCGCGCCGTCGGCGGACCAGCCATCGACGACGGCGCCGGCCAGCCCGTCGGCCGAACCCGGCACCTCGGCCACCGTCGGCGCCATGGTTCCCGGGTTCCCGGAGCAGCTCCTGCCGGTGATGCCCGGAGCGAAGGTCGTCTCAAGCAGCTTTGACAAGACCACAACACCCGCCACCGCGGCGCTCGTGGGCAGCATCCAGGCCCCGTCGGCCGAGGTGCTCGCCTTCTACACGCAGCACCTGCTGGCCCAGGGCTTCACGGCGGTCCCGGGGGAAACGGTGGGAGCCGTGCCGTCCAAGGACTTCCTCCGCGGCGACAACGAAACGGTCAACATCTCCGTGCTGGAAACCGCTGGGGTTTCGACGTTCACCATCGGCGCCAACGTCGCCGCCGAGTCCGTCAAGTGACTGTCGCGGAGCAGTTGCGCCTGGAGCAGGCTGCGTACGTGGCGGCCGTCGCCGGGAAGCTCACCGATTTCCTGACCACCCGCCAGTCGGTGATGTCCGCGATTTCCCCCGACATCGATCCGCTGATGGGATCCATCTCGAACCTGGTCACGGGCGGAAAGCGGCTGCGGGCACTCATGTGCTACTGGGGCTGGCGGGGCGCCGGCGGCGAGGCCGGGGCCGACGAGGTCGTGACGGCCGGCTCGGCGCTGGAGCTCTTCCAGGCAGCGGCCCTGATCCACGACGACATCATCGACCGCTCGGACACCCGCAGGGGCGGCCCCAGCGTGCACCGGCGCTTCAGCGAGCTGCACGGGACGCAGGGCTGGGCACTGGACAGCGAAAGATTCGGGCACGCGGCCGCCATTCTCACCGGCGACCTGTGCCTGTCCTTCAGCGAGGAAGCCTTTACCGAAATCGGGCAGAGTGCAGCCGCCGGCAGCCGGTCACGGCTGATCTTCAACCTGATGCGTGCCGAGGTCATGGCAGGTCAGTACCTCGACATCCTCGAGGAAGTCGCGGGGCCCCGGCGGGACCGCGCCGGCGCAGTCAGCCGTGCCCAGTCCATCATCCGCTTCAAGTCTGCCAAGTACTCCACTGAACATCCGCTGGCGTTGGGCGGCGCACTGGCCGGTGCCCGCGACGAGCTGCTGCGGGGCTACTCGGCGTTCGCCCTCCCGCTGGGCGAGGCGTTCCAGCTCCGCGACGACGTCCTGGGAGTCTTCGGCGATCCGGTCACCACCGGCAAACCCGCGGGAGACGATCTCCGTGAGGGAAAGCGGACCGTGCTGATCGCCTTTGCCCTCGACCTGGCCGGCCCCGCCGAGTCGGCCTTCATCGACGCAAAGCTGGGCAGCCCGGGGCTGGGCGACGCCGACGTGGACGAGATCCGGCGCATCATCGCCGATTGCGGCGCACTCAAGGCCACGGAAGTCCTGATCGAGGATTTCGGGCGGGCAGCATTCTCCGCCCTGGATCTCCTGCCGCTGGACGAGCTGCCGAAGACGGCGCTCCGAAGGCTGGCTGAGGCAACGGTCAGCCGGGCGGCCTGAGCCGCCGACCAGGCTGCCCCCGAGTAATCAGGCTGCCCCGGCGTCCTGCTGTCTAATCAGCGCGGGCCCCGCATCTGGCTTTTCCAGGTACGGGGCCCGCGTGGGTCAGGAACTGTGGCGGTTAGGCTCCGGGAGCCCGGCGGCTCCTACCAGGCCAGGGACTGTGCCCGGCGCCGGATTTCCGTTTTCCGCCCCTCACGCAGGGCATCGATGGGACGGCCGCGCAGGGATTCATCCGGTGTAAACAACCACGTAATGAGTTCCTCGTCGGAGTAGCCGGCGTCCGCGAGAACAACAATCGTTCCTTTAAGGCTCTCGACGGGATGACCGTCCTGGATGAATTCTGCAGGAACGCAGCGGATCCGGCGTTCACTGACCCTCAGTGCCGCTAATGCGCGTTCGTCAAGGAGCGCATGAACCTTTGTGATCGAAACGTTCATAAGCTGTGCAACATCGGGCAGGGGCAGCCATTCGCCCACGAGGCTTTCTACATTACTCACGGATCAAGATTGCCATGCCGGGAGCCCTGGCGCCTAGTCAGCGCCCACCCGATAAAAGGAGACAGTCCGGACACCCCCTCCGGCCGCCGTGCCCATTCCCGGAACGACACTCCAAGAACTCCTCTTGCTGAATGTCCAACGGTTCTTGTGCTAATTCCCAATTCGTGAGAGATTCACATGGATCACATTTGTAACAGCAATAACACGAGTCACACTGTTAACATCAGTAATGCCGGCCAGACCCGCAGCGTTCGCCGCTGAGAAGAGGACTTTCCCATGACGACGTCACGTTCGCCAAAGCCCACTGCGAGGCACAGCCTGCCGATGATTGCGGCGACGACGGCGGCCCTTCCCGCCGTCGTTCTTTCTTCTTTGGCGATTGCCCAGCCGGCGGCGGCGGAATCCCGGCCGCGGGCCATCCCCGCGACACTGGCGGCCGCCCTGCAGGCCCAGACCGCACGGTCGCTGGCGTCGGCGTTGATCCCGGCCGGTTCCGTCCCGGCGGCCGTTCCGTCCGCCTTCCGCCCCGCCCAGGTGTCTGCACCGGCCGAGTACACGATCGCCCGCGGCGACACGGTCAGCGGAATTGCCGGCAAGTTTGGCCTGGACACCCATGCCGTCCTGGCCTTGAACGGGCTGCAGGCGAACACGATCATCTACCCCGGGCAGACGATCAAGCTCGGCGGCCCGGACGCGGCGCCGGAACCGGAGACGCCGTCCGCTGCCGCCGCCGGCGGCATGTACACCGTCAAGTCGGGCGATACCCTCGGTGCCATTGCTGACCGCCATGGCGTGAAGCTCTCTGAGGTCTTCGGCTGGAACGGGCTGACCATGGGTTCCATCATCTACCCCGGCCAGCAGATCAAGATCGGCGGCGGCACTGCAGCGCCAGCTCCCGCGGCCCCGGCTCCGGCCGCTCCCGCCTCCCCGTCGGGCTCCTACACCATCAAGTCCGGCGATACGCTCTCCGGCATCGCGGCCAGGAACGGGGTGAAGCTCGCCGATGTCCTCTCCGCCAACCGCCTGACGATGAGCAGCATCATCTACCCCGGCCAGAAGCTCGCCCTGCCGGGCGCGTCCATCGCTCCGGCTTCCACCCCGCCCGCTGCGACGGTGACGCCGCTGGTCCCGAGCACTTTCCTCGGCTTCACCTACCCGGCCGCGGTGGTCAGCTCGGCCAATGAGAACAAGGCGCTGCTGAACGCCTCGCCGGTACCCAGCCGGGAACAGATGAAGACGATCGTCGCGGACACGGCCCGCCGCATGGGCGTCGATGCGTCCCTGGCGCTGGCCTTCGCCCTCCAGGAATCAGGCTTCGACCAGCGTTCCGTCTCCCCGGCCAACGCCATCGGCACCATGCAGGTCATCCCGTCGTCCGGCGAGTGGGCTTCGGACCTCGTTGGCCGCCCGTTGAACCTGCTGGACCCGTACGACAACGCCACGGCCGGCGTCGCGATCATCCGGCAGCTCATCCGCACGAGCCCGGACCTGGACACGGCCATCGCGGGCTACTACCAGGGCCAGTACTCGGTCAGCCAGTACGGCATGTACGACGACACCAAACAGTATGTGGAGTCCATCAAGGCACACCGGCAAAACTTCGGCTGAGCAGCCGCGGACAGCCGCTGCCGCGGCGTCCCCCGCTCTGGAAAAGCCCCGGAGCATAACGATACGGGCCCGGATCGCATATTGATTCGGGCCCGTTTCGGTGCAGCGATTAGGATCGTATAGTGCAGGATTACTCGTCGGACCCACTCGTTGGCACCCTGGTGGATGGCCGGTACCTGATTCAGTCCAGGCTCGCCAGCGGGGGAATGTCCACTGTCTATGTGGCCACCGACCGGCGGCTGGAGCGGGATGTGGCGCTGAAGGTGCTGCACCCGCACATGGCCGGCGACCCGCAGTTCCTTGACCGGCTGGGCCGTGAGGCCAAGGCCGCCGCCCGGCTGTCGCATCCGCACGTCGTCGGGGTGCTGGACCAGGGCGAGGATGACCGGGTGGCCTACCTGGTGATGGAGTACATCAAGGGCCACACCCTGCGCGACGTCCTGAAGGACAGGGGCGCGCTCCCGCCGCGCCTGGCCCTGGCCCTGATCGACCCCGTCGTCGAGGGGCTGGGAGCAGCGCACGACGCCGGTCTCATCCACCGCGACATCAAACCCGAAAATGTGCTGATTGCCGAAGACGGGCGGATCAAGCTCGGCGACTTCGGGCTGGCGCGCGCCATTTCGACGTCGACCAGCACCGGCGCGCTGATCGGCACCGTCGCCTACCTCTCCCCCGAACTCGTGCTGGGCCGGCAGGCCGACGCCCGGAGTGACATCTATTCGGTGGGGATCATGCTCTACGAAATGATCACCGGCCGGCAGCCGTTTGACGGTGAGGTTCCCATCCAGGTCGCCTACCAGCACGTCAACTCCGCCGTCGGGGCCCCGTCGGAGCGCGTTCCCGGACTCGCCGCGGAAATCGATGAACTCGTGCAGTGGTGCACCGCGAATGACCCCGACAAACGCCCGGTCGACGGAAACGCCCTGCTCTCCGAACTCCGGCACATCCGGACCAACCTGAGCGACGCCGAACTCGACCTGCAGCCGCCGGCGGCACGTCCGGCGCTGCCGCCGGTACCGCCCGGCCCGCCGGCCCGGCGGCCCGGGAGTGTTCCGGATCCGCGCACCGACCACGGCGCCACCGAAGTCTTCGGCGGCCGGCAGCAGCCCACGGAATTCATCGCCCGCGGCAGCAACCCGACCACGGTGATGTCCGCCGCCCCGCGCCACCCCGGCTACGGTCCGCTGACCGCTCCGGACGAGCCCGCGTACCCCGAGGACTACTTCGATGACGGACCGGAGTCCAGCGTGCCCGCAAACAAGCGGGCGCAGCGCAGGCATGACCGGGACGAGGAAAGGGCGCGCCAGCGGGCAGCTGCCACACCGGTCCGGAGCCTGCGCGAAGGGAACCCCCGGCGGCGCGGCCTGCTCTGGATCCTCGTGCTGGTCATCGCGGCGCTGCTGGCCGGCAGCGCCGGCTGGTTCTTCGGGATGGGACCGGGCTCCCCCGGCACCATACCGGCCCTCACAAACAGGACGGTGGCGGAGGCCGAGCAGCTGCTCCGCGCGGCCGGATTCCAGTCCACCACCAGGCGGGACGTCTTCGACGACGACGTCGGGCCCGGACTGGTGGTCGGATCCGAACCGGCAGCCGGAGAGGTGATCCGGAAGTTCCAGCCGGTGTCCCTGGCGGTCTCCAAGGGGCCCGAGCTGTTCCCCCTGCCGGAGCTGACCGGGAAGACTCTGGACGAGGCGAAGACCGCCCTCAACGCCGCCGGCATGGCCCTGGGGGAAATCGCCGAAACCTATCATGAGACAGCGCCCGCCGGCGTCGTCCTGGCCCAGGCTCCACCGACCGGCGCTCCGGCCCGCCATGGCACGCCGGTGGACCTCACGGTGTCGAGGGGCCCGCAGCCCATTCCGGTGCCGGACGTCCGCGGCAAGAAACAAGGGGAAGCAGTCGAGGCCATCGAGGCCGCCGGACTGAAGGCTGTGATCGCACCTGACACCGTCAATGACCGGTCCGTGCCCAAAGGCGCCGTGGTGGAGCAGGACCCGGCGTCCGGCAACCTGACCCGGGGCGGCGCCGTGACGCTCACCATTTCCAAGGGGCCCAGGCTCGTCGACGTTCCGAGCTTCGTTGGCAAGCAGGTCGACGAGGCCCGCAACGCCCTCGAGGACCTCGGGTTCGAGGTCAAAGTGGAAAACATCTTCGGCGGGTTCTTCGGAACTGTCCGGGAACAGGATCCGGAGGACACCAAGGCCCCGGAAGGCTCCGTTGTCATCCTCAGGGTGGTCTGACCAAGGTCGGCCCCGGTCCAAGTCGACCCAGGCATTAAAAGGCTCCACCCGGCTGAAACCAGCCGGGCGGAGCCTTTCGAAGCCTGGAGCCGCTCTTTAGTGCTTGGACAGCGCGCCGGCCACCAGGAACGCCATCTCGAGGGACTGCATGTGGTTCAGGCGCGGATCGCAGACCGATTCGTAGCGGTCCAGGAAAGACTCCTGGTCCACCGGATCCGCCCCGCCGAGGCACTCGGCCACGTCGTCGCCGGTCATCTCGACGTGCAGGCCGCCCGGGACCGTGCCGAGCCCGTGGTGGACCTCGAAGAAGCCACGCACCTCGTCAATGACGTCGTCGAAGTTCCGGGTCTTGTAGCCGTTCGGCGAGGTCACCGTATTGCCGTGCATCGGGTCGGTGACCCAGAGGACCTGGGCGCCGGACGCGGTCACCCGCTCCACGATCGGGGGCAGCTTCTCGCGGATGTTGCCGGCGCCCATCCGGGTGATGAAGGTCAGGCGGCCGGGTTCGCGGTCCGGGTCCAGCCTGTCGATCAGGCGCAGCGCGTCGTCGCCGCTGGTGCCTGGCCCGAGCTTCACACCAATCGGGTTGCGGACCCGGGAGAGGAAGTCGACGTGCGCGTGGTCCAGTTCGCGCGTGCGCTCACCGATCCAGAGGAAGTGCGCGGAGGTGTCGTACGGGAAGCCCGTACGGGAGTCGATGCGGGTGAGGGCACGCTCGTAGTCGAGCAGCAGCGCTTCGTGGCTGGCGTAGAACTCAACACGCTTGAGCGCCTCGAAGTCGGCCCCGCAGGAAGCCATGAACTTGATGGCGCGGTCGATGTCCCGTGCCAGCGATTCGTAGCGTGCATGGGCCGGGTTCTCGGTGAAGCCCTTGTTCCACTGGTGCACGAGCCGCAGGTCCGCGAAGCCACCCTGCGTGAAGGCGCGGATCAGGTTCAGCGTGGACGCTGACGTGTGGTATGCCTTGAGCATCCGGCTGGCGTCGTGCGCGCGGGATTCCGGCGTGAAGTCGTAGCCGTTGACGATGTCGCCGCGGTAGGCCGGCAGCGTGACGCCTTCGCGGGTCTCATCATTGGAGGAGCGCGGCTTGGCGAACTGCCCGGCCATCCGGCCCATCTTGATGACCGGCATGGCGGCGCCGTAGGTGAGGACGACTGCCATCTGCAGGATGGTGCGGACGCGGGCGCTGATCTTGTCCGCCGTGGCCGCTTCGAACGTCTCGGCGCAGTCGCCGCCCTGGAGCAGGAACGCCTTGCCCTGCGCCGCGGCTGCGAGACGTTCGCGAAGGATGTCCACCTCGCCGGCGAAGACGAGCGGCGGGAGTACGGACAGTTCCTTGATGGAGGCTTCGAAGACGGCCTTATCCGACCAGCTCGGCTGTTGCGAGGCCGGAAGGTCCCGCCATTGGTCCAGGCCGGGATAGTTGGCGGCACCGCTTTGGGCGGTGCTGGTCAGTGCGGAACCCGCCACGGGCGAGCCACTCAGGGAACTGTTCAGGGGGAAGGCCGTAGCCGCAGATAGCTCAGTCACACTCTAAGGATAGTTGCCCCGGCGGAGATCGTCGGACCCGGACCGTCATTGACTGCGCCGGTTCCGTCACACGGTCCGCTCACACACTCCCGGGTGCCGCCGGACCGGCGCCGGCGGGGCCATCCTCCGGCACCCCGGTGGCTTTCCCGGCCAGCCGGAGCTTAACGACGGCGGCGTACTCGTCGACGTATTCCTGGCCGGAGAGGCGCATCAGTTCGTACATTATCTCGTCGGTCACTGACCGCTGGATCAACCGGTCGTCCTCCATGCCGTAGTAGCGGCTGAAGTCCAGCGGCTCACCGAAGATCATCCCGATGCGCCGGATGTTGGGCATCCGCTTGCCAATCGGCTGGACCTTGTCCGTGCCGATCATCGCGACCGGGATCACGGGCACCCGGGCCTGCAGGGCCAGCCGCGCCACGCCCACCTTGCCGCGGTACAGCCGGGAGTCCGGGCTGCGGGTGCCCTCGGGGTAAATGCCCAGGAGCGAACCGTTCTTCAGCACGTCCATGCCGGCATCGAGCGAGCGGGCGGACGCGGCCCCGCCGGAGCGGTCCATCGGAAGCTGGTTGGTGAGCCGGAAGAAGGTGGCTGTCAGCCTGCCCTTGATCCCCTTGCCGGTGAAGTACTCGGATTTGGCGAGGAACACGACCGGCCGGGGCACCATCAGCGGCATAAAGATGGAGTCGGAGAAAGAGAGGTGGTTGGAGGCCAGAATGGCGGCGCCCTGGGCGGGAACGTTGTCCAGGCCCTTGACCCAGGGCCTGAACAGTGTCTTCAGGACCGGTCCGAGAACGAACGTCTTCATGAACCAATAAAACACGTGGTGAACCTCTCCCGAAGGCGTCCGGCCGGCCCCGCAGCGGACCCGGCCAGCACTTCAATGACACCCTACTCTAGTGAGTTTCGTCCGGAACAGTGACACGATGGGCTCATGACCGGAAGCAGCATACCCGCGGAGCCCGCAGCGTTCCGTTATCCCGGCCACGGCGCCAACGCCGGCATCGGCGTGGCGATCTGCCACGGCTTCACCGGCAGCCCCCTGAGCGTCGTCCCCTGGGCCGAGCATCTGGCCCGGCAGGGCTTCGCGGTGTCCGTCCCGATGCTGCCGGGACACGGCACCGACTGGCGCGACCTGGCGCGCCACGCCTGGCAGGACTGGTACGGGGCGTTCGAGACCGCTTACTTGGAGCTCGCCGCCGGAACCCGGCACTGCTACGTGGCAGGACTCTCCATGGGCGGGACCATCGCCTTGCGCGCCGCGGCGCGCCACGACGTCACCGGCGTCGCCGTCGTCAACCCGGGACTGAGTTTCTACGACCGCCGGGTGCGCTACATCGGACTGCTGAAGCACATCCGGCGCACGACTATTCCGGTCCCGGAACAGAACCCGACGGCGGCCGCCACCGAGGACGGCGACTACTCCCGCACCCCGCTGGAAGCCGTCCACCAGCTGAGCCGGCTCTTCAAGGCGACGCTGCGCGAGCTGCCCAGGGTCGCCGCCCCGGCGCTCGTGTTCAAGTCCGAGACCGACATTGTGGTTCCGCCCTCCTCGCTCGAACTGCTGCGGGAGCGACTGGGTTCGCGGGAACTTGCGGTGGTCAGTTTGCCCAACAGCGGGCATGTGGCCACTCTCGACGTCGACGCCCGGCTGATCTTCGATAAGTCCGTTCAGTTCTTCCTGCAGCACTCAGCCGCCGCGGTCCTGCCCGCGGCGCCACCAGACCAACCCGCCACCACCGCCCCGGAGACCCCATGACCATTCCCCTGGACCACACCCCGTTCAGCAGCCCGTTCACCGGAACCGGTTCCCGCACCGGCGTTGTAATCTCGCACGGTTTCACTGGCAGCCCGCACGGCGTCAGGGACTGGGCCGGGTCGCTGGCCGATGCCGGCTTCGCGGTGCGGGCGCCGCTGCTGCCCGGGCACGGTACCAGCTGGCAGGAATTGGCCAGGATCCACTGGCGGGACTGGCACGCGGCGTTGGACGCCGCCTACCTTGAACTTGCCGGGGACTGTGAGCAGGTCGTTGTGGCCGGGCTGTCGATGGGCGGGGCGCTGGCGCTGCGGATTGCCGCCACGCGTCCGGTGGCCGGGGCCGTGCTGGTGAACCCGGGCCTGGTCATTGACGATCCCCGGGCACCGCTGGCGGGCATCCTGAAATTCGTGGTCAAGAGCACCCCGGCAATCGCCAACGACATTCTCAAAGAGGGCATCGACGAGGGGGCCTACCCCCGGACACCGGTCGCCGCGGCCCACGAGCTCAACAAGATGTTCAAGGACACCGTACGGCTGCTCCCCCGGATCACGGCCCCGGTGCGGGTATACCGTTCCGCGGTGGACCATGTGGTCTCCGACTCGAGCATGGTGGCCCTGCGCCGCGGCCTGACCCACGCCCCGCTGGAGGTGATCCGGCTGGAAAACAGCTACCACGTGGCTACGATGGACAACGACGCGCCTACAATCTTCCGCGGCTCGGCCGATTTCATCCGGTCGCTGGTCGCGGGAAGCACCCCGGACCCGCACGCGAGCCAAAAGGACACGGCAGATGACTAGACCGGACTCCAACTCCCCGGACCCGGATTCCAGCGCCAACCAGGACGACGCCGTCTGGCTGGATCTGGTCGCCCGGCTGGAAGGACGGGACCAGCCCGCCAGCCCCGGGACCGCCGAGGTCCTAGAAGCCACGGGTGACACGGATTCCACGGTCGGGACGGAGTCACAGCCCGGGACGGACGAACCTGCCGCGGACGCCTCGGACGCCTCGGACGTCGCCCGGGCCGCAGCGCCCCGGCCCTTCAGCGACTTCGACCCGCTGGGGCTTTCCGGCGGGGCGCCGGTTGAACTCTCCGCCGAGGAACGGCAGGCCCGGAGCGAGGCTGCCGGGGCCGCCCCGGACGGCCCGGAGTCCGCGCCGGGGCCGCGGGACCATGCGGCGGCGGATGACGACCCGTTGGCGCCGGGCGAGTTCGTGCCGGAGGAACCACCCAGCCTCGCCGGGACCGACCCCCTGACGGTGCTGGCCTGGCTCGGCGCAGTGGGCGGGCCCGTCGCCCTGCTGATGTCCGCGATGTTCTGGCGCTCGGCGCCGTTGCTGGCCATCCTCGGAATGGTGGCGGCCTTCGCCGCGTCGCTGGTATTCCTGATCATGAAGCTGCCGGGCGAAAAGGACGAGCACGACGACGGCGCACGCATCTAACTGTGCATGCGGCTGCTGACCCGGGACAGGTCCGCAGCACCGATCAGGCCGGCATTCGGACCGAGCGCCGCGAGTTCGATGTCGGCCGCGGGCCGGAAGCCGCGGCCGGTCAGGTTCCGCGCGAAGGCCCTCCGGGCCGGGCCGGCCAGCAGTTCGCCGGCGTCGCAGAGTCCACCGCCGATCACGAATTTGCCCGGGTCCAGCGCGGCGGCAAGGTTCGCGAGGCCCAGTCCGAGCCACTCCCCAACGTCCTCGAGCAACTCCCGCGAGGTCGGGTCCCCGGCCTTGGCCAGCTCGGTGACAATCACCCCCGTGATGCGCTCCACATGGCCGTCGACCGCGTTGAGCAGTTCCTGGGCCACCGGGGAGTTGGCGTTGGCAAGTTCCCGGGCTTCCCGGCCCAGGGCGTTGCCGGAAGCGTACTGCTCCCAACAGCCCCGGTTTCCGCACTCGCAGCGGTGGCCGCCGGGCATGATGATCTGGTGGCCGAACTCCCCCGCCACGCCGAAGCGCCCGCGTTCGAGGCGGCCGTCCATCACCATGGCACCGCCGATTCCGGTTCCGAGGGTGATGCAGACCAGTCGGCTCTGGCCCTGCCCGGCGCCGAAACGCCACTCGGCCCAGCCGGCCGCGTCGGCGTCGTTAGTCAAGAGCACAGGCCGCCGGAGCAGCCGCTGCAGGTTGTCCCGGAGGGGTTCGTTGCGCCAGGCCAAATGCGGGCTGAACAGCACCGTGCCGCCGTCGAGGTCCATCCAGCCGGCCGCACCAATCCCCACCGACCAGATCCGGTGGCCCTCCGCCAATTCCTTGACCAGGTCCACGATCACCTGTTCGACCGCACGGGGGTCATTGCCCGGAGTGGAGCGCCTGGCCTGGGCGAGGATCCGTCCCTCCGCGTCGACCACCCCGGCCGCCACCTTGGTGCCGCCGATGTCCACGCCGATGGCCAATCCTTTGCGGCCCAGCCGCAGGTGCTCCCGCAGGCCATGCCTGGCCGGTCCGCCGGCCGCGCCGGCCTGCGCCCTGCGCCGCCAGGCGGCCGTCCCGCGGGACAGGCCCAGATGCTGTCCTGGTGGAGGTGTCTGCATGATGCCCTATCCTATTCTCCCGAACGCCAGGGAACGGGCCGCATCGCCCCGCATTACCGGGTCACCCGGCTGCTGCGGCGTTAGCAAAGCGTAAGGTTACTCACGGGTAGGTGTCGTGGAACACACATGCCGCGGTCTGCATACTAGTGTTAGTCGTACCCGTCGCGGGTCCATGGATATCAAAGGAGCTAACGTGCGAGAAATCAGTGTCCCGCCCCTGGTCAACGTCCCCCCGGAAATGAACATCACGGACCTGGTCCTGCGTCAGGCGGCGAAGGCGTCCAATCCGGCGTTGTTCTCGCGCCGTGACGCGGCCGGAGCGTGGCAGGACATTCGGGCCGCCGACTTCCTGGCCGATGTCTCACTGCTCGCCAAAGGCCTGATCGCCAGCGGCGTCGCCGCCGGCGACCGGGTGGGCATCATGTCCCGCACCCGGTATGAATGGGCCCTCGTTGACTTCGCCATCTGGTTCGCCGGCGCTGTCTCGGTGCCGATCTATGAGACTTCCTCGCCCTCGCAGGTTGCCTGGAACCTGGGCGATTCCGGCGCGGTCGCCGCTTTCGGCGAGTCCGCCCATCACGAGAACATCATCCGGCAGGCCGCTACCTCCGAAGGCCTCACCGACCTGGCCCACGTCTGGCAGCTCGAAGGAAAGGGCCTCGACGAGGTCCGCGCCGCCGGGGCGACGGTCAGCAACGAGGAGCTTGAGGCACGGCGCAGCCTGGCGTCCCTCGACGACGTCGCCACGATCATCTATACCTCCGGCACCACCGGCCGGCCCAAGGGCTGCGAGCTGACCCACGGAAACTTCGTTAGCCTCTCCGAAAACACGCTGGCCACCTCGCTGAACAAGGTCGTCCACGAGCAGTCCCGCACCATCATGTTCCTGCCGCTCGCCCACGTGTTTGCGCGCTTCATCTCGGTGCTTGCGGTCGCAGCCGGCGTCACGGTGGCACACACGCCCGACATCAAGAACCTCCTGCCGGACCTGCAGAGCTACAAGCCGACCTTCATCCTGGCCGTGCCGAGGGTCTTCGAGAAGGTCTACAACTCGGCGCTCACCAAAGCCGAGGACGGCGGCAAGGGCGCCATCTTCCACCGCGCTGCCGACACCGCCATCGAATTTTCCCGCGCCCGCCAGGCCGGCAGGATCGGCCTCGGCCTCAAACTGAAGCACGCCGTCTTCGACAAGCTGGTCTACAGCAAGCTCCGCGCCGCCATGGGCGGCGAGGTGGCCCACGCCGTGTCCGGCGGCGGCCCGCTGGGCGAACGGCTGGGACACTTCTTCCAGGGCATCGGCATGCAGATCCTGGAGGGTTACGGGCTGACCGAGACGACGGCCCCGGTCACCGTGAACACCCCGGAGCTGATCAGGATCGGCACCGTCGGCGCCCCGATTCCCGGCAATGCGGTAAGGATCGCCGACGACGGCGAGATCCTCGCCAAGGGCGTGTGTGTCATGCGCGGCTACTACAAGCGCGAGGACCTCTCCGGCGAGTCCTTTGTCGATGGCTGGTTCCGCACCGGCGACATCGGCCAACTCGACGACCAGGGCTTCCTGACCATCACCGGGCGCAAGAAGGAAATCATCGTCACGGCCAGCGGCAAGAACGTCGTGCCCGCCCTGCTGGAGGACCAGATCCGCGCGGACGCGCTGGTCTCACAGGTCCTGGTGGTGGGTGACAACCGGCCCTTTATCGGCGCGCTGGTCACCCTCGACGAGGAGGCCCTGCCCGGCTGGCTGCACCGCCACGGACTGCCCGCGTCAACCACCATCGCAGAAGCCACCGACAACGCGGTGGTCAAGGCCGCCGTGCAGGAACTCATCAACGGCGCCAACCAGTCGGTGTCCCAGGCGGAGGCAATCAAGGCCTTCCGGATCGTGCCCGCCGACTTCACGGAGGCCTCGGGGCACCTGACACCGTCGATGAAGGTCAAGCGCGCCCAGGTGATGAAGGACTTCGAGAACGTCATCGAGGAGATGTACGGCGCTCCGCGTCCCACCCAGGTCTAGGCGGCGCCGCCAACCGCAACGCGGGGTCAGATAGCGCCAGGCTTCGGATGGGCGTTACCTGACCCCGCGTTGCTTTTAAGAAGGAGGAGGGTCCTTCCAGCCTCTCGGCCGGAAGGACCCTCGTTGCTTGTCTCGCGGCGGCGTGGTGCGTGGCGGCTATTCGACGACCAGCAGCAGGTCCCCGCCCTGGACCTGCTCGATCGCGCCGACGGCCAGGCGCGAGACGGTGCCGCGCACCGGCGTCGTGATGGATGCCTCCATCTTCATCGCTTCGATCGTGGCGACGGTGTCGCCGGCCTTGACCGAATCGCCGGCCTTGACGGTCAGCGTGACCGCGCCGGCGAACGGTGCCGCCACCTGGCCGGGCTGGGCTGCGTCGGCGCGCTCGGCGGCCTTGACATTGCTGACCACGGAACGGTCACGGACCATCACCGGGCGGGACTGCCCGTTGAGCGTGCACATCACGGTCCGCATGCCCTTCTCGTCCGGTTCGGAGACCGCCTCGAGCGAGGCGATCAGCCGGACGCCCTTCTCCAGTTCGATCTCGTGCTCGGCGCCGCGCTGCAGCCCGAACAGGTAGTCGCGGGTGTCCAGCACCGAGAGGTTGCCGTAGGTCTCCACGCTCTTCTGGTAGTCCTTCGTCGGGCCCGCGAAGAGGAGCCGGTTGAGGGTCTGCTGCACGGTCCTGGAATCGGACTTGAGTGCGGCGCTGTCCTCTGCGCTGAGCTCGACGTCGCGGACCTTCACGGTGCGGCCCTGCAGGGCCTTGGTGCGGAACGGTTCCGGCCAGCCGCCGGGAGGGTCGCCCAGTTCACCGGACAGGAAGCCGATCACCGAATCCGGGATGTCGTATTTCTGCGGGTTCTCGTTGAAGTCCGCGGGATCGGCGTTGAGGCCCACAAGGTGCAGGGCCAGGTCGCCGACGACCTTGGAGGACGGGGTGACTTTCACGAGCCGGCCGAGGATGCGGTCGGCCGCGGTGTACATGTCCTCGATGGCCTCGAACCGCTCCCCGAGGCCCAGCGCCATCGCCTGCTGGCGCAGGTTGGAGAGCTGTCCTCCCGGGATCTCGTGCTGGTAGACCCGTCCGGTGGGACCCGGGAGGCCCGATTCGAACGGTGCGTAGACGCGGCGCACGGCTTCCCAGTAGGGTTCGAGGGCGCACACGTTGGCCAGGCTGAGCCCGGTGTCCCGCGGTGTGTGGGCCAGCGCGGCGACCAGGGCGGAGGCGGACGGCTGGCTGGTGGTCCCGGCCAGCGAGGCCGAGGCCACGTCAACGGCGTCGACTCCGGCGTCGACGGCCGCCAGCAGGGTGGCCAGCTGTCCGCCTGCGGTGTCGTGCGTGTGCAGGTGGACCGGGAGGTCGAAGCGTTCGCGCAGTGCCGTGACCAGGCGGGCGGCGGCGGCGGGTCGCAGCAGACCCGCCATGTCCTTGATCGCCAGGATGTGCGCTCCGGCGTCAACGATCTTCTGCGCCAGCTCCAGGTAGTAGTCCAGGGTGTACAGCGTCTCGTCCGGGTCCAGCATGTCGGCCGTGTAGCAGAGCGCGACCTCCGCGACGGCGGTGCCGGTCTTGCGGACGGCGCGGATCGCCGGCGCCATCTGGTTGACGTCGTTGAGCGCGTCGAAGATGCGGAAGATGTCAATGCCGGTGGCTGCGGCCTCGTTGACGAACGCGACCGTCACTTCTTCCGGGTACGGCGTGTAGCCAACCGTGTTGCGCCCGCGAAGCAGCATCTGCAGGCAGACGTTCGGCAGGGCCTTGCGCAGCGCGGAGAGCCGGTTCCAGGGATCTTCGCCGAGGAAGCGCAGCGCCACGTCGTAGGTGGCTCCGCCCCAGGCCTCCACGGAGAGCAGCTCCGGGAGGAGCTTGGAGACTGCCGGGCCGGCTGCCACGAGGTCGCGGGTGCGGACCCTGGTGGCGAGCAGGGACTGGTGGGCGTCGCGGAAGGTGGTGTCGGTGACGGCGACGGCGTCCTGCGCGCGGAGGGCCTTCGCGAAGCCTTCCGGGCCCAGTTCCTGCAGCCGCTGGCGGGAGCCTGGACGGGCGGCGGCGTCGTCCAGCTCGGGGAGCTTGGCAGCGGGATCGCTGTGGACCGTGAGTTCGCCGTTCGGCTTGTTCACGGTGACTTCGGCGAGCCAGGTCAGCAGCTTGGTGCCGCGGTCGGCGGAGACCCGGGCCTTGAGCAGTTCGGGGCGTTCGTCGATGAAGGAGGTCGCCACATTGCCGGCGATGAAGTCGGCGTCGTCCAGGACCGCCTGCAGGAAGGAGATGTTGGTGGAGACGCCGCGGATGCGGAACTCGGCGAGGGCACGGCGTGCCCGGGCCACCGCGGCAGGATAGTCGCGGCCGCGGCAGGTCAGCTTGACCAGCATCGAGTCGAAGTGCGGGCTGATCTCCGCGCCGGAATAGACGGTGCCGCCGTCGAGCCGGACGCCGGCGCCGCCGGCCGAACGGTAGCCGGTGATCTTCCCGACGTCGGGCCGGAACCCGTTGGCCGGGTCCTCCGTGGTGATGCGGCACTGCAGGGCGGCACCCTTGAGCTGGACCGTCTCCTGCGAGAGGCCCAGGTCCGCGAGGGTCTCGCCGGCGGCGATGCGCAGCTGCGCCTGCACCAGGTCGACGTCGGTGACTTCCTCGGTGACGGTGTGCTCAACCTGGATGCGCGGGTTCATTTCGATGAACACGTGCTGGCCGGCCCGCTCCCCGACGGTGTCGACGAGGAATTCCACGGTGCCGGCGTTGACGTAGTTCAGCGCCTTGGCGAACTTCACGGCGTCGCGGTACAGCGCCTGCCGGATGCCTTCGTCCAGGTTTGGTGCCGGGGCGATCTCAATGACCTTCTGGTGGCGGCGCTGGATGGAGCAGTCACGCTCGAAGAGGTGCATCACGTTGCCCTCCGCGTCGGCCAGGATCTGCACCTCGATGTGGCGGGGCCGCAGCACGGCCTGCTCCAGGAACATGGTCGGGTCGCCGAAGGCTGCGTCGGCTTCGCGCATTGCGGCCTGCAGCGCTTCGGGCAGGGCTTCGCGGGTGTCCACCCGGCGCATGCCGCGCCCGCCGCCGCCGGCGACGGCCTTGGCGAAGATCGGGAAGCCGATCACGTCGGCGGCTGCGATAAGCTCGTCGACGTCTTTCGAGGGCTGGCTGGATTTCAGCACCGGAACGCCGGCCTTGCGGGCCGCCTCAAGGGCTGCGACCTTGTTGCCCGCCAGTTCCAGGACTTCGGCCGGCGGACCCACGAAGGTGATGCCGGCCGCCGCGGCGGCCCGGGCCAGGCGCGGGTTCTCGGAGAGGAAGCCGTACCCGGGATAGATGGCGTCCGCCCCGGACTCCCTGGCCACACGCACCACCTCGTCGACGTCGAGGTAGGCCCGGACGGGGTGGCCCTCGTCGCCGATCAAGTACGCCTCGTCGGCCTTCTGGCGGTGGATCGAGTTGCGGTCCTCGTTGGGGAAGACGGCTACGGTTTTGGCGCCGAGTTCATAGCCGGCGCGGAAGGCACGGATCGCGATTTCGCCGCGATTGGCCACCAGAATCTTCGAAAACATGCTTCTCCTGCATCATCGCGGGTGTATCGGTAATTGGTCACAGTGTCTAAGACGTGGCCGGGCAAACACAAATCATTGTGGTGACCGTCACAGCGACGCGCGTCACGTGCGCCGGATTAGGCACAGGCCGGTTCCGGTCCCGGTCCCGGCAGAAGCATATCCATGATCTGCCCGCCCCGGCACCCGATGAGACAGGTTTCGTCGGGGCGGCAACATATGATGAGGTGGTGGGTGGCGCATGCACGCCCCGGTTCCGGAGAACGCAGGGGCCGGCAGGACCCCGTCCCGGCAACCGGCGTTAGGTATTGGTTTTTCAAGTGCAAGTAGTCAGCATCAGCAGCCTTAAAGGCGGTGTCGGCAAGACATCGGTGACCACCGGATTGGCATCCGCGGCATTGGCCGCCGGCATCCCCACGCTCGTCGTCGACCTTGATCCCCACGCGGATGCGAGTACGGCCCTCGGGGCCCGGTCCGGGGACCAACAGGACATCGGCCGGATGCTCAAGGCTCCCCGGCGTGCCCGCCTGTCCGAAAACGTGGTCACCAGTGGCTGGGTGGAACGCGCATCCGCCCATGGCGGCGCTCCCGCCGGCCCGGCTTCATCCGTCCTGGATGTGGCGGTCGGCTCGGCGTACACCGGCATCTATGACCGCCCGGATCTGGGCCGCCGGGACCTGCGCCGGCTCTCCGCCCTGCTGGCCGGTGCGGAGAAGTACGAGCTGGTCCTCGTGGATTGCCCGCCTTCGCTGAACGGGCTTACCAGGATGGCCTGGTCGGCCAGCGACAAGGTTGTCCTCGTCGCCGAACCCGGCCTGTTCTCGGTCGCGGGCACGGAACGCACCCTGCGGGCCATCCAGCTGTTCCGGCAGGAATTCGCCCCGAACCTCTCCCCCGCGGGCATCGTCGCCAACCGGGTGCGCAGCGGCTCCGCCGAGCACACCTTCCGGCTCGCCGAGATGGAGTCCATGTTCGGCGGGCTGCTGCTGTCCCCGCACATCCCGGAGCAGGCCAACTGGCAGCAGATCCAGGGCGCCGCCCACTCCATCCATCACTGGCCCGGGGATTCGGCAAAGAACGCCGCCGCCCTGTTCGACGCCCTGCTGGCAAACCTGACGGCCGCGGACGGCCGGCCAGCTGCTGCCCGGGTCCGGGACCGCGTCCGCCGGTAGGCAGATCTCCGCTCATGGAATAAGGCCGCCATCATGTACAGATGGCGGCCTTTGCCGTTGATGGAATCGAAGGCTGCTGCGCTAGCTGATCTTGCGGGCGGCGCGGCGTTTGCTGAGTTCGTCGCCGGGGAACGACTGGTCACTGGCGTGTTCGCTGGGAAGGGCCGCGAGGCTGCCTTCCACTTCCCGCCAGACGCGGCCGACGGCGATGCCGAAAACGCCCTGCCCACCCTGGACGAGGTCGATCACTTCGTCGGCCGAAGTGCACTCGTACACACTGGCGCCGTCGCTCATGAGGGTGATCTGGGCGAGATCCTCGACCCCGCGCTCCCGGAGGTGCTCCACGGCGGAGCGGATCTGCTGCAGCGAAACGCCGGTATCGAGGAGGCGCTTGACGACCTTGAGGACAAGAATGTCGCGGAAACCGTAGAGCCGCTGGGAGCCGGAACCGGCGGCGCCGCGGACTGCGGGTTCGACCAGACCGGTGCGTGCCCAGTAGTCCAGCTGGCGGTAGGTGATGCCGGCGGCCTTGCAGGCGGTGGGACCGCGGTAGCCCGCGTCCTCATCCAGGACAGGAAGATCCTCGGTGAACAGCAGGCCCTGGGCACCGCTGGCGGGCACGGCGATACCAGCCGTCGAGGGCTGTTTGAGCTCGCCCGCTTCGCCTTTCGGACTCACGTGGATCCTCCTTGTCTTGGCTCCCTGCGGAAGATGCAGCTGCAACCAGGTGGCACTAGCTAAACAAAACACAGCTGGATAAAATTCATCCGTGTAATTCTGCCGGGGCCGCACCTTCCAGTGTGACCTGTGCGGCTGTTGCGTGCAATGGGAACTTGTACTTCTGACGTTAGGCCTGCCGGGGCCCAAGGTCAAAGACCTTGGGGGAATTGCCGGGGCGTGTCGAAACTTTCATCCTCGGCTTTAACCTTGGGTGGCCTCAGCCGGCGAAGTCCTCGGGTTCGACGTCGTCGAGGAACTCGCGGAAGCGGCGCAACTCCCCCTCTTCGTCGACGGCGGGACCGGGATGGGTGTCTTCACCCTCGTCGTGTTCGGTGATCCTGACGCCGGCCTCTTCCATCACGGCCTCAGCGCACCAGATCCGGCACTTGGCGCGGAGGGCCAGCGCCAGGGCATCGGAGGCCCGGGAACTGACCGTGGTCCCATTGTCGAACTGGAGTTGTCCGTAGAAGATGTTGTCCTCCACGGCGGCGATATTGACGCTGACAATCGTGTGGCCGAGGGATTCGACGACGTCGATCAGCAGGTCGTGGGTCATCGGGCGCGGCGGCACGACCCCCTGCTGGGCGAGGGCGATGGCGCTGGCTTCGGGAGTGCCGATCCAGATCGGCACGTGCCGCTCCCCGTGGATCTCCTTGAGCAGGACCAGCGGCTGGTTGGAGGGCAGTTCAATCCGCACGCCTACAATTTCCACCTCAATCATCAGATGTCCATCCTCGAGATGCGGTCCAGGACCAGGGCCCGGTGCAGGCTGAGGCACAACTCGCTGATCTCCCGGGCCTCCTCGGCGGCACGGGCGTGGGAAGCGGCATCCTTGCGCGAGGTCAGCGTCGCCACGGCTCGCTCCACGAGCCCGAACTCGCGTTCGGCGGCCGCCTGGAACGGCCGCAAGTGCCGTGGTTCCAGGCCGTGGCCCTCCAACTGGACGCACGCACGGGCGACCTGGAGGGCGTATTCATCGAATTTGCCGTTGACGTGGCCGATCAGGCCGAAGCTCAGCAGCGACTCGAGCATCGGCACGCTCGCGCCGGACTCGGCGCGGAGTTGTTCCTCGGTGAGCCGGCGGACCCGGTTCTGCAGTTCGGACGCCAGTTCCTCGGAGACGATCCGCGGCGAGACCGTGACGCCGGGCGGCAGGTTCTCGGGGCGTTCTCCGCGGTCGATGGCTTCGAGGTAGTCCTTGATGACCTTCAACGGCAGATACTGGTCGCGCTGGAGCGCCAGCACGAAGCGCAGCCGCTCGACGTCGCTTTCGGCGTACTGCCGGTACCCGGCCGGGGTCCGCTGGGGGTTGATCAGTCCCTTTTCCTCCAGGAACCGGATTTTTGACGCGGTCATGCTGGGGAAGTCGTCACTCAGCTGAGCCAGGACTTCCCCGATGTTCAGAACCTGGGGTCCGCGCCGTTCCGCTTGTGCCATGGCCACAGGCAGCTACCCCGGAATCAGACGTTGCCTGCTGCGCGGGCAGGACTCAGGTAGAAGGTGAGGCGGAACTTCCCGATCTGCACTTCGTTGCCGGACTTGAGTTCGACACTGTCGACGCGGTCGTGGTTCACGTAGGTGCCGTTCAGGCTTCCGGTGTCCACGACTTCGAAGCTGCGCGCTGTGCGGCGGAACTCGACGTGCCGGCGGGAAACCGTGACGTCATCGAGGAAGATGTCGGCGTCCGGGTGCCGGCCCGCCGTCGTGATGTCCGAGTCCAGCAGGAAGCGGGCGCCCATGTTGGGTCCGCTGTGTGCCACCAGCAGGGCAGAACCGTACGGCAGCGCCTCAACCGCGGCCCGCTCCTCTACCGAGAGCTTCGGCGTGATGGTCGGTTCATCGCGGACCGGAGTGAGGTTGATCGACGTGGTCTCCGAAGCCTTCACTCCACCCGTGCCAAAACCGTCACCGGTGTTGTTGCGTTCGTGCCCAAACATTGATTCCTCCATTCGTTGCAGGTGTCCCCCCTGCAAACAACGCATGCCGTCCGGAAATGCCCGGCAAATCCGGGATTCACCCCTCGGCGGGACGTTGTTTCGCTGGTTTACCAACGGCTGTTTCAACGGCCCGGCCCGAATGGGCTTCTCTTTAGCCTACCTGTTGTTCGTACTCCGATGCACTGAGCAACGACTCGATCGCGTCGGCTTCCGCGAGCTTGATTTCCATCAGCCAACCATCGCCATACGGATCGGAATTGATCAGGGCCGAGTCCGTGTCGAGCGCCTCGTTGCGGGAGACAACTTCACCGGAAACAGGGGCGTAGATGTCGCTGACGCTCTTGGTGGATTCCACCTCGCCGATGACGTCGTTTGCCTTGATCGTGGTGCCGGCCTCCGGCATCTGGGCATAGACGACGTCCCCAAGCGCGTCCTGGGCAAAATCGGTGATGCCCACGCGCACAACGCCGTCGGCATTCGGGGCAGACACCCATTCGTGTTCTGCGGTGTAGGACAGCTCTTCGGGAATGTTGCTCATGACGGGCCTTTCCTCGGGTCAATCACCAATGTCGGCGGCGGTCACCTGAACTGTCCGCCGCTGAAAGTATAGGCATATCCGGCCGGACCCGGGGAGGACTCTGACATGATGGGGCCATGACCGAACAAGCCGGTAACGGCTAGGCAAATGCCTGAGCTTCCAGAAGTCGCGGCCCTGACGGATTTTCTCGCCGTCCACCTGCGCGGGGCCGTGGTCACGAAGTTCCAGCTCGTCTCCTTCGCGGTGCTCAAAACGGCCGATCCGCCGTTCTCCCAGCTGGAGGGCAGGACCGTGACCGGGGTGCGCCGCTTTGGAAAGTTCGTCAGCGTGGAGGCCGACGGCCTGCATTTGGTCTTCCACCTGGCCAGGGCCGGCTGGGTCCGCTTCACGGACACGCCGCACGATATTCCGCTGAAAATGGGCAAAGGACATCTCGCGGCGCGGCTGTTGTTTTCCGGTGAGTCCGGCCCGCTGGGCCTGGATCTGACCGAGGCGGGCACTAAAAAGAGCCTGGCCATCTATGTGGTCCGCGGTCCGCAGGACGTCCCGGGAATCGCCGCCCTGGGGCCGGACCCGTTCAGTCCCGGGTTCGACGTCGATGCCCTGGCCGGGATCCTGGCCGGCAGTTCCCAGCAGATCAAGGGCGTGCTGCGGAGCCAGAGCGCAATGGCCGGCATCGGGAACGCATACAGTGACGAGATCCTGCACGCCGCCAGGATCTCACCCTTCGCTGTGGCCAGAACCCTGGACCGGGATACGGTCCAGGTCCTCTACGATGCCATCCACAACATTCTGGGGACAGCCCTGCAGGAAGCCAGCGGCAAGCCGCCCAGGGAGCTCAAGGACACCAAGCGAAGCCACATGAGGGTCCATGGCCGGACGGGTGAAGCGTGCCCGGTGTGCGGTGACACCGTTCGCGAGGTTTCTTTTGCGGACACGGCCCTGCAGTACTGTCCGGGCTGCCAGACCAAGGGAAAGATCCTGGCCGACCGCCGGACGTCGCGGTTCCTGAAATAGCCCGCCTGGGAACCACCGCGGAGAAACAGAAAACCCCGCCATTCCCTGATCGGGAATGGCGGGGTAATTGCTTGTTGGTCGGGCTGACAGGATTTGAACCTGCGACCCCTTGACCCCCAGTCAAGTGCGCTACCAAGCTGCGCTACAGCCCGTTAGTCCCGCCGTTCTCCGCCCTGATGATTACTCTCTTGTTTATCCAGAAGAGTTCATCTGAGCAGTCCGGCCGAACCACCTCCAAAAGCTTACACGATTCCGGAGGGTGCCCGCGCCACTTTCAGCATGTCACGGGCAGGTGTGTCGGAATTAACGCTTCTTGCCGCGCTTTTCCCGCACACGCATGTTGACCTCGATCGGCGTGCCCTCGAACCCGAAGGTCTCGCGGAGCCGGCGGGTGATGAAGCGGCGGTAGCCGGGATCCAGGAACCCGGTGGTGAAGAGCACGAACTTCGGCGGCCGGCTGGACGCCTGGGTGCCGAAGAGGATGCGGGGCTGCTTGCCGCCGCGGACCGGGTGCGGGTGCGCGGCAACCAGTTCGCCCAGGAAGGCGTTGAGCCGGCCCGTGGCGATCCGCTTGTCCCAGCTTTCCAGGGCGGTGTCAAGGGCCGGGACCAGCCGGTCCTTGTGCCACCCGGTCAGCGCCGAGATGTTGACGCGCGGAGCCCACGCCACGTGGGCCAGGTCCTGCTCGATTTCGCGCTCCAGGTAGGTGCGGCGTTCGTCGTCCAGCAGGTCCCACTTGTTGAAGGCGAGAACCAGTGCCCGCCCGGATTCGATGGCCAGCTGCAGGATGCGGACGTCCTGCTCGCTGAGCACTTCGTCCACCGCGAGGAGCACAACGGCGACCTCCGCCTTTTCGAGGGCGCTCTGCGTGCGCAGGGAGGCGTAGAAGTCCGCGCCCTGTGCCATATGCTGGCGGCGGCGGATGCCGGCGGTGTCGACAAAGCGCCAGGTGCGGCCGCCGAGTTCGATGAACTCATCGACCGGGTCACGCGTGGTGCCGGCGGTGTTGTCCACAACTACGCGCTCGGAGCCGGCCAGCTTGTTCAGCAGCGAGGACTTGCCAACGTTCGGGCGCCCGATCAGGGCGATGCGGCGCGGACCGCCGGAGCGTTCCAGGCCTTCGATCGTGGAGTACTCGGGCAGAGTGTCCATCACGTGGTCCAGGAGGTCGGCGACGCCGCGGCCGTGCAGAGCGGAGACGGGGTACGGCTCGCCGAAGCCGAGTCCCCAGAGCCTGGCCGAGTCGGCTTCCTGCGCGAAGTCGTCCACCTTGTTGGCCACCATGATGACCGGCTTTTTGGACTTCCGGAGCATCTTCACGACGGCTTCGTCCGTGGCGGTGGCGCCGACGGCGGAGTCGACGACGAACAGCACGGCGTCGGCGAGCTCCACGGCCATCTCGGCCTGTTCGGCGACGCGGGCGTGGATGCCGCGGGCGTCGTGCTCCCAGCCGCCGGTGTCGACGACGGTGAAGTTCCGGCCGTTCCAGGTGGCCGAGTACATGACCCGGTCACGTGTGACGCCGGGGGTGTCTTCCACCACGGCTTCGCGGCGGCCCAGGATCCGATTCACCAGGGTGGACTTGCCCACGTTGGGCCGGCCGATGATGGCCAGGACCGGGTCAAGCTTGACCGGGCCGTCGAAATCCTCGTCGTCGTACGCGCCGCTCAGGAGGGCGGCGTCGTCTTCGTCCAGCTCGTAGTCGTCCAGGCCGGCCCGGAGGGAGGCCGCGCGGAGCTCCGCTTCCTCATCGTCCAGGGCGGCGAGGTGCTCGGCCACCTGGTCCGTGCCGGTGGGCGTGTATTCGTCTTCGCCGGCGCCAAACTGGCCGGAGGTTTGAGTCGTATCGCTCATTGCACTTTCCTTATGGGGTGATCTGCCGGCGTCCCGGCTACTGCTTCATGACGTTCTTGCGGGGAATCCGCGTCGGGCAGGGGCTGCCCGGTTTTTTGGATCGCGTCCTGGACATGGCGGGCCAGCGCGGCGCGGATCTCGGTTCCGGCCCTGTCCATTGAAACACGCCCGGTCTCGCCGGGCCTGCGGCTGACATTGAGGGCCCCGCCGAAGCTGACGTGCAGCCGACGGCGGAACCGCGGAACGGCGTCGAGGTGTTCGCCGGCCTGCCGGGTACCGAGGATGGCCACGGGGACCACTGTCGCACCGGAGTTCAGCGCGAGCCAGGCGACCCCCTTGTTGATGGCGGAGGCTTCGCCGCTCCCCCGCGTCCCTTCGGGGAGGATCCCGACACACCGTCCGGCGTCGAGGACGCTCTTGGCTGTGAGGAGGGCCGCCCGGTCACCCGTGCGGTCGACCGCCAGCTGGCCGGAGGCCCGGAGGACCTGGCCCAGGACGCCGGTGAACATTTCCTTCTTGACCAGGATGTGCATGGCCCGGGGGGAAGCCCCGAACATCACGGGCCCGTCCAGGAAGCTGATGTGGTTTCCGGCGAAGATCACCGGTCCGGTGGCCGGGACGTTGGACCGCCCGGTCACCGAGGTCCGGTAGAGGACATGGTCCAGGGTCCAGCCCACGGGCCGGCTCCAGAGCATTGTCCACGGGGACGGGACCTGGGCCGGCGGCCGCTGCCCGGCGTCAGTCACGGTGGAGCGCCTGGTGGTTGACGATGCCGTGCACGATGCCGAGTGCTGCGTCAACGGTCTGGGCGAAGTCGAGCTCCGAGGAGTCCAGCGTCACCACTCCGTCGGCGGCCCGGGTGAAGTTCACCACGGTTGAGTCCTTCGCGTCGCGCAGGGTCACCTGCGCTGCCAGCTGTTCGGCGTTCTGGCTGCCGCCAAGCTGGATGCCGCGGCGGCGCAGGCGCGCCTCCGCGCTTGCGGTGAGCAGCATCCGCACTTCGGCATGGGGCGCGACGACGGTGGTGATGTCCCGGCCTTCGACCACCATGCGGTGGTGGTGCTTTTTGATTAGTTCGCGCTGCCGGCGGATCAGTTCGGTACGGGCCCCGAGTGTGGTGGCAACGGCGCTGACGGCGGCGGAGATGGCCGGCTCGCGGATCGCGAGCGTGACGTCGGTGCCGCCGACCCGAACGTAGTCCTCCAGCGGACTCGTGCTGATTTCCAGCACAAGGTTCTCGGCTGCAGCCTCGACGGCGGCGCCGTCATCCAGGTCGGTGCCGCTGTCCAGGCAGAGCCAGGTCAGGGCACGGTACATGGCGCCGGTGTCGAGGTAGGCCAGCTTGAGCCGGCGTGCCACCTCTTTGCTGACGCTGGACTTGCCCGATCCGGACGGCCCGTCGATGGCGACGACAAGGCTCTTGCCGGGGCGCAGAATTTCCACGGTTTCAATCAGTTCCTGGGTCATTACTGGAGTACCCGCCATCCACGGTCATTGAGGGCTTCGATTAGCAGTTCGTGTTTGTTGGGCAGCACGGAGATTTCCACCATGCCCACGTTCTGTCCGGAGGAGTGGTCCAGCCGGAGGTCCTCGAGGTTGACGCCGATTTCGCCGATCTCCGTCAGGAGCCTGGCGATCTGTCCGGGCGTGTCATCCACCAGGACCGTCAGCCAGGAGTAGGCCTGCGGCGGTCCGCCGTGCTTGCCCGGGATCCGGGACTGGCCGGCGTTGCCTTCGCTGATCAGCTGGGCAAGGTCCAGCCGGGCACCGGGCGCTGTCGGGTTCTCGAGCGTGCCGATGACGCGGTTGAGGTCCTCGCGGACGCCATGCAGGATCTCCACGACCTTCTCGGCGTTCGCTCCGAGGATCTGTACCCACAGGGTCGGATCACTCGCCGCGATCCGGGTGACATCCCGCAGTCCGTTGCCGGCGAGGGACAGCGCGTGCAGCGGGGTGCCCTGCAGCCGGCTGGCCACAAGCGAGGACACGACCTGGGGCACGTGCGAGACGAGCGCCACTGCCTCGTCGTGTTCCTCGGCCCCGAATTCGGCGACGACGGCGCCGAGGTCCACGGCCAGCGCCCGGGCTGTCTGCAGGGCCCGCGGCAGGGACTCCGCGGACGGGCACAGGACCCACGGCATGGAGGTGAAGAGCTCGCCGCGGGCCGCAACCGGACCCGATTTTTCACGGCCGGCCATCGGGTGGGTGCCCACGTAGCGGCTGAGGTCGGCGCCGCGGCTGCGGAGCTCGGCCTGGATGCCGGCTTTTACGCTGGCGATGTCCACGACGGTGGCCCCGGGGTAGTCGGCGAGGGCGCGTTCGACAACGTCCGCCGTGACATCCGGCGGTGCTGCGACGACAACGAGTTCCGGCTGGTCACCGTCAAGGCGCGCCAAGGGCAGGCCCGCACCGATATCAACGGCGACGGCCTGGTTGGTAGGCGAAGGGTCGGAGAGGTAGACGGCCACTCCGCGGCCCCGCAGCCCCAGCCCGATGCTGGTGCCCAGGAGCCCGGTGCCCACGACCACGACCGGACCGTTGAGGTGGCCGCGGCCGAGGGTGCGAAAGGCGGACACGCCTACAGCCCTACGGATGCCAGCAGGTGGCCGACTTCCTGCCTGCCAAGGTTCCGGATGCTGCCCTGGCGCTGGTCGCCGAGGCCGATGGGGCCGATCTTTACGCGGACCAGGCGGAGCACCGGGAAGCCGACGGCGTCGAAGAGTCGACGGACGATCCGGTTCTTGCCCGAGTGCAGCACAACCTCGATCAGCACGTGGCCCGGGGTGGAGTCCACGAGCCGGAAGGAGTCAACCGACGCGATGCCGTCCTCGAGTTCCACGCCGGCCTTGAGCTCGGCGCCGATGCCCTGCGGGAACGGCCCGCGGACCTGTACCAGGTAGGTCTTGGGGACCTCGTAGGAGGGGTGCGTGAGTCGGTTGGCGAGTTCGCCGTCGTTCGTCAGCAGCAGCAGCCCCTCCGTGGCAACGTCGAGGCGTCCGACGTGGAACAGGCGTTCGCCGTGGTTGTTGCGGACGAAGTCGCTGATGCAGGGACGGCCGTCCGGGTCCTCCATCGTGGAGACAACACCCTTGGGCTTGTTGAACACCATGTAGACCATGTTCTCGTCCAGCTGGATGCGCAGACCATCGACATGGATCACGGCGGTCTTCGGGTCGACGCGGACGCCGAGTTCGGTGACGACCTGGCCGTCAACCTCAACGCGGCCCTCGGCGATCATTTCCTCGCAGACGCGCCGTGAGGCGACGCCGGCCGAGGCCATGACCTTCTGCAGGCGGATGCCGTCGGAGTCGTGCAGTTCGGACTGGGGCACTTCGGCGCGGGGTCCGCGCTTACGGGCCGGCTTGCGCACGGGCCCGAGGCTCTGGCCAAAGCGTTCGCTGCCAAAGGCGCGGGCGCCGGCGGTCCTGGGGGCGCCGGTGCGCGGCTTGGGCTTGAGCGCGCCGGGCGTGCCGGGGGCCTTGCCGAAGCCGGGTTTGCGGGCGGCAGCCTTGCGGGCAGCTTCCTTGCCGGACGGTGCTTTACCGGACGGTGCTTTACCGGACGGTGCTGCGGACTTCCAGTCGCCGGAGGCGGGCCGGCCGGCGGGCGCGCCGTCAGGTCCCTGCAGGTCCGGATCGATGAAAGCCTCTTCGCGGGGCTTGGGGTGCTTGAAGGGGCGGTCTGCGCCGCCCTTGAAGCCGGCTCCGCCGCCGCGGCTGCCGGCGCCGCGGCCTGCACCGCCTGGTGCGCCGCGGCCGGAGCCCTGCGCTGAGTTTTGTCCGGCGCTGTTGCGTCCCGAACTGTTACGTGGTGAACCCTGGCGTCCCGCCTGTGTCATGACCCGTCCTTCGTTTGTTGGCCAACGGCCGCTGTCTCCCGACAACCCCCGCCGGCTGGGGCAAAAAGCCTTTGCCCTGGTGGATACCCGTGCGTAGGCAGTTGTTCCTGCCTACATTCTTCCTGCGTCGTAGAACTCTTCGATGCCTTCCAGCCCCGGAAGATGGGGTGAAAGTTGCGGCAATTCCGACACCGAGCCGATTCCCATGCGCTCCAGGAAATACGACGTCGTGCGGTACAGGTTCGCCCCGGACTCCGGATCAGTTCCCGAGTCCTCGATCAGCCCCCGCTGCGTCAGCGTCCGCACGACAGAGTCAACATTGACTCCTCGAATTGCAGACACCCTCGCCCGTGATACGGGCTGGCGGTAAGCGATGACGGCGAGCGTTTCGAGCGCCGCCTGCGTCAGCCTGGCTGTCTGTCCCTCCAGCACGAATCCGCCGACGATGTCCGCGAACTCAGTGCGCGAATAGATCCGCCAGCCTCCGGCGATATTCCGCAATTCAAAACCCCGGGGGGTGGAACTGAAGCCGTTGAAACTGGCATCGTGCACATCCGGGGCATTAACAGTATAGCCGTTATACTCCCGCTGCAGTTCCACGAGCAGCCCCTCGACGACGTCGACGGTCAGGTTCAGGCCCGAGGCCAACTCGGTGGCCGTCGCCGGCTGGTCGATCACCATCAGGACAGCCTCGAGCGCGGCACGGGCGCCGCCGGGGAGGCTGCCGACGTCGGGGCCGGCGTCGTTGGCCGCTGCTGGGCCGGCTGCAGCGGTTGCCGGCCCGGCTGCTTGTCCGGGCACGGTATTGTTCATGGCTGCTCCTCATATTCTTCGCTCAGGTTTTCGCTGCTCCAGGCGTCCCCATCCGCGGTCCAGCGGATCGTCAGGTCCCCCAGCGGGAGCAATTGTTCGAAGGCCACTGCCTTGTCCCGGAACAGCTCCAGCAGTGCCAGGAAGCGGGCCACGACCACGAGGGTGGACCCGGCGTCGGCGATCAGCGCGCGGAAGGTGAGCGGGGTGCCCAGCCGGAGCCGGCGGCCCAGCAGTTCGGCCTGCTCCTTGACGCTGACGGGGGTGCCGTGAAGGTGGGTGAGGCCGATCTCGGTGGGCGCGGCTTCCCTGGGTTTGAGCGCGGCCTCGGCCAGGCCGGCGAACTGCTGCGGGGTGTGCCGCCAGAGGAGTTCCGGCAGCAGTGCCGCGAAGTGTCCCTCCAGCGCGACCTGCCGCGGATACCGGCGGGCCTCCTGCTCCAGGGTGGACCCCATCATGCCCGCCACCTGTTTGAACGCTTTGTACTGCAGGAGCCGCGCGAAGAGCAGGTCGCGGGCCTCGAGCAGCGCGATGTCTTCCTCGTCTTCAACCTCGCCGGCCGGCAACAGCCGGGCCGCCTTGAGGTCCAGCAGGGTGGCGGCGATGACGAGGAATTCGCTGGCCTCATCGAGCGCCCATTCCTCGCCCAAGTTCTGGAGGCCCTTGATGTACTTGATGAACTCATCGGTGACGGTGGACAGCGCCACTTCCGTGATGTCCAGCTGGTGCTTGGAAATCAGCCCGAGGAGCAGGTCGAAGGGCCCAGTGAAGTTGGCGAGCCGGACCTCGAAGCCCGGCTTCTTCTCGGCCGGTGCCGCCAGCTCCGCCGTGGGAGCAGCCGATTCTGCCACGGCCCCGGTTAGGGCGCGCCGCCGCGCGAAATAAGCTCTTTGGCCAGGTTGCGGTACGCGTCGGCGCCGATGTGGTTGCCGGCGTAGCTGGTGATGGGCTCCGCCGCGACGGTGGCGTCCGCGAATTTGATGGACCGCTTGATGACCGTCTCGAAGACCTTGTCCCCGAAGGCCTCCACGAGGCGGGATATCACCTCGCGGCTGTGCAGTGTGCGGGCGTCATACATGGTGGCGAGGACGCCGTCGACCTGGAGCCGGGGGTTCAGGCGGTCCTGGACCTTGTCGATGGTCTCCACCAGCAGTGCCACGGCGCGCAGGGCGAAGAACTCGCAGATCAGTGGGATGATGACGCCGTGGGCGGCGGTCAGTGCGTTCACCGTGAGCAGGCCCAGCGAGGGCTGGCAGTCGATCAGGACGACGTCGTAGTCATCCTCAACCTTCTTCAGGGCCCGGTCCAGCACTTGTTCGCGGGCGACCTCGTTGACGAGCTGGACTTCCGCGGCGGACAGGTCGATGTTGGCCGGGAGCAGGTCCACGTTCTCGACGCCGGTCTGATGGATGGCGTCGCGGATGTCGACCTTGCGGTCCATCAGGACGTTGTAGACCGTGAGGTCCAGCTCGTGCGGGTTGATGCCGAGACCGGCGGAGAGGGCACCCTGCGGGTCGAAGTCCACGAGGAGCACGCGGCGGCCGTACTCAGCGAGTGCGGCGGCAAGGTTGATGGTGGAGGTGGTTTTGCCCACTCCGCCCTTCTGGTTGACCATGGCGATGACGCGCGCGGGGCCGTGGGATGACAGCGGAGCGGGCTCCGGAAAGTCGCGTTGGGGGCGCCCCGTGGGGCCCATGACGGCATCTTCCAGATCGAGTTCGGTGCCTTCCAGAGTTGCTGAACCCTGTTCGCTGCTCACGTATCTATCCACACTTTCGATGACGGTGATTGTGGTGCCTGGTTTTGCTGCCGCTGGGCCTCCAGGGCCGATCTTGTTCCTCCCAAGGTTACAGCGCCCGACACGGTATTCCGTGAACCTTGACAGCGGCCAAAATTTGAGCCTCAACCTTCTGGTAGAAGTCGAAGGTTACCGGCGTGGCACGCAGAACCGCCCGGACGCTTGCGGCGTCCGGGCGGTCCCGGTCAGCGGCCGGCGGGGCCGGCGCGGCTGGAACAGCTCAGGCGTTGGCCAGGACCGGCTGCTCCGGAGCCACAGCCTCCGGGTCAGTTCCGTGACCGGCGATCATGGTCTCCTCGTTGAAGGGTTCGTTGCCGGAGAGGACCCGTTCGACCTGTCCGCCGTCGATCTCCTTGACCCAGGTTCCGATCAGGACGGTGGCGACGGCGTTGCCGGTGAAGTTGGTCAGGGCGCGGGCCTCGGACATGAACCGGTCGATGCCGACGATCATGCCCACGCCGCCCAGCAGCTGAGGTGCGTGCGCCTGGAGTCCGGCGGCCAGGGTGGCCAGGCCGGCGCCGGTCACACCGGCGGCACCCTTGGAAGCGATGATCATAAAGACCAGCAGCGAAACCTGGGCGCCGAGGTCCAGCGGGGTGCCCATGGCGTTGGCGACGAACAGTGCGGCCATGGTCAGGTAGATGGCCGTGCCGTCGAGGTTGAAGGAGTAGCCGGTGGGAACGGTGACGCCGACGACGGGCTTGGACACGCCGAGGTGTTCCATCTTCGCGATCAGGCGCGGCAGCGCCGCTTCGGAGGATGAGGTGGAGAAGATCAGCAGGTATTCGCGGCCGAGGTACTTCATCAGCCGGAAGATGTTGACGCCGGCGACGATCCTGAGCAGGCCGCCGAGGACCACGACGATGAACAGGGCGCAGGTGATGTAGAAGGCGATCATCAGGGTGGCCATGCTGAAGATGGCCTGCATGCCGGTCGCACCGACGACGGCGGCGATCGCGCCGAAGGCTCCGACCGGGGCCAGCCACATGATCATGACCAGGATGCGGAAGACGAGGGCCTGGCCGTAGCCGACTGCCTTGAGGATCGGGGCACCCTGGGGGCCCATCTGCTGGAGGGCGAAGCCGACCAGGATCGCGCCGAGCAGGGTCGGCAGGACCGGGATGTCGCCGGGGATGATGCCGAGCAGGAAGTCGACGGTGCTGTCCGTGGCCGCCTTCTTGTTCGGGTCGTAGGGGGCGAGCTTGAGGCCCTCGCCCGGGTGGATCAGGTTGCCGACGACCAGGCCGATGGCCAGCGCGAAGGTGGACATCACCATGAAGTAGCCCAGGGCCAGACCGCCGACCTTGCCGACCGTGGCCGCCTTGGCGATGGAGCCGATGCCGAGGACGATGGTGCAGAAGATGACCGGGCCGATCATCATTTTAATGAGTTTGATGAACCCGTCGCCCAACGGCTTGAGGGACTTGCCGACCTCGGGGAACATGAGCCCGACCAGGGCGCCGAGGATAACGGCCGCGATGACCGCGATATAGAGATAATGGGATTTGTCGAGTCCCTTGCGCTTCTTGGCCGGCGTCGCGGCCGCTGACTCTCCTCGCTGAGAGGTCATGGTGTTCTCCTTGGATAGGCTGGACGTCGGTGCGGCACAGGCTGTGGGGCCCGTCACGTCCGTTCTGCGTGTTCCACCATCATTGGGGATTCAGTGACGCGCATCACCGTTGCGTTCATATTGGTCATGGAAGGTGTTGATGATCCACCGCTGGAGCATCGCCCGACGGCTGTTTGTGGCCCATCTGCTGTTCATGCTGACGCTGACGGCCGTTGTCGGCACTGCCGCGTTCGTTGATGCGCGCGACCGGTCCTATGACGAGGCCGGCCGGCGGATGGCCGCCGTCGCGACCGCGGTGGCCGACAATCCCCTGGTGCTGGACGCGGCGGGCGCCGCGGACCCCTCCGCCGTATTGCAGCCCTATGCGATGAAGGTCATGGAGCACGCGGATGCGGATTTCATCACGATCATGGCGCCGGACCGCACCCGGTGGACCCACCCCCGGGATGAGGAGCTGGGCAAACCCTATATCGGGTCCATTGAGGCGGCCCTGAACGGCCAGGTCTTCACCGAGATCACCGCCGGCACGCTCGGCCCCTCCGTGCGCACGATCGCGCCGGTCCAGGACGCGGACGGCACCGTGCGGGCACTGGTGGCCGCCGGAGTGACCGTCCGCACGGTGGACATCGCCGTTTCCGGCCGGCTGACGGCGCTGGCAGCCATCGGGCTGGCGCTGCTGGCCGCCGGATCGCTGGCCTCCTGGCTGCTGGGGCGGTACCTGCGCCAGGTGACCCGCGGCTGGGGTCCGGAGCAGCTCGCCCAGCTCTTCGCCTACTACGAATCGGTGCTCCACTCGGTCCGCGAGGGCGTCATCCTGATCGATCCCAAGGGCAAGGTCGTGATGTACAACGACCAGGCCGCCGAACTGCTGGGACTGGCACCACTCTCCTCCGACGCCGGAGGCGCGCCCGCCGGGTCCGGCCGCGGCGGGCGGCAGGAGGCACCGTCCCTCGAGGCGCTCCCGCTGGCCCCCAGCCTCCGGGAGCTGTTCGAATCGGGAAGGACCGCCTTCGACGAGATCCATCTGACCGGCTCCCGCATCCTCGTCGTGAACCAGGGACCGGCCGTGGGGCCCGGTTCCGCCGGGGGGCGGACGAACGCGGCCGTCTACGGGACGGTGGCGACGATCCGCGACCGCACCGAAATCGAGTCGCTCGGCAGCGAGCTGGAGACCATGCACACCCTCTCCGACGCCCTGCGGGCCCAGACCCACGAGCATGCGAACCGGCTGCACACCATCGTCTCCCTGATGGAACTAGGACGCGGAGCGGAAGCCCTCGACTTCGCCACCGGGGACCTTGAACTCAGCCAGCGGCTGACCGACGACGTGGTGAGCTCCATCGACGAGCCCGTGCTCGGGGCCCTGATCATGGGCAAGGCCGCCGAGGCCCACGAGCGCGGCGTCGAGTTGACCCTCAACACGGCCGGGGACGGGCAGGGTCCGGCCCTGGCGACCGGGCTGGCAGTACAGGACCTCGTCGCGATCCTCGGCAACCTCCTGGACAATGCCATCGACGCCGCCGCCGAGGCACCGGCGCCGAAACTCGTGGAGCTCACCGTGGCAGCGTCCGCCGGGTCCCTGGAAATCAGCGTGGAGGACAGCGGTCCCGGGATCGATCCGCAGGCCGTGGAGGACATCTTCCGGCACGGCTTCAGCACCAAGTCTCCGGGGCCGTTCGGCCGGGGCCTCGGCCTGGCCCTGGTCCGCCAGGCGGTGCAGCGGCTCGGCGGCACGATGACAATCTCGAGCCCGGCCGGGGCCCTGTTCCGCGTCACGCTGCCGACGGCTCCGCCGGCAATACTGCCGGCAGCGCCGCCGGCACCACTGACCACCGAGGGAAAGCCATGAGCAACATCCGCGTACTCGTCGTCGAAGACGAGCCGATCGCAGCAGCCGCCCACGCCGCCTATGTCGGCCGGCTGGAGGGATTCACGGTGGCCGGAGCGGCCCCGGACGGGCATTCGGCGCTCCGGCTGATGACGGAATTCGCGGCTGCGGGCACCCCGGTGGACCTGGTGCTGCTGGACATGAACCTTCCGGACCTGCACGGCCTCGACATCGCCCGCCGCATGCGTGCGGCCGGGCTGTTCGCGGACATCATCGCCATCACCGCCGTCCGGGAACTGACCATTGTCCGCAGCGCGGTGGCCATCGGGGTGGTCCAGTACCTGATCAAGCCCTTCACTTATGCCACCTTCGCGGACAAGCTCACGAGCTACCGTCACTTCCGCGAGCAACTGGCCTCCCCCGCCGCCGGGCAGGGCGGTCCCGGGGCGTCGCAGAGCGATGTGGACCAGGCGTTCGCGAGCCTGCGGGCCCCGTCGGAGCTGCCGCTGCCCAAGGGGCTGGCGACGTCCACGCTGGAATCGGTCCAGGACTTCATGAAGCAGCAGCCCGGGGCCGTGTCGGCCAGCGAAGTGATGGACGCTCTCGGCATGTCCCGGGTGACTGCCCGGCGCTATCTTGAATACCTCGCCGACGCGGGCACGGTCACGCGGACCGCGCGCTACGGCACGCCCGGCCGGCCGGAGAACGAATACCGCTGGGCCCGGCCGGCGTCGTAAGCTTTCACCCCGCCGGGCTGATATGACTTGAGTTAGTCCTTCCCAAACACCTCCGGAGATGTCAGGACGGGATGTATCAGATTCCCTTGGGGCCCCCTGGCGGGTTG